>CAZVPE010000155.1:0-14129 GCA_964628155.1 uncultured Polyangiaceae bacterium | reverse complement strand
CGCTCCGCGGGCACGAGCTTGCCAGGTGCTTTCGTAGTGAAGTCGGATGCTTGCACGATCTAGCTTAGGAAGCTTGGGTACCTGGGAAGATACTTTAGGAAACGCCCCGAACCTAAATTAGCGCATGCCGGGGTCCTCGCTCGCCTCCTTCGGCGCCGAATGGGATCCCGCGAAGCTCCAACCGCACGCGTCTCGCTCCGTGCAGGAGGTGCGCGACGGAGCGATCGCGCCCCCGGCGTGCGAGGGCCTCGTAGGTGGTTCGTCGCAAGGGGTAAACGAGCGAGGCGTGAACCTCGTCGGCGGAGTACAGGGCCGCGTACGCGAGCACCTGGTGAATGTCCGCGCGGTGCGCCTCGCGCGCATCGTCCGTGAAGCGCTGCCATCCGTGCTCGTCGAGCTCGGCGAGGTGGGCCTTGTACTTCGCGTCGACGATGTGAACCGCGTTGCTCGTGAAGACGACGACGTCGGGAACGAGGTGGCCTAGCGATCGATGCGATGGATCCGTCCATTCGAGGGGGAAGACCGTCTCGCGCTTCCGTCCGACCCGGACGCTTCCACCGACAAGCGCGGCCTCACGTCGTACGAGGGCCTCGACGTAGTTCTCCCACAGCTCGTGCAAGGGCAGCGCCCAAGCCAGGCCATCCATCTCCCGTCCGCCGCCGAGCCCGCGTTCGTCCACGACCCACCCGAGCGCTTCGAGGCCGCGACGGAGAGCGGTAGCCAGCAGCCGATCGCTGGCCTCGACGCGTTCGAGGTCGCCTCGTCTCGGCACGAGGGGGAGGACGTCACGCACACGAAAAAGAAGTTCATCGGCCAGCGAGACGAGTAGGCGCGCGATGGGGTCGCGTCCGCCGACCACCGCGAGCTCGGTCCGAACGCGCTCGAGCCCCCACCGCGCCATCCTCCGGACGAGCGGGTCCGCCGATAGCTCGGGGTAGCGACAAGGGAGGTTCGCCCAGCGGCCGCTCGTGAGCGACTCGTTGATGTACCGACCCCATAGGATGCGCCCCCTGGGCTTGCGAAGGACCTCCTCTTGCGTGTGGTAGCCGCGGCGGAGGGCATCGAGGAGCTCCGCGATCCGGGCTAGCACTGGGCCGGCGAGGACCCAGGGGGGGACCTCCCGGCCGCTGCCCGGAACGAGGGGCCCTTCAAGAAACTCCGGCGCAGCGGCCCAGCCAGTCTGAGAAAGCACGCTGCCCACGCCTGCCCAGCCAAAGCGGGGCTCGACGACAAGCCCCGCCGTCACGTGTCCAGTCTGGGCCGACCGGAGCGGATGGCCCCTGCTCGCCCGCCAGGTACCAGCCTGACGCGAACGCCCGCCTCTGAGGACCCGATCTCGGGGCGCACGTCGAGCTTGGTCAGCGCTGGCTCGTTCATGCGGAGGAAGGAATCCGCGAACGGTCCCCATCCGCCGCCGCGCTGGGCCGGTGCGAAACCGTCGGCGTCGAGCGTCACGCCGGCGCCGTGGTCGCGGGCCTTGAGGAGGGGCTTCTGGGGGGCCGCGGCTCCGGCGTGTCGCGGCGCGACCCGAGCCGGAAGACGGCGCTGACCGCTACGCCGACTTGCCATCAGCCCGCACCGTGTCCTCGAGCGCGTCACGAACGGCGTAGAGCTCGTGGGCGCCCGGGCCAAGAAGCCCCTGCTGCAAGTACTCGTCGAGAAGCGGGATGATCTCGAAGCGGAGCCGGTCGCGGAGCTCGTCCTCGTTCTTCACGAGGAAGTAGGCGTGCCCGGGCATCAGCTGGAGCGCGTCGCCGGGCGCGTGCTCGACGAACACCTCCGCTACCAGATCAAAGGCGGACGTTGCGGCCTGAACGCCGCGAGCCGCGACGGCAGCACGCTCCGGCGGAAGTGTCACGAAGGCGAATCGGCGCCGTACCGCGAGGTCCATGGACGCGATGCTCCGGTCCGCGGTGTTCATCGTCGCGAGGACGTAGAGGTTCGTCGGGAGCGACAGTTCGGTATCGCCGTGGACAGGATGCGGCAGGTGTACGCGTCGGGCTCGCTCGCCGCCGATCTCCGTCGGTTCGAACAGGTAGATCGCCTCGCCGAGCACGCGCCCGAGGTCGGCCCGGTTGATCTCGTCGATGACGAACAGAAATGGAGCGTCCTTCGCGGCTCGCGCGGCTTCGAGGAGCCATCCTGGGCGGACATCGAAGCGGAGCGTGCGCTCCTTCGCGTCGGGGGAGAGGCCCACCACGAAGTCCTCGTACGTGACCGCCGGGTGGAACTGCACGGTCAGGCCTCGCCCGCCGAAGAACTGACGGCGGATCTCGTCCGCCATGCGCGTCTTGCCGGTCCCAGGCGGGCCTTGCAGCACGACGAAGCGGCGCGAGCGCAGCAGCTGGTGGACCTCGTCGATGGAAGGGACAGCGAAGATGTCGTCGCGAAGCTTCGCGTGGAAGGCGTCGTACTCGGGCTCGTACGCCCTCATGACCTGCCAGCCCCGCTCGAAGGCATAGAGGTCGAGGAAGGCCTGAACGACGGCGCGCGCGGCATCGAGCTCCCGGGGAACGACGGCGCACGCGTAGAGCTCCGCCCCGTAGCGCTTGAAGACGTGCTCGAAGCCCGGGTACTTGTCGCGCGCCGTCTTGGGCACGGACGTTCCCAACGCGGAAGGGTCGTGCTTGACCCAATTCTCGACGCCCATGCGGGCGAGGTACCGGCGGAGCGCGGTCACCCGGCGCCGGTGCCCCGGCCGCGTGAGGATGCCCTCGTCCGGCGCGAGGCCTCGCGTGCCGCTACATCGCTCACATCGAGGCGATGGAGTGGCTCGGGCGCATCCGGCTGTTCCTGCGCAAACACAGCTGGATCCCCGAGGACGAACGAGAGACCGGCGAAGAAGGAAGGCTTCCGGCGTAGCGAACCCACGCCTCTGCAACCCCGCTCGCTCGTCCGGCGCCGGCGGTAGAGCGCCCACGGGTTCGGCGGCGGGGGCCGGGGATGCGGTTCACAGTAGGGCGTTATGTTTTGGGCGGTGAGCAGCTTTTGCGCGAGCATGGAGGTAGCGGTGTCGCCAACAGCAATCTGCGAGCCGGCGTCCGTTCCAAGCGCAAGCGAGCTCTTTCGGTGCGGTGCGACTGGCACCAAGTTACGCGCTGGCGAGCCGCGGCTTCGGTCCCGTGGTTCCAAGCACGCCAGCGGAACGCGCGGCGTGTATCGCGCCGGTGCGGGTCGCAACGCCGAGCTTCTTGTATGCGTTCTTAAGATGCCACTTTACGGTGTCGAGCCCGATCCCGAGCGTGGCCGACACGTCCTTGTTGACCATTCCTCCTTCGATGAGGCGGAGGATTTGCAGCTCGCGAACGTTCAGCGGCTCAATCAACGAGGGCCATGCGCTTGCAACGGGCGTGGCGGAGCCCGTCCCCCCGACGGGCGGCGCGACCGCGACTGCACCCGCGGAGCGCGCGACCCCCAGGAGGCGCCCGACGTACCGTGACGCCGGGA
This sequence comes from uncultured Polyangiaceae bacterium, assembly GCA_964628155.1. Taxonomy (GTDB): domain Bacteria; phylum Myxococcota_A; class Polyangia; order Polyangiales; family Polyangiaceae; genus Palsa-1150. The sequence goes on along the minus strand of CAZVPE010000155.1, from coordinate 10,682 downwards.
GTCGGCGAAGCAGCAGGTGGAGCGCCTGGCCTTCGTCCGCCAGCGTTCGGACGGCGCCCTGCTCTTCGCCAAGGACAAGCGCAGCGGCGAGCTCCGCGCGCGCGGCCGTCCCGTCGCCGGCGGCTTGGATGGCGAGGGCGGTGACGACGCGCACGGAGAGCTCGAAGCGACGTCGACCTTCGGCTTGGGCGCGATCCCGCAGATCGACGAGCAAGGGCAGCGCGGACGTCGCGTGTCCGCGGGCGATCGCTACCCGCGCCCGGGCAAGCACCCCGAGCTCCCACGCCTGCTGACGATGCGCGTCCGGCGGGCGGGGGCCGCTCGGGGCGTCGCATCGCCGGGCTGCTAGATCCACATCGCCCGCCGCGAGGTGGATGCGCACCTGTTCGAGCATCACCGCCGCTGCGAGGCGCTCGAGTCGGCGCGATGCCGCCTGACGCGTGCACTCGTAGATCTCCGCGCGCGCCGCGTCGTGGTCGCCGCGTGCCTCGTTGAGTCGGATGCGCGCGACGTAGATCGCGATGGGAATGTCGGGGATGCCGCTCTCGCGCACCGAGAACGCCGCTTCGAGCAGCTTGTTCGCGCCGGCTAGATCGTCGCGCTCGTAGCGAATTGCGCCGAGGAACGCCGACGCCATCCGGGTCGCGTAGCCGTGGCGGCCGACGTCGCGCACCGCGACGTCGAGCGCACGCTCGAAGCTCTTCTCTGCGCCATCGAGGTCGCCGAGCTCTTGCTGCGCGAGCCCCTCGATGCAACGCCCGTATACCGCGCTGAAGCTCCCGCGCGCGCGATCCTGATGGGGACGTCCGCTCGTCACGGCGCCACGCGCGGCCGCGAGGCGCCCGCGGCGGAACTCGGCGAACGCGCGCACGTTCGCCGCCACGCCGAGCAACCACGGCTCCGTGCGCAGGTGAGGCATGGCTCGTTCGAGCAACGGCGCGATGCGCTCGGGATCGTCGAGCTCGAAGCCCACGTTGACCGAGCGGATGAGATCGAGCTCGGCTGCCTGCGCCGGGTCACTCGGTGCGAACGCGTCGAGCATCGCGCCGGTCTCGCCGGGCAAATGCAGCAGGCACCTGGCCCAGGCGATCGCGACCTGGAGACCCGGTCGATCGGCAACGGCCGAAGGGGAGAGCTTGTCGACGAGAGCGAGCAAGAGCGACATCCGGCTCTGCTCGACGAGCAACATCGCGTCGCGTTCGACGAGCTCGACGGCACGATCGGCGGCGCTCGCCGAGCGCGCGTGGCCGACCGCCTCTTCGATCAGGCCTTGATTCGCGAACCACTCCGATGCGGCGAGATGGAGATCGCGAGCGGACAAGTCCGGGGAGGCAGCGAGGCGTCGTCGCAGCAATTCCACGAACACCTGGTGGTAGCGGAACCAGCACCGTTCGGCGTCGAGAGCGACGAGGAATAGGCCGGCCTCCTCGGTTCGATCGAGCAGTTTCTGGCTCCCCGTCTCGCCGGTCACCGCATCGCACACGTCGGCGCACAATCGATCGAGCACGGAGGTCTTGACGAGGAAGCGCGCCCACTGCGCATCGAGGCGATCGAGGATGTTCTCGGCGAGGTAGTCGGCGACCGCGCGGTTTGCACGCGCCAAGCCGGCGATGACCTCATCGGCTTTGCGATGGGCTGCGCCGCGCAGCGAAATCGACACGAGTCTGAGCGCGGCCGGCCAACCCTCCGTGCGATCCCACAGCGCGCGGGTCGCGGCGGCGTCGAGCACCGGCTGGCCGCTCTGGTTGAGCAGGGCATCGGCCTCGTCTGCGTCGAACCGTAGGGCCCGGGCGTCCACCTCCGTGAGCTCGTCGTGCGCGCGCAAGGCGCCGAGCGGGAACGGCGCGGGCGGCCTCAGCGTGAGGATGAAGTGCAGGTTGTCGGGACTTCGCGCCACGAGAAAACGCAGCAGCTCCCGTGCGCGCGGATCGGTGATGCAATGACAGTCGTCGAGGATCACCGTGGCGCGTTTTTTGGTGGACGCGATGGCGTTGATCGCGGCGGCGAGTACGCGCGACGGCGCGTCGGGGGCTCCGTCGGCGAGCAGCGACGCGAGATCGCTGTCAACGGCGGGCTGCGCTCGATGGAGTGCGGCGAGCAAGTACTCGCAGAGCCGCTCGGGGTTGTCGTCGTCGGCATCGAGGCTGAGCCACGACACGGCGTCGCCAGCGCGAGCGAGCCGCTCGCCCCACTGCGCCGCGAGCGTCGTCTTGCCAAAACCGCCAGTGGCCGCGATCACGCACGCCCGGCAACGCCGAGCCTCGTGGCGCGCGGCAACGTCGGCCAGCACGTGTTCCCGCGTGATCCATTGGGCGCCGCCGCCCGGAGGGCGGAGCTTCGTCGCGATCAGCATGCGGGGACCAACATACGCCACCCGAACGGGTGGTGAAGATCGCCACCCCCCGGGGTGGTGCTTTTGCTCGCGGGCAGGGCGTACCTGTGGGCCCAGAAGGAGACGGTCCCATCGCACGCCTCGACAGCGTTCAGGATCGTCTCGCGAAGTCGTGCGGGCCTACGCCGGTGTTTCGGCTGGGCTCGTCACGGCGGTCCACGAACTTCGGGGCCAGTCCACTGAAACGGCCGACGCAATCGGCAGCGATTTGAAAGGAAGGAACGTCATGGAACTCTTGGCAAGAAGCTGGGGCATTTGGGTCGTCCGCGGAATCGCGAGCATCCTCTTTGGCATCGTGACCATCGTGTGGCCGGGCGCCTCAATCGCCGCGATCGTCTTGATGTTTGGCGTGTACGCACTCGCCGACGGCGCGCTCCTTTTGAGCTTCGGATTGCGCCTGCCGGAAGGGAAAGCGCCCTACGTCGTCCGCGGTCTCGTCAGCGTTGCGGCTGGGGTGATCTCCTTCGTTTACCCCGGACTCACGGCGCTGTCGCTCTACGTCCTCGTCGGCGCCTGGGCGCTCACCGCCGGCGCGGCCGAACTCGCGATCGCGTTCGCGATCCGCAAGGAGGCCGCAAACGTCGTTGGGCTCGTCTTCGCGGGGCTCTTGTCGATGGCGTGTGGTGTCGCGCTCCTCGCGCTGCCGCTCGCCGGCATGCTCGCCCTCATCGGACTCATCGCCGCCTACGCGATGGTCAATGGCATTGTCCTCATCACCGCCGGAGTGCGCATCCACAGCCTGTTCGGTCCGGCCAACGCGACGTGACGGAACGCAACCCACCAATGGAGAGAGAGAAGAACCATGGACAAAGAGATCGTGATTGTCGTGCCCAGTGAAAGCGCGGCCTACGAGGTCGTGAAAGCCCTCAAGGCCCTCGATGAGGAGGGGTCGATCGAGCTTTACTCGTCGACGGTCATCGTGAAGTCCAAGGAAGGGACAGTGTCCGTCAAGGACGCGCGCCATCTCGACGGCGGCTTGGGAACACTCCTCGGGCTCTCCACGGGCGCGCTCGTCGGCCTGCTCGGCGGCCCCGTAGGGCTCGCGATCGGCGCAGCGGTCGGCGGCGCGACAGGCCTCGGCGCGGATCTGGCCTACTCGGGCTTCGCGGGGGACTTTGTGAACGGCGTCGCGACGCGCCTCCAGCCGGGGAGCCACGCCGTCGTCGCCAGCGTCTGGGAAGACTGGACGGTCCCCGTGGACGTCGCCGTGGCGTCCCACGGCGCCGTCGTATTCCGCCAGGCCACGGACGACATCGTGATGGCCCAGATCCGCGCCGAGATGCAGGCGCTCAAGGAAGAGCAGGTGCACGTCGAGGCGGAGATCGCGAAGGCGACGGGCGATGCGAAGACGACGCTCGAGGCAAAGCGCGTCGAGCTTCGCGCGAAGCAGGCCGCCCAGCGCGAACGCCTCCAGAAGCGGGCGAAGAAGCTCGAGGAGAGCTGGGAGGCGAAGATCGCCAGCGTGAAGAAGAAGGCCGCCGAGGCAAAGGCGGGGGCGAAGACGCGCCACGAGGAGCACATGCAGAAGCTGTCGCGCTTCGCGGCCCTGCAGAAGGAGTCGTTCCGCGAGCTTTTCGCGTGAGAACCCCGATTTCGTCGTGAACGCTCCCCCACAGCGTGGCGAAGTACTTGCCGAAGCCAGTCGTCACCAGGTCAGCGACTCCACCACCCTGGCGGCATCGCAGCATCACCATCCCGGCGTCGCGTCGAGCACTTGGCGCACCTTCGATGAAAGCGAGTCCGGCGTGAACGGCTTCTGAATGAATGAGACGCCAGAATCCAGGACGCCGTGTTGAATGATCGCGTTGTCCGTGTAGCCCCTCTGTTCCGCGAATCGCCACCGTTGGCGGTCCGAGCCATGGACTCCAGTCAACCTTCCCTTCGGCCCGGGGCACGTAGATCTTGAAGGTCGTCCCGATACCTGGCTCGCTGTAGAGAAAGATGGTGCCCCCGCTTTTCGAAGGCGTGTTGGGTACATCGATGGGCGCGCACCTCAGGCGACCGCAACGGGTACAGCCGGTGTCGCTGCACGGCCGGCCTTGCCGAGCACCTTGTCTTCGAGGGCCGTCTCGATGACCTGGTCCATTCTGCTCGCGAAAACGAGCTCGAGACCCTTCTTGATCTCGTCAGGCACCTCGTCGAGGTCCGCGCGGTTGCCCTCGGGGACGATGACCCTCTTGATGCCGGCCCGGTGCGCCGCGAGGACCTTCTCCTTCAGGCCACCGATGGGCAACACTCGTCCGCGCAAGGTGATCTCGCCGGTCATCGCGACGTCGTGGCGAACGCGCACGCCGGTGAGGAGCGAGACGAGCGCGCTCAGCATCGTCACGCCCGCGCTCGGGCCGTCCTTGGGCATTGCGCCCGCGGGAACGTGGATGTGGATGTCGCTGTCGTCGACGAAGTCGCGCGAGATCCCGTAGCGCTCGGCGTTCGCACGCACGTAGCTGAGCGCCGCGGTGGCGCTCTCCTTCATCACGTCGCCCAGCTGTCCGGTCAGCGTGAGCTTGCCCTTGCCCGGCATCTTGGTCGCTTCGACGAAGAGAATTGCGCCGCCGACCGGCGTCCAAGCGAGGCCCGTCGCCACGCCCGGGTCCTCGGTACGCTCGGCCACCTCGTTCGTGAACTTCGCCGGACCGAGGCTGCGCCGCAGGTCGTCCTCGGTGCGAACGACCACCTGGCCGTCGACCTTGCCCTCGGCCGCCTGGACCACCACCGCTCGGACGATCGCCGCGATGTGCCGCTCGAGCGAACGGACTCCCGCTTCGCGGGTGTACCGGTCGATAACCGTTTCGACGGCATCGTCCGTCACGTCGATTTGCTCGGCCGTCATGCCGTGCTCGCGGAGTTGCTTCGGTAGCAGGTGCCGCCTGGCGATCGACAGTTTCTCGGCACGCGTGTAGCCGGGGATCTCGATGATCTCCATGCGGTCTCGCAGTGGCGGGGGAATGGTGTCCCCGACGTTCGCCGTCGCCACGAACACCACCTTGGACAGGTCGTAAGGGATTTCCAAGTAGTGGTCGGCGAAGGTGTCGTTTTGCTCCGGATCGAGCACCTCGAGCAGCGCGGACGACGGATCGCCGCGGTAGTCGCTGCCGAGCTTGTCGACCTCGTCGAGCATGAAGACGGGCGTCGTCGTGCCCGCTTTCTTCATGCCCTGGATGATCTGACCGGGAAGCGCGCCGACGTACGTCCGGCGGTGCCCGCGGATCTGCGCCTCGTCATGCACGCCGCCGAGGGACGCGCGCACGAACTCGCGTCCGAGGGCCTTGGCGATGCTCTTGCCCAGCGAGGTCTTGCCGACCCCAGGGGGCCCGATGAGGCAAAGGATCGGGCCCTTGGTATTGCCTTTCACCCTGCGCACCGCGAGGTACTCGAGGATGCGCCTCTTGACCTTCTCGAGGCCATAGTGGTCGGCATCGAGGACGGCACGGACCGCCGCAATCTCGGACTCCGGTGAGGAGCTCGGCTCCCACGGCAAGTCTAAGATCCATTCGAGGTACGTGCGGACCATCCCTGCTTCGGGCGACTGGCCAGCCATCGCGCGCAGGCGCTTGAGCTGCTTCTTCGCGACCTCGGCGGCCGCGGGCGAGAGCTTTGCCTTGGCGACGCGTTCGGCCAGGTCGTCGAGGTCGTTCGACTCCTCTTCGCCCTCGCCCAGCTCCTCTTGAATCGCCTTGAGCTGCTGCCGGAGGATGTACTCCCGCTGGTTCTTGTCGATGTCTTCCTTGACCTGCGAGTTGATCTTGTCGCGCGTGCGCAGGACCTCGGTGCGACGGCCGAGATGCGCGAGGAGCCTGCGGATCCTCGCCTTCAAATCGAAGAGGCCGAGCAGCTCGACCTTCTCTTCGACGGAGGCGTCGAGGTACGTCGAGACGACGTCGGCCAGCTCGCTTAGGGACTCGATCGAGGCAACGCGCTCCGCGACATCGCGAGGAATCGGCAAGAGCTCGAGGAGCTTGCCCGTTGCCTCGCGCAGGCTCAGGCCGAGGGCCTGGAGCTCGTCGTCGTCGCGGGTCGCGCCTGGCCCTATGGGCTCGACCCGCGCTTGCAAGTAGGGCGTATTCTGGTCAAGGGAGTGCAACCGCACACGGGCGACGCCCTCCACCGCGATCGCGTAGGTGCCCCGCCCCTGCTTCTCGACGGCGACGACGCGCGCGAGCGTTCCGAGATCATGCAGATCGGAGCGGGACGGCTCGTCGACGCCCGCCTCACGCTGCGCGAAGACGACCACGTAAGGGATCTTGTCGGCGACGACGCGCTCGACCAACGCTATCGTCTTCGGGCGGCCGACCTCGTAAGATACCATCGCCTTGGGGAAGAGGACGCTGCCGCGCAGCGGCAGCAACGGAAACGATGAATCGTAATCGGGAATGGGCTGACCGGACATGGAGGCGCTCCTCGGCCACGCGCGATGCGCTGCGCGGCGGTACGGGTTCGAGCGACAAGCCTGGGCGTCGCGCGCTCATCGGAAGCCTCATCCGACGAAGGCGAGATGCCCGGCATCGAGTCACCGTAATCACCCCGCCGCGCGGGGGAAGTGTCGTTGATCCGACAACTCCCCGATCGAACCGGTACTAGGGCTTGACGACTTCGCCTCCGAGTCCAACTCCCTTCCCGAGCACTTTCGCGATCGAGCTTCGCCCGTGCGGGTCCTCGCGAAGCTGAGCCGCCAGGCGGTCGACGTTCAAGCCTGCAGCGGGGTCAACTGTTCGGTCAGCTGCTCGTGCCCGCAGGGGGAGTGCCCGTGCATCGGACCTGCGACAGGCATCATCAGACACCGCCTTCGGAGGGCATCCGCCGCCCGTCCCGGTCGGCCCGCCGCGCTACTGATCCCCTGGCCTATGCGGGCTGCGTGATCCAGGCGCGCCAAGCGGGCCAAGTCCTCACGGCATCGGCGACCAAAGCATAGCCGCCACGATTCGGGTGAGCACCGTCTCCAGCAAGAGCCTCCTGCGTCCAAACCGGCGACGACAGCGTCAGACGGCAGACCTCCAGAAACGGGATGCGCAGCGATTCGCACAAGCCCGTGTACTCCGCCGAAAGGGCGCAGATGCGTTCGTTGGCGTCGGCGCCATCGGCAACGCTCGCCGGACCGATCATGAGCGTCGGTAGCCAGTCGCGTGCCGCTTGCAGAATGGTCCGGGCATTCGCGATCGAGTCAGTCGGCTTCACCTGAGGGCTGCCATCTCCGTCGCCTGCCATGCAGTCGTTGGCGCCGAAAGAAAAGACGAGCCGGCAGTCGTGCTCGAGCGGCAACCGAAGTCGGGCCTCACGCATCCAGCGCGCAGCGACGTCCGCGCTGGTGTCACGCCGAATACCCAAGTTGTACGCCGTCACGTTGCGGCCGCCTTGGCGGGCCCTGGCTACCACCCCACCAACCCACCCCAGCCCGTCGTCGTCGCCGGTGCCGTTGACGAAGCTGTCGCCGAAAAAGCAGATCCGCATGTCGTTTCTCGGGCTATTGCGAGCCACGTTGCGCTCAGCGCCTCTCGGCAGGGATGCACTTGATGTTGGCGGCGAACTGCTCGTGGGCGCCGGGATCGACCGGGCGGTGCTTGACCTTTGTGCTCGCGGGGTAGACGCCGAGATAGTTGTCGCCATTGAGGTTTCGCGAGGGCCTGATGGGGCGTGCCGAGAAACCTCCGCCGCAGTTCGGGCACACATTGCCCAGGACGTCCTCGACGCAGCACCGGCAAAAGGTGCACTCGAAAGAGCAGATCATGGCCTCCGTTGATTCGGGCGGTAGGGGTTTGTTGCAGTGCTCGCACGAGGGTCGCAGTTCAAGCATCAGCGTTTCGGCTCCACGCTCACACTTCCCGCAATGACCTGCCAACGACCGCCCTCTTTGCGCCAAGTCCGCGTATATTGGTAAGTGCCGTCGCAGCCGTTTCCGTCGAAGGTGCCCACCAAGAGCGCGCGCACCGTCACCCGGGCGACAAGTTCGTCGACTTCGATGCTCGTGTCTTCGAGGTCGAGCCGGGTGAGGTGGAGCCTTCTGGCAGCGTGCGCCGCCAGGTCGTCTTGCTTTCGCACAATGGCGCCGTCGGGTCCAGCGAAGACGAGATCGTCGTGGATCAGATCAGCGAGCGCGGCGACGTCGTTGGTCAGCATCGCCACTCGCAAGCGCTTTTCCGCGTCGAGGACTTCGTGCTCCAGCGATTTCATCGACGCGGCAGTCTAGACGATCGCCGACCCTGTTCCACGGGCGACCACCAACGATGGTCACCGTCCCCCGTACGTCCGTTGGGCGGAAAAGGCGCCAGGCCAATCGGGGACTTGGGGGAAGACGCACCGACTAGCCTGGCGGAGGAGTAGGACGGCAGTTCGTCGGAAAAGTTTACTGGGGTTAGGCCGCCCCAACGAGCATCGCGGTTTCTTGAAGCGGTCCCGGTGCAATCGCCTGATATATCGCGCGACGATTCGTCTTGGTATGGGCGTTGCTCGTGATGCGGGCCTCTCGTCGGGCTCTCGCGCTGGGACCGACGGCGGGTACACCCAATACGATCGGCTTTCTCCACGAACCGATGACATGGATCGACACCGTCAGAGCTACGCGGTCGGTACCCGAGCATGCACGATGCCGATGTACGGCATGAGAAACCCAGGCCCTGGGTAGAGGGATCTCAGCTGCTGGTGATCCCAATGTCGCACGAGCTTCAGCCCGCGCGCAGCCAGAAAGGCGGACACCTGGTCGGGTTCGGAGCTGATTCCGAAGAGGAAGGGCTCGCCCTTCGACGCCGCGAACTTCGCCTGAGGCACGGCACCTTCGAATCGCTCCGGATGCGCGATGCTTTCGGCGTACGCGTAGTCGAACACGACACTGGACCCAGCGGGAGCGCGCGACGGATCGACCCGGCTACGCCCTTCCGCGCGATGGTGGGCGCGAGATTCTTTTCCGTGGCACGCGCATGCACGTCAAAGTTGGGCACGCCGAAGGCGCAGCCTACTCGCTCATCGAGATGGTCCACCCGCCCAACGTCGGACCCGCCCTCCACCGGCACCCCGGTGGCGACGAAGCTTTCTACGTCCTCGACGGCGAGTACGAGGTCCGCTGCGGCGACCAGGTGTTCGCGGGCACGTCAGGGTCCTTCGTCTTCGTCCCGCGCGGCGCAGCGCATGGATATACCGTCGGTCCGGCGGGTGGTCGCGTCCTCGTTGTCACACCGGCGGGTCTGGAGCGGTACTTTGCGGACGTTGCAGATCGACTGGCAAACGGACCCGTCTCGACGCGGCTACGGGAACTTCCGGAGGTCGTGCCTGTCTCTGTCTCCCGATGGAGGCCCTGATGCCCGTAGTCGCTTTCTCGATACCCATCCTCGCCGGCAAGACGGAAGCCTTTCGGGCAGCACACCGTCGCTTCGTCGTGGATCGTCGGACTGAGTTCGAGGCGTCGCGGCGACGTCTCGGTGTCACGGCGGAGCGAGGCTTTGTTCAGCGTACGCCCAATGGCGATCTCGCGATCGTCGTGTTCGACCTGATCGATCCCGCTCGCATGTTGGCGGGTACGGCTTCCTCGACGGAGCAACTCGACGCAGATTTCCGCCGGTACCTGCTCGACGTCTTCGGGCTCGATCTCACGCAGGCTCCGACGGTGCAACCGTCGGAGCAGGTCTTCGACTGGCACGCGTAACAGCGCCGGTACACTTTGAGTTTCTTGGGATCCGGGGGAAGATTCCCAAGAGGCCCTAGGACGTGCGCGCCGCGGAGCAGATCGAGCACCGTGCGGCGATCGGATTCGTGCTCTTCGCGGTTGCGTGTGCTTCGCACGCGCCGGCCGAACGGGCGCCCCCGCTCGGCGATTGGTCGCCGCCGCCTCTCGTCGTCAGCGATGCGAGCAATGCGAGCGACGGGAGCGACGCGCAAGATGGGCCTGATGCAGACGCTCCTGGGAACGCTGGCGAGCGCGCCCCGCTCGGCGGATTCCCTGAGCAACTCGAGCTGCTCGATGGCAGAGACAAGGTCGGCGTCGTCTCCGTGCCCCTCGGCGCCCGCGAGCCGCGGCCGATCATGATCGCGCTCCACGGCGGAAGCGAGAAGCCCGAGCGCGCCTGTGCCGCGTGGCGCGGCATCACGGAGGCTTACCCCTTCGTGATCTGCCCGCGCGGCTGGGGCGGGAACGAATCGCGGCTCGGATGGAGGAGCGCTTCCGACACGAATCAGCGCATCGCTCGCGCCGTCGCCGCGACGAAGACGACCTTCGGCTCGTGGGTCGAGGACACGCCATCCGTTGTGCTCGCGGGCTTCTCGATGGGTGGCAGCCAGGTCGCGCTCGTCGCGCGTCGCGATCCGC
>CAZVPE010000154.1:0-14183 GCA_964628155.1 uncultured Polyangiaceae bacterium | reverse complement strand
CAGATTGGCGAAGCTCTCGAGCTCGGATTCGATCTCCGCATATCGATTGGTCACGCGACTGGTCAATTCCTCTTGCTGATGCACGGTCGAGAGAAGCCGCGACTTCTCCCGCTCCAGGTGCTCGATCTTCGTCAGTAGGTCGCGAATCGCGCGGTCGCTCGCGAGCTGCGTCTTGAGTGACGCGTTCTCTTCTTCGTACTTCGCGAGCTGTTCGTGCAAACGGCGATTTTCGCCCACCAGTTCGTCAGTGAGCTCTGCCCCGCGACGAAAGAAGGTCTGCAGGAAGGCATCGCGCTTCTCGAGGAGCTCCGTTCCGACCGTCGGTCCGGGCTGATCGCTCAGGTGCAATCCGCGAGCCTTTTTCTCGCTCATGCAGTCGAGCGTATCACTTCTCCCGCGCGTCTTCGCGACCGAGCTGCGAGAGCCACGACACGAGCTCCCCCACGACCACACGTGGGGCGCGGCGAAGCGAGGCAACGTCGCGGCAGCCGGTCAGGAGCATCGCGGCGCGCAGCTCAGTCTCGACCGCGTCCAAGAACGCCGTCGCACCCTGTCGCCCGCCCGCCGACAAAGCCCGGAGGACCGGGCGCGCGATGCCGGCCGCGTTCGCGCCGAGCGCAATGGCACGCGCCACGTCGAGCCCCGTACCGATCCCTCCGGTCGCCACGATCGTCTCGAACCCCAGCGGCGCGAGCATGCCGACGGATGCGGCCGTGGGAATCCCCCAGTCCCAGAACGCCTCGCCGAGGCGCCGCGACGGCTCGTCGCCCGCGGCCGAGGCCCGCTTCGTTTCCACGCCCACCCAGGACGTTCCCCCGGCACCCGAGACATCGACGTGACGGACGCCGACGTCGCGCAATCGCCTTCCCGTGGAAGGCGAGATACCGCACCCGGTCTCTTTGACGACCACCGGGACGGGGAGCTCCTCGACCAGTCGCCCAATGGTGGCCACTCCCCGCGAGAAGTCGCGGTCGCCGTCCGCTTGGACGATCTCCATGGCGGGGTTCAGGTGCACGCATAGGGCGTCGGCGCCGACCTCTTCGACCAGCGCGCGAAGCTCGCCTGAAGTCATCGAGCGCGCTTGGACCACCCCTACGTTGCCAAGCACGAGGGTGCTCGGAGCCAGCTCGCGGACTCGGTACGTCGGGCCGCTCTCGGGCCGAACGTGCATCGCCCTCTGGCTGCCGAGACCGAAGCCGTAGCCCCGCTCTTGCGCGATGCTTGCGAGCTCGCGGTTGATGCGACCGGCCTCCTCGGTGCCGCCGGTCATCGAAGCGATGACGAGCGGCGCGCGAAGCTTCTTGCCGAGAAGGCGGATCGACGTATCGACGTCGCCGAGCGACATGTCCGGCAGCGCGTCGTGCACGAGACGAACGCACTCGAGGAGCGTCGACGCCCGCCGGAACCCAACTTCGTCTTGCGCGCAGAGCGCGAGGTGGTCGTCCTTGCGCTTTCCGATGCCGCTCATGTTCGACGTAGAGGGTAGCTCGATTCCGTGGCGGCGCCGCGTCCTCCGGGCGAGTCAGGGCGATTGAGTGGCTTCAAAGAAATATGAAAGTACGCGGACTTGTGTGCAAAATCAGCTTGACCCTGGGTTGACGAGCCAACCTGTGGCCCCTACGCTCGCCCGCACGCGCGATGGTCCCGGCAAATCTGTTTTCGTCGTCCGGCGATGTGCGAGACGGTCGCCCCACGAGCGATCAAGCGAGGTTCCAGCAGTTCGTCGCCGACGTGCGCGCGCGAACCGACTCGTGGCTCGCGTCGTGGCTTGCGGCGCGGGTGTCCGAAGCTCGCAATCGCGGAGCCGACGTGGGCGCGGTGGCCGATTCCATCCGGCAGCTCGTCTTGCGCGGAGGCAAGCGGATGCGGGCTGTGCTCCTTGCCGCAGTCTACGAGGGATTCGAAGGCGAAGGGGGAGTCGAAGCGGTCGTGCCCGCCGGCGCCGCGCTCGAGCTTCTCCAGGCGTACTTGCTCTCCCACGACGACTGGATGGACGGCGACGATCTGCGCCGGGGCGGTCCGAGCGTTCCGGCGATGATGCGCGCTCGCTTCGGAAGGCCGAACCCGGCAGCGCCCGGTCCCGATCGCGCCGACGCGGCGGCGATTCTCGCCGGGGACTTGGCCTCGGCGTGGGCCCTGGGCTCGCTCCTCGAGCTCAAGGTAGCCCCGGCGCGCGTGCTCCGCGCGATGCAGGAGCTCGGACGTGTCGAGGCGGACGTCGTCCAGGGGCAGGTGCTCGACGTGTGCGCCAGTGCGGGGGATCGCGGTGACGTGGAGGCGGGGTACGCTCTCAAGACGGGCAGTTACACGGTGTGCGGTCCCATCCTGATGGGCGCTCGCCTCGCGGGTGCGAGCGAGGACGACGTTTCCGCGCTTACCGCGTTCGCCGAGCCGGCCGGGATCGCATTTCAGCTCCGCGATGACGTGCTCGGGACCTTCGGCGATGCTAAAAATACGGGCAAGTCGTCGGGAAGCGACCTGCGGAGAGGCAAACGAACGGCGATCGTGGTGGACGCGATGCGAGACCCCCGAGCGGTCGCGCTCCTGACCCCTGTGCTCGGTCGCGCGGACGCGACCGAAGCAGAGACCGAGCAGGCCGTGGCGTACCTCGAATCGTCCGGCGCGCGCGCGCGCGTCGACGAGCGGATCGCGACTTTGGTGAAGCAATCGCTCGGCGAGCTGGAGCGCGTGCACCTCACGGCGCGCGGTCGCTCGCTCCTCGCCCAGGCCCTGGTCGCGCTCACGACGAGGGACCGCTGAATGACCGCACATCGAGCGGTTGCCGGACCCGGAGCGGGTCGCGCCTGCGGCAAGGTCATTCTTCTGGGCGAGCACGCCGTCGTCTACGGTGTGCCGGCGATCGCCGTGGGCATCGATCGAGGGGCACGCGCACACGCCACCCCGATCGCGGTTGGGCCGAGTCGCCTGCACGTACGCGGCTGGAACATCGACGTCAGCGAGAGTGAGACTGCGCACGATCTCGCGTTGGCCTTCCGCGCGCTCCTCGAGACCGCGCGCGCGACCGCTCCGTCACTTCCGCCGGTCGCGGTCGAGGTCGAAGCGGATCTGCCGCCCGGCGGCGGGCTCGGATGCTCCGCGGCCATGGGCGTGGCAATCGCGCGCGCCCTCGACGCCGGCGCCCCAGACGACGTGCTTCAGCATCGCGCCATGGCTTGGGAGCGGGTCTTTCACGGCAATCCGAGCGGCGTGGACGCGGCGGTCGCCGCACGCGGGGGATGCGTCCTCTTTCGCCGGGGAGAGCCTCTCGACCCGGTGCGCGCCCGCGGAACCCTGCGGCTGTGCGTCGGCAGCACCGGAATTGCGTCGAGCACGAAGGCGATGGTCGACGCCGTCGCACGACTGCGCGAGCGCCGGTCCGCATTCGTCGAAGAGTCGTTCGAGACCGTGCGCTCGCTGGTCCACGGCGCTCGCCACGCCATCGCCGAGGGCGACCGGCTGACCCTCGGTCGGCTCATGGATCGAAATCAAGCGCTCCTGGGCGAGCTCCTCGTGTCCACACCGGATATTGACCGGATGTGCGCGGTCGCGCGCGACGCCGGCGCGCTCGGCGCCAAGCTCACCGGGGCGGGGGGCGGCGGCAGCGTCGTCGCGCTCGTGCCGTCGCCGGCCGTCGGCGAGGGGGTGATCGCGGCGTGGCGGGCAGCGAAGTTCGACGGCTTTGCGACCTCCGTCGCTCCCGAGACGCGGGCGCACGCGCTGGAGAGTGAGTCGATGCCGTGAGCGATGCGGTCGCGCTGGCCCACCCCAATTTCGCGCTCAGCAAGTACTGGGGAAAGCGCGCCGGACCCGGAAATTTTCCGGCGGTACCGAGCCTTTCGGTCACTTTGGCCGGCTTCGCGACCCGCACGAGCGTCCGGTTCGACGAATCGTACTCCGGCGATGACGTCGTGCTCGACGGGCAGGAGGCCGCGGGCCGACCGCGCGAGCGCGTCGTCGCTTTGCTCGACCGCGTGCGACGTGCCGCGGGCGACGAGCGTCGCGCCCGCGTGGTCTCCACCAACGACCTTCCCGCTGCGAGCGGGCTGGCGTCGAGCGCGTCCGGTTTCGCCGCCCTCGCCGTTGCCGCCGTGCGGGCCGCGGGGCTCGATTGGGACGCGGCCAGGGTGAGCGATCTGGCGCGCCGGAGCTCCGCCAGCGCGGCGCGCAGCGTCTTCGGAGGCTTCGTCGAGCTCGAGGCCGGGCCGCTGGACGTGACCGAAGACGTACTGCTCGCCGCGCGCCCCATCGCCCCGGGGGAGCACCTGCCCCTCTGCGTGCTCGTGGCGATCACGTCCGAGAGGGCCAAGGCAGTCGGCTCGACCGAAGGAATGCGCCGGACGATGGACCGCAGTCCATTCGCAGGCGCGTGGCTCGAGCAGGCGCCCAAGCTGCACGCGCAGCTTCGGGAGGCTCTTTTGTCGCGCGACTTCATTCGAGTCGGCGAGCTGACCGAGGCGAGCACGCTCGCCATGCACGCGAGCGCGATCGCCGCCGGGGTAATCTACTGGAACGGCGCGACCCTCGCTGCCATCGACGCTGTCCGCGCGCTGCGCGACGGCGGCCTCGCCGCGTATCTGACCATCGACGCGGGTCCCCACGTGAAAGTGCTCGTCCGGCCGGCGGACGCCGACCCCGTGGAGTCCGCGCTGAGGGCGGCGCCGGGTGTCCTGCGAGTCGTGCGAGGTCATGCGGGGGAGGGGGCGCGCATCATCCGCGAAGAGGGCGCGCCGTGAGGGCGATCGCGCCGGGCAAGCTCGTATTGACCGGCGCCTATGCCGTGCTCCTGGGCGCGCCGGCGATCGTCGCGGCCGTCGATCGCTACGCGGTGGCCGACGCGTCGAGCGAAGACGCGAAGGCGCCCGACGCCGATGTCCGGGCCCTGTACGACGAACGCGGGCGCAAGCTCGGCCTCGGTTCGAGCGCGGCGGCGGTGGTCGCGTCGCTCGGGGCGCGGGCGCTCGCGGGGGCCGAGGACATTCGATCTCCCGCTTCGCGCGCCCGCATCTTTCGCGCCGCCCGTGAAGCCCACGCGCGCTCCCAGGGCGGCGGCAGTGGCGTCGACGTCGCGTCCAGCGTTTACGGTGGCGTCCTGCGATACGCGGTCGACCCGAGCGGCGAAGCGAAGCTGCAACCGCTGGACCTGCCCGCGGGGGTCCACCTGGTGGCCTACGACTCGGGGGCCAGCGCGCGCACGAGCGAACTTCTCGCGCGCTTCCATGCGCTGCGCGCAAGCGGTCGGTCGAGCGGAATCCTTTCCTTGCTCGAAGACTTGGCCATGCGAGCCGCAGCGGCGGTGGAGCGCGGCGACCCGGCGGCGTTCGTCGGCTCGGCGGCCCACTTCGGGCGCGCCTTGGCTCGGCTGGGCGAGGCGTGCGACGCGCCCATCGTCCCCCCGGCGTTCGCGGAGCTGGGAGCGCTGGCCGAGCTCGAGTCCGCGGCGTTCTTTCCGTCCGGAGCGGGCGGCGGGGACGTCGCTGTGTGGCTCGGCCTCGCGCCCCCCTCGGCGGCGTTCGAGTCACGCGCAGAGGCCCTGGCGATGCGCCCCCTCGGGCTCCGCATCGACCGAGGTGGCCTCCGACCCGAATCGCCTCTGACGAGCGACCCATCCCCCGCAATCCGGGGTCGTGCTTAACCCGCAAGGAATGCCCCAATGACCCGAAACTCTCGACTACCCGGCTTCCACAAAGGGACCGTACGCGAGCGCCGCGCCCTGGTGAGCGACGCGACCGGCGCCGATCTCGCCGAAATCGAACACGCCCTGCACGCGGGCGGACTCGAGGCCGCCACCGCGGACAAGTTCGTGGAGAACGTGCTCGGCACCTACGCTCTGCCGTATGGAGTCGCCCTCAACGTCCGTGTGAACGGGCACGATTACGTCGTCCCGATGGTCATCGAGGAGCCGAGCGTCGTCGCCGCGGCGTCGAACGCGGCCAAAATGGTGAGAGAGGGCGGAGGCTTTGCCGCCGAGGCAGACCCTCCCCTGATGATCGCGCAGATCCAACTTCGAGACGTGACGGACGCAGAAGCTTCCGTCCGCCGTGTGCTCGATCGGGAGAGCGAAATCGTCCAACTCGCCAACAACTCGGTCCCCGGCCTGGTCGCGCGCGGCGGGGGCGCCCGAAGCGTCGAGGCGCGCGTGCTGGCCGAGGACGTCGCTGTCGTCCACGTCGTCGTCGATTGCAAAGACGCGATGGGCGCCAACCTGGTCAACTGCGTCGCAGAGGCCGTCGCCGACCGTGTGGCGGAGATCGCTCGCGCCCGGGTCGGACTGCGGATCCTGTCGAATCTTTGCGACAAGCGCTGCGTGCGCGTGCGATGTCGCGTCCCTGGCGAAGCGCTGGCGACGGCTCAGATGACCGGCGCCGACGTCATCGACGGCATCGTCAACGCGTCCCGATTCGCGGAGCTCGATCCGTATCGAGCGGCCACCCACAATAAGGGGATCATGAACGGCATCGATTCGGTCGTCATCGCCACGGGCAACGACTGGCGCGCGGTCGAGGCGGGGGCGCACGCGTATGCAGCGCGCACGGGCCGGTATCAGCCGCTGGCGATCTGGCGCCGGGACGGGGCGCACGCCGTCGGTACGCTCGAGTTGCCCCTTGCGCTCGGGACGGTGGGCGGAACGCTCCGCGTGCACTTGGCGGCCCGTCTTTCGCTCCGCCTGCTCGGAGTACGCGACGCCCAGGAGCTCGCCTGCGTCGCTGCCGCGGTGGGCCTGGCGTCCAACCTTGCCGCGGTGCGCGCGCTTGCGACCGACGGCATTCAGCGCGGTCACATGGGCCTGCACGCGCGCTCCGTGGCGGTCGCCGCCGGCGCAACCGGGGATCGCGTGGAGCGGGTCGCCGCGATGATCGTCGAAGCGCGAGACATCACGCTGGAGGGCGCGCGAAAGGCGCTCGACGTGCTCGGTCCGGAATCGCGCGACACCTCGAATGCGATCGGCGACTGAAGTCTTCTGGGCGTCTCAAAGGAAAACGTGACCGAGGCGGGTAGATGTCGTAGTTTTCCAATGTGCCGCGAGACGGTGATGAATCGCGTCAATCCATGCGCTGGAGCGAACCGCCTCCCGGCGATCCGCACCGTGACGTCACGGGCGCGCTCCACGACGTATCGAACGCGTTGACCGTGCTTCTCGGTTGGGTGGCCGAAGCGCGTGCGGGCGGCACGTCACCCGAGCAGGTCGATCGTGCGCTCGCGATCGTCGAAGGCCGTGCGCGGACGGCGCGGGACCTTGCGCGGCGCGCGATCGGCGCGCCGTCGATCGTGGACGACCGCGAGGATGTGCTCGATCATGTGATCGACGACGTCGTCGAAGCGCTTTCGGTCGAAGCGCAGCGCGCCGCGGTGAGCATCGACGTGTCCGCGCGTTGCCCGGGGGTGCACATTCCCCTGGCGGCCGACGCGTCGCAGATTCTGACGAACTTGGTGCTCAACGCGCTCGCTTGGGCACCGCGCAAGACCCGGGTGACCATCGAAACCCGCGCCGAGGTGGGATCGCTGTCGATCTTCGTGCAGGACGAAGGCCCTGGCGTCCCTGCGGGCCAGGCGGGGCGCGTGTTCGGCGGCGTCAGCGGACGCCAAGGCGGGGCGGGCGTAGGGCTGAAGCATGCCCGGGCGCTCGCCCGCGCGGCCGGCGGCGAGCTGGAGCTGCTCGGAGGCGCGACGCGTGGCGCATGCTTTCGACTCCGCTGGCCGCGATTCGAGACCAAGATCCCCCTTGCGCCCGTTTCGTCGCCCCGCCCCGCGACGCTCGCGGGCATGCGCGTCCTCGTCTTGGAAGACGACGCCGATGTCGCGGGCCTTCTGGAGTCCGCCTTGGGCGCGCGCGGCGCCCAAGTCTCCGTGGCCCGCACCGTAGAGGAATTGACGGAGCGCGCCCTCGAACGAAACGACGCCGCGCTGATCGACCTTTCGCCGATCGCCCACGACGTGCGAGGCGCGGTCGAAGTCCTGCGGCGGGGATCCCCCGAAGTCGCCCTCGTGTTCATCAGCGGAAGCGCGGTCGGTTTTCCGGAAGGGCTCGACGAGAGTCGGGTCCGGTGGGTGCGCAAGCCGTTCGACATGGTGGAGATCGTCGCGGCCATAACCCAGACTCGAGCGGACCAAAGGACGGATGAAGCGGCGGGGGACGGGGCGGAGGACAGTCAATCGTCTCGCTATTGAGCCATTCCGCGTCTCTTGACCCAGCGCCCGACCCGTGACGTGCTTACGCCCGCGCTCGCGCGCGTTCGTCTCGGAGGACCCATGACGATACGACGTTTGTCCGCCCCGCTTTCGCTCCTGCTTCTTGCGGCATCGGCCTGTGGAACGCAGTCGGCGCCCGGCGCAGCCGCGACGGCGGCGGATTCAGGTGGAATGCAGGCGACTTCGAGCAGCTCGGGAGGCGGGGGAGGTTCGGGATCGGCAGGAGGCTCGGACGCGTCTTCGTCGACCAGCGCCGCCGCCAGCGGCTCGGACGCCTCCGGCGAGACAGCCGATGTCGGATCCGGCGCGACTGCCGACGCCGGCTCCGGCGGGTCGGGTTTGGCCACCGTCCCGACAGACGCCTCGGGCTCGTCGGCTGGTGGAGAAGCGGGGGCAAGCGCGACCGACGGCGGCGGATCGTCGGGCCCGCCCGACTCGGGCCCAGCCGGCGACGGCGGCGTGCCCAGCCCGATCATGAACTTCTTCGTCAGCAGCGACACGAGCACGACCGGCAACCTCGGCGGCCTTCAAGGCGCCGACGCCCGGTGCCAGCGCCTCGCCGCCGCCGTCGGTCATGGCGACAAGACCTGGCACGCCTATCTGAGCGCGGACAGCCCCGCGACGAACGCCCGGGATCGGATTGGAAGCGGCCCGTATTACAATTCGCTCGGCGCTCTGGTCGCGGCCGACATCAATGCCCTCCACACGCGGACCGGCGACCCGGCGGTCTTCATCGACGAGCATGGCGGTCGCATCAACGGGCAGTGGACCGGTTCGCCCGCGCCGCTCCAGCACGACATCCTGACGGGATCGACCACCGCCGGGATGCTGAATGCCGGGATGACGTGCACGAACTGGACAGCAGCGACCGGCGCTTCGTTCGTCGGACATGCCGACGGCCTAGGACCGGCAATGAGCATGGCCGCGATGTACACGCCCTGGAACTCGTCGCACGCGGCCGAGTGTGCGAACACGGCGCCGCTCGGGGGCGCGGGCCGCATTTACTGCTTCGTCGCGAATTGAAGGAGAAGGAGCAGAAGGGGAGGCGCTGGCCTGAGCCCGTGGATGAGGCCCCCCTTGACGAGCCGCAACCCCGCGAGTACACGGGCCCTTCGCTTCGCGAAGGTGGCGGAATTGGCAGACGCACTAGCTTGAGGTGCTAGCGCCGTAATTGGCATAGGGGTTCAAGTCCCCTCCTTCGCACTCCCTTTGATTCCGCGGGGTTGGCTCGAGTCTGGCGGTCGCGGGGGGAGAGGCGGAAACGGGGCGCGTGGCCAACCGCGTGGCCAACCGGGCGCGCTCGGCGAGCTCCGGGATCGCCTCGGTCACGTCGGGGAAGGGCTCGTAGTTGAGATCCGCCCGAGTCACAGCCGTGCGCGTGTAGCGGTCCAGCATGTTCGAGGTTGCAGTGTGTCCCGTGCGCTGTTCGGTCCATGCCCCTTGCGAGCACGTCTGGCGTCGCAACGAAGAAGATCGGGGTGCGTTGCTCGCCCTCGTCGCCCGACCCGGCGTCGAGCTGCTGTGCGCCCTTCTGCTTCATGACCGAAACGGTTCCGTCCACGCCCAGCTCGCGCGGGATGTCGCCCGGCTCGGCGCGGGTCGCTCGGTCCAGAAGCACTGAGGAGAGAAGCGACAACTCGTCGCCCTCCATGGGAATCGCGCCCTACTCTCGCCTCCAGCGGTCCTCATCCGGTTCGAGTTCGCGAGTAGAGGCCTCCGTGTCCATCGCGGAGCGCCATCAGCGTGCCCCCTGGAGGTCGTGCCGGCACCGCCGCGCTGCGAAATGGGTATGCTGTGTCTCATGAACTGGAGGGGACTTATCGCGTCGCTGCTGGCGTTGTGCACGGGAGCGTGCGGGCGCGTCACCGTTCTCGACACAGATACCAGCAAGGTGGACGCAAGCTCGGGCCAGGTCGAAGCGGGCGCCGACCAGAGCGATGCGGAGGCAAGCCAGATTGACCTGGACGCCCGACCGACCGACGTGGATGGTGGGCAGTCCGAGCCGTGCGATGCCGGCACCTCGTGCGTGTACTCCTGCGAGGCAGGACCGCCAGATGTCGACGGCGCGTGTGGAAACTTTGCCGGGGGCGGGTTCATGCCAGGGTGCACCGACAGCATCAACGCGTCCTACCCGGTGGGTTGCAGGGCGTGGATCCCCAGTTGTTCGCCAGGGGTGGCTGCGTGCGTTTGCATCACGGTCCCGCAGACGCAGAAGCCGGATGCCACGATGATCACCGGATGGGGTTGCCCCGCGTGATGCTCGCAATAGTGCGTTCGCTTGCCCCCTTGGAAACGATGGTCTCGTTCTCATCGTCGGCGAAGGCCTCGACATTGAGTAGACCCCGGTCGGGGGCCCGGCAACGGTCCCCTCGACAACGGCGAGACCTGGGGTCCCTACAATCCATGTCAAAAAGAACCGGCGCCGCGGCGCTGTCGCCCATTCGGGCGCTCATGTGCAGATGGTTTAGGCGAGCGCCTACGGAGGCAATCGTCACCCGCACCAGAACGCGCGACTCCGGGCCGTCGAGACCGTAAGCCAGCAGCGTTCAGGTAGGCCCGGCCGAAGACAGAGCTACCGCATCGGTCGCCGTGATGTTCTCGCCGATGAGCCGAAACTGTCCGGGCTCCAAAGCGACGCCGCATGCCACGGCAAGCAGGGCGAGCGCGCCAGGATAGTGGAGCGGCTCATGGCGTCCCGGCGATTGTCGCGGTGTACAGCACGGAGCAATCCGGGCCGGTGTACTGGTAGTTCCACGTGGAGCCGTTCCACGTGAGCTCCGTGCGCTCGCTGCCCGTGTGGCAGACCAGCGAGCAAGCGGATTGCTCGCATCCGATGAAGTCCATGAGTCCGGACCACGATTGCCCGGGGGGCTGGTCGCCGTGGCAATCGGACGAGAGGACAACCGCCGAGACGATGTGCGTCCCCGGGGGAATGCTTGCGGGGCATCCTTCCCCCGCTTCGAGTCCCGTCGCGCCGCCGCATCCGACGAGCGTGACGAGCACGGCGAGCGCGCCCGGGCGCCTCACGACGTCACCCGCTTCCTGAATGGGACGACGTTCGCCGGAACCGCGGCACGGGGCCTGTCCTTGAGCTGAGCGAAGAGTGTCCGAGCAACGTCGCCGACACCGAGTCTCACCACTTCGAATACGGCGCTCCAACTCGGCCTCGGTAGGCTGCGAGTTGCCCACCGCGTTGCCCACTTGTGTCCGAGGGGCCTCCAGAGGCACCGAAACAGGTTGCCGTGGGATGTGATAAGCTTACTTGGCGTATCCTCGGTACCACTCGTGCCGCTCGAGGTGCTGGCGCCGTAATTGGCATAGGGGTTCAAGTCCCCTGCTTCGCACTCCATTTGATTCCGCGGGGTTGGCTCGAGTCTGGCGGGCAAGGGGGGAGAGGCGAAAACGGGGCGCGTGCCCAATCGGCCCGGGGTCGAGGTCGCCGTGTGTGCCGTGCACTGTTTGGTCGACGCGTCCACGCCTCGTGTACAGCAAGTCGCGGTTGGACTACGGTGGCGAGGGTGTGTTGCCCGGGTCGAGCCGGGCCGCGTCGGGAATCGGGGATCCCGTACCCGGAGATTTTGGGACATTTCTTCGCAAACTCGAACCCCGATGGGGTGGAGGCTGGAGTTGAAGCCAACCCCGAACATGGTCACTCGGAGCTTGGGATCGATGCTCTTTCTTCGCGAAAGCGCACTTCCTCCGAGTGACGCGGAATGGAACCAGTGCTTGCGATTGCTTTCGGAACATCGTTCCGATTGGTCCAAAGTGAAGGTTCTTGTTGTTACGGAAGGTGGCGGCCCGACGGTCGCGCAGCGAAAGAGCCTTTCCAGTCTCGTCGAGGGGCACCCAATACGGGTCGCTGTCGTCACCGAGAGCACAAAGGTTCGGTTCATCGTTTCGTCTGCCGCGCTTTTCCTTCGAGAGATCGCCAGTTTCAGGCCGAGGGAGCTGCACTTGGCCTACGCGCACTTGAAGATGAGCGTGACCGAGCAGACGAGCGCCGACAAAATCCTCGATGAGATGAGCGCCGCGGTTGGAATACCGTCGCGTCGGTCCTATCCGACGGCCCAGAAGACTTAAGAGGCCAAGTCAGGCTCGACCGTGGAGGTGCTGACCTGGTTCAGTGCGGATCTGCGTTGGGTCCCGCGAAGCGAAGCGATTCGCCTATCAGCGCCCGGGAGCTCCGGGCCCGATATGCTCTGCCGGATCGCGAAGCGCACGGGCCGCACGACGGGATAACTCACGTAAACTCACGTACGGTGCTCTCAGGATCGAAAGCGTGGGCTCGTGTACCTCCGGAGAGCTGGCCACTGTGGGCTGACGACCTTTTGGCGGTCGCCCGTCATGCGTTCGTCGCTGCGATCTTGGGAGGCCCGCGGTTCCCATACTTGCCCGTCGCAATAGATTTTCGCGCGGGCAGCCAGCATCTCCCTCACCGACTCGCGCTCCTCCGGTGTGCGGGCGAGATCTTCATCGAGCGTGATGGCCCGGCATTTCGTGCATTCGAGCGCGCCAAAACTCGCTCGGGGCGCCACGTATTCGCAGAGTACAAAGGTCTCCCCCAGACACACCTCGCAGACCAACTTGCTCGCCATCGAACAGTCTCCTCCCTGCGCGCGCTACTGCGATTCCCGTACCGTTGAGGGGAGTACGGGGGGTGTGCGTCGTCCCCGAGTCCGCAACCGACACGCCGCGCGTGTCGATGGGGTTCGGCATGGGCTTCCTCCAGCGCGCTTGGTTTCTCGCCCTGCCGATCGCTCTCGTCGCAGGAGGGCTCTCGCGGCGAGTCGGCCATCGCAGCGCGTCCGCCCACGGTCCGGAGCCGCGGCGCCCCGCGGACGACCGACTCGTCTTGTACGTTCCGCACCTGCGAGGGAGCATTCTCCTCGACGGCGACACCGACGACCCGGGCTGGACGGCTCCCCCGGGCCCCGCCCGCACGGGGCCTTTCGTTCGGGCGAACGGCGCTCCTTCGCGTCCCTACTCCGACGCGCGTCTGGTCTGGGGCGACGGCCACTTGTATGTCGTTCTCTACGCGGCTGACGCGGACATCCGCGCGCACGCCCGCGAAGCGGACGGACCGGTATGGCTCGACGACTCCTTCCGCTTGACCTTTGCGCGGCTTGACGTCGCGTACGCGATCGATGTCTCGGCGGTAGGCGTCGTGGCGGACGCCGTTCGCAAGCCGGGAGGGGGATTCGACTATGCGTGGACCAGCGGCGCGCACGTTTCTCACGAGCAGGACGGCACGACCAACGACGCGACGGACATCGACGAGGAGTGGCTCGTCGAGATGGCGATTCCGCTCGAATCGGTGGGTTTGCGCGGTGAGCGAGGCGAGCGCATCGGCTTCGCGGTGCGCCGGTGCGACGTCCGCGAGGGCGCGGTGCCAGTTTGCGCGGGCTGGGGCGAGGCCCCGCTCTCGGGCGAGGTCATCCTGGACTAAAGGCCGGTCCCTATATTTCGTGGCCCAGCGAAGGCCGTCGTGGACGTGGACCTTACGTGGACGCGGACGTGCGCCTCGAACCTCACGCGCCGACGAAAATACGCTGGACTGCGCGAACGGCTTCACCGACGCCGGTCATGCCGCCACCGATCGCCGCGAAGTAGACCAGGCCGTCGCGCGTCGCGACCGTTCGTGCGGTCACGTCTTGCCCGTGCGTCGCCGCGTCGATTTCGGCGGTCGAGGCCCGCCGCCACGCCACGTCGCGAGCCGTCCGCGCGAGTCCGGCGACGTCCGTGGGTACGCCCATGCCGGCCATGATGTGGCCGGCGTCGTCGACGAGGACGAGCGCCTTCACGCCGCTTCGGTCCGCCACGGTCTCGACCAGATATTGAAGGGCTTCGCTTCGATCGTTGCTTCTTTTCATCCGGCGTTCGTTCATGAAAGGAATGCTGCGTCAACCGGAGCCGGGCGGCCCAGTTCTCGGGCAATCGAAGCGGCTAGAGCACCGAACGGTTTGGCGGACCGAGGATTTGCTGCGAGTTTCGAGCAG
>CAZVPE010000153.1:0-14250 GCA_964628155.1 uncultured Polyangiaceae bacterium | reverse complement strand
CGCGTGAAGGGGGAGGCGCTCGGAGCGATGCTCCGCGACCTCGCCGGCGACTTGCCCCTGATTTGCGAGGGCGCGCGCGGCGAGGGCCTCTTGTGGGGTCTCGTCTTGAGGCCTGGCTTCGTGGCCCGCGAAATCCTCCCGCGCGTCCAAGAGGCCGGAGTTCTCCTCACGGCCGCCGGGGAGCGGGTCCTTCGTTTTTCCCCCCCGCTCGTCGTCTCGACGGCCGAGCTCGAGGAAGGCGTTCGCACGGTCCGAACCATTCTCGGCGATCTCGGCGCCTCGACGGGACCGGTGAAGCGGGTCAGCCAAGGCGTCTGAACGCGCTTTCAGCCGGGTGCACCGGTCCTTGACAATGCCCGTGCGCGCAGGCCCACAGTCGCCCTGAAATGGCGAACGCTCGATTCCCAGGCTCGCCGGCGTCTGGCTGGAGCGCAACATCGGAGTGTCCCGGTTGCAGAGGCTCCGTCGATCCGCTGAGGGCGGGTCACGTCGCTATCTTCGAGGGGGGCTTTCTCTACTTCTGCGGCGCCGAGTGCAAACGAACCTACGCGCAGGCACGTGGACTGCAGCCGGAAGAGAACGTGGCGACCGCGAGGCCGCCGGAGGTGGCCCCGAAAAACGGGATCGCAACCAACGTTCGGGCGGAAGCCAAGGTTCCCGCTTCCTTCCCGCCGTCTCGACTGGCCGCGCCCTTGCGCTCGGAGGTGCCCGCGCCCGGCACGGGCGTCGCCGAGACGACCAAGGAGCGCACCGGCGCATTCGGCGCGATCGACGCCGCGGGCATCCTCTGCGGCGCGCTGGTCCCAGCCATCGGACTTCTAGGCCCGATCGCGGACTTTGCCCGCGTGCCGCTGCTCCTCTCGTCCTGGGGCGCGCTCGTGTTCGACATCGCCCGCCAGCGGCGCGACGCGGCAGCCCCGCACCCGCTCGTGGTCCTCGCCCCGGCGACGGGATCCGTGATCGCGGCGTGCTGGGCGAGCGCGATTCACGAACCGCACGCCGTCGCGTTGACCGTTTTCGCCGCGCTGTCGTGCGCCGCCTCGCTCGCCGTCGGGCGGATTGTCGAGCGTTCGCGTTTTCGCGTGTGCGCGGCGCGGGAGAGCATCGAGCGTGCGCTCGACGTCCGCGTTCGAATCGCGCGCGGCGACGAAAGAACGGAAGTTTCCGCAGCGGAGGTGCGTCCCGGCGAGCCAATCGTCGTCGAGGCGGGCGAGCTGGTCGGAGTGGACGCTACCGTCACAGCGGGCGAGGGCCGCGTCATTCCCTGGCTCGGCGCGAGGGTGGAGCTCGTCCGGCGCGAAGGGGACCCTGTGCTCGCCGGCGCGCGCGTAATCTCGAACACGCTCCGGCTGACGACCACGTGGTCGGGTCGCGATCGCGCGTGGGTGAAGCTGCTGTCCACCGAGGCGACGCGCATCGACGTGGCGTCCCCGACTCCCCGGGCGGTGCGTCTTACGGTGGAGCGCGGAGCGCCTCTCGCGGCGGCTGTCGTCGGAGTCGCAGCCTTCGCGGCCAACGCGGGCCCCGTGGAGATCCTGGCTGCCGCGTGCGCGGGTGCAATGGGCTTCGGCGCGAAGGCTGCTTGTTCATTCGTCGCGCTACATTTCGCGCGCGCCCATCTGGAGGCGCTCGCCGCGGGCATCACGTACAAGGACGGGCGCACCTTCGAGCGCGCGGCTTCAGCGCATCTCGCGGTGCTCAGTGCGCGCGGCACCGTGCTGCTCGGTGAGCCGGAGATCGTGGCGGTCGAATCGGCCGGCGGCGTCGAGACCGAGCGGGTCCTCGCGCTCGCCGCGGGCGCGGAGACCGCAACGAACCATCCTTTCGCCACCGCGGTGCTGAGCGCCGCGAAGATCCGGGCCGTTCGGCCCGAGCACGTACGGAACGCGACCGGACACCCCGGGCTCGGGATTACGGGCGTGGCACCCTCTGGAGAGCGGCTCGTCGTCGGCGGACGGGCGATCATGCTCGAGGAGAAGATCGGCATCGCGATGATCGAAGCGCGCGTGTCCGAGCTCGAGGCCAAAGGCCGCAGCGTGCTCCTGGTCGCTCTGGGCGACCGCCTGGTCGGCATGATCGCGCTGCAAGACGGCCTCCGGCCGGGAGCACGTGCAGCCGTCCAGAAGTTGCTCGACGCGCGGATCGAACCTGTCCTGATGAGCGGCGACGCCCGCGAGACCTGTGAAACAATCGGTCGCGCGCTCGACATCGAGCACGTTCGGCCGGAGGTGCTTCCCGCCGAGCGCGGTGCGGAAGTTCGCGCGCTGGCGGAGGGCGGCGTCGTGGTCGCGGTCATCGGCCATCCTGCCGGGGACGACGCCGCGCTCGGCGCGGCTGACGTTGCCGTCGCGATGGGGACGGCTGGCTCCACGCCAGGCGATTGGGCCGTCTTGGTCACGAGCGACGATGTGCGCGACGCAGCTTTGGCGCTCGCCGTCCCCCGCGCAGCGCGCGATCGCGCGCGCGCGGCCATTCTGCTGGGGGCGACGCCGGGGCTGCTGGCACTCCTGGCCATCGCGCTGGGCGCCGCGCCGCTGGCAATCGCCCCGATCGCCATGCTTCTCGGCGCCGTTGCGGTCGCCGTTCACGCGCGCGAGTCGTCCTGATCCGCGCCGCTGGAACGGACCCGGGCACCGCGTCGGGGGGCGCGACCCGCGAGAGCGTGGTAGTCATTGCCGCGACCTTGAACGAAGCGCCTGCCTCTCCCCCGTCTCCCCCGGCGAGTCCCGCCCAGAAAGCGTCGCATCTGCCGCACGACGTGCGCGATCTGCTCGTCCCCGAGTCGCTCGACGGAGCGCGGCTCGACAAGGCCATCGCCCAGCTCTTGCCGGACTTCAGCCGCGCCCGCGTGAAGCGCGCGATCGAGCTCGGCGCCGTCCGAGTCAACGGCCGGCGGTTGCCGAAGGGCGGAACGGTTGCCAAGGGCGACTCGGTGCGCATCGACGTCGCGCAAGTCGCCGAGACGCCTGCGGTGGCGACACCCGAGGCGCCACTCAAGGTCGTCCTCGAGACCGAGCAGGTCATCGTGGTCGACAAGCCGGCGAATCAGCCGACGGCGCCTCTGCGACCGGGTGAGACGGGAACGCTGGTGAACGCGCTTCTCGGCCGGTACCCCGAGCTCGTGCCGAGCGACAAAGACACGTTCATTGGCCACTCGTCTCGCGAGCCCGGAATCATTCACCGCCTCGACACGGAAACGAGCGGGGTGGTCGTCGTCGCGCGCACCGCTCGGGCGTTCGAGACGCTCAAGGCGGCCCTGAAAGAAGGTCGCCTCGACAAGCGTTACCTGCTTGTTTGCGCGGCGGAGGGCCTCCCGGACGAAGGGACCATCGAGTTCCCGCTCGCGAGCCATCCGAAGGATCAGCGGCGCATCCAGGCGTGCGTGCACCCGCGCGACGTCGTGCGCTACGAGCCGCGCCAGGCATGCACTCGATACCGAGTCGTCAAGCGATCGGACATGTGGGCGCTGGTGGAGGCGCGGGTGGACAAGGCGCTACGCCACCAGATTCGCGCTCACTTCGCCGCCATCGGCCATCCCCTCGCCGGCGATGAGCTGTACGGCGGTCCCGTCATTCGCGCGCTCGGCAGACATGCTCTGCACGCTGCCCACGTCGCGTACCCGGGCGGTGACGGCGTCGAGCCGTTCGAGGTCACGCTACCGCTTCCGAAAGACATGGCGAGCCTCCTCTAGGTTTTCGCACGCGCCACTCAATCGTCGCATCGAACGCAGATCCGGTCGCCTAAACTCGTCTGCGACGCGGACCGTTCATGCCGGGACGCGATGTGCCTTTGCCGGCCTTGTCTCGGGGGGTCGAAGGGTGATGTGCAATGTCGGTCTCGATTCGAACGCCGTCTTTCTGGCGCGGATTCGTCACGAAGTCATTTTTTTCGCTCCTTGCGCTCCTCCCCACGGCCGCAGGGGTCTCGTCGGCCGGGTGCAGTCTCGGAGAGAACCTGGACGATCTGGACAACGGCGTCACCGGCGAAGGCACGTCGGGCGGCTCCCCATGGACACCAAGTCCGGAGCAGTCGGACAATGATGCGGGCCGGTCGAACGCGCCCGGCCTCACGGCGGACGGCGTCGTCTCGCCCACCGTCGCCCCGGACGCATCAGACTCGCCCATCGGCCCGGACAGCGGACCAGCGCCGGCGGCCTATCTCGACGCGTCCGGCGTGGACGATTCCGACGCGGCCGCGGACACGACAAAGGAGCGGCCCGGGGCGAACCCCACCGACAGCGCCGGTACTCCGGACAGTGCTCTCGACGCTCCAACGGCGGACGCGCGGCCGATCGAGGGGGGCGTGGAAGGCGATTCTTCGGCCGACGGCGCCCAGAGCAGCGGATGGTGCGCGTCTCACCGGTCGCCGGTGACCGTGGATTGCCACGACTTCGACGAAGGACAGCCCGCCGACTTCGGCTTTTCCAGCCACTACTTTACCGCGCATTACGCGAGCGTGACGTCCGCGGAATTCGGGCCCGGTTCGTCTCCGAGCGCGCTCCTCGTATCGACGCCTTTTCTCGCACTTGGTGGCGCGCCCCAGGACGAACAGTTCAACGACCTCGTCGCCTTCCACGACAAGGTCGAGCTCAGCTTCGCGTTGAAGATCGTTTCCTACGACCCGACCGCGGGATACGTCAGCCTATTTCGCATTTCGTACCTGACCGGCAATTGGTCCCTGGAGTTCGACCTGCAGCAGGGCGGGGCGGTCTTCAACGAATCGATATCGACCTTCGGGGGCGCGACGAAGCACACGTACGCGGCCCCGCAGCCCTCGGTTCTCGACGGGTGGACGAACGTGGACTGCGTGTTCGACCTCGCCAACCACACGGTCTCGCTCTCTTACGGCGGCGCTTCCGTGCTCGCCAAGCAGACGATTGCAAATCCTAGCCAGTCGACTCCGGTCTTCGTTCAGACGGGTCTCAATTACCTCGTAGCGCCCGCCAAGCCGATGATGATTTATTGGGACAACATGCTCCTGAATACGCCGCCGTGACCGGCGCGGTTCTCGCCGCGGCGCGGCGAGGCTGGCCTCGATCGCGTCGTGGACGCGCGTCCCCCAATGCGAGACAGGTCGCGGTCCCGGTTCGCGTCGTCGCTTTCTTGGCCCCGCGCGATGCGCTCCGCTACGCCAATTCTGGGATGGACCTGCTTGTCGGCGCGTCGCTCGCCATTCGACGTCTGTTACGAAGAGCGCACGGCGCGTTGCTCGCGGTCGGGCTTGCCGCGAACGTGGTTCATGGCGACGTGCGAGGGGGCGCAGCGGTCGTTTCCTGCGCTGCGCTCGCCCTGTGGGCCATCGGGCTCGGTTCGCGCGTGCGACGCAAGCTCGGCGCGGCTCCTGTCGACGCGCCCATTCTGCTCGACGCGGAGATCGGGGTCCTCCTCGCCGTCGCGCTCGAGGCGGTGCTGGTTCGCTTCGACGGGGGCCTCGGCGGTCGCTTTTCGCCGGCCATCTACCTTCTGGTGGCCCTCGTCGCGGGCTTCGCACACCCGCTCGCCGGAATCATCGTCGTGGGCTTCGCGATCGGGCTCGAAGCCGCCCTGCGCTTCGTGACGCTCGGCGACGGGAGCGCGGCCGGCCTCGTCACGCATGCCGGATTTGCGAGCGCATTCGCGATCCTCAATCTCCTTCTCTTGCGCGCGGAGCTCGCGCGTGTCCGGGCCAAGGCTCGCGACCGGGTGGAGTCGCAGCTCGCGCGCTTGCGGGAAGACGCGCGCACGTACCGACTTCTGGGCGCCGGCGACGCGCGCGACCGCGACAAGGCGCACGGCGAACGACTGGCGGGCGCCAGCGTGGAGGAGATTCACCAGTCCGTACACTATGCGCTCGACCTGTTGCGCCGTTCGCTCGATCTGCACACGGCGGTCCTGCTTTGGATCAACGACGCCGGCACGCACCTTCGGATCAGTGAAATCTCGACGCAATCGGACGACATTCGCGACGCTCCTTTTGCGGTCGGTGATGGCGTGCTCGGCGCGGTTCTCGCGCAGCGCACCCGCGTTTCGCTCCGCGGGCTCAAACCTTCTTACAAGGTGCCCTACTATGCGGGCCCGTGCCCGGTCCGCGCCCTCGCGGCGATTCCGGTGCTCGAGGGCCAAGCGCTGCGCGGAATCCTGGCGGTCGACCGGATCGGCGACGCACCCTTCTCGCCGCACGAAGAGGAGATCGCGTCGCAAGCGGCGCGGTTTTGCCTTCGAGCCATCCAGAACGAACGCGTCTTTCTCCAGCTCGAACGCGCGAAGGTCGAGGAGGGCAAGCTCTATCGCGCCGCTCGCGCCCTCGGCGCGGCCATGACCGAAAAGGACGTCGTCGATGCGGGTGTGAAGGCAGCCCGCGAAATTGCCAGCTTCGAACTGGCGGCCGTCACGGTGTTCGACGAGGCCACCCGCGTGCACGAAGTCGTCGCTGCGACGAGTGCCGGCGGCGACATCGACGACCTGGTAGGTACGCGCTTCTCGCACAACGCCGGACTGGTCGCGATGGTCGTGCAAAACCGTTGCCCGCTGCCCTACCGCGGCGACTACGAGTCCGCGCGGCAAGTCGTGCTCAGCAGGCGCCTGCCGTGGCCCAGCCACCCGAGCCTTCTCGTCCTACCGCTGCTCATCCACGAGCGCGCGCTCGGCACTCTGATTCTCGGAGCCAAGCGACGGCATGCGTTCGGCGACTCGGTTCGCCCGACGCTCGAAGTCCTGGCGAGCCACTTGGCTGTGAGCCTCTCGAACGCCCGGATGGTGCACAAGCTCGAGACGATGGCCACGACCGACGGACTTACGGGTCTCCTCAACAAACGCGCGATGCTCGACGCCGCAGCCCAGAAGATCGCGTCGGCCGCGCGTTTCCACCGCGAGCTGGCGCTGCTCGTCGCGGACATCGACTTCTTCAAGAAGGTAAACGACACCCACGGACATGACGCGGGCGACCGGGTCATCCGGGGGTTGGGCGACATTCTCGCGCGCCAAAAGCGCGCCACGGACGTGGTCGCCCGTTTCGGCGGCGAAGAATTCGTCGTGCTCTGCGAGCAGACGGACGAAGCGGGCGCCGTCCTGCTCGCCGACCGCATCCGCGAAGAACTCGGCAAGACGAGCTTCCGCGCCGCCGGCGACGTTTTCTCGGTCACTTGTTCGATCGGCGTGGCCACGTTCCCCGCGGCCGGGAACGACTGGGAGACCCTCTTCAAGGCTGCGGACGACGCGCTCTACGTGTCCAAGCGGTCGGGGCGAAACCGCTGCACCTCCTGGCGCCCGGAACGCAAGTCCGCCGCCGGTAGCTCCAAGCGCTGAGCGAAACTCGACAGACCGGGTTCGCGTGCGCATGGTTGTACGGCCATGAGTGACGAAAAGCCGACACCGTTTCAGGACGTGCGCAAAGGGCTGGGCTTGCTGTTTCGCGCTGCCAAGACCGCGGTCGAACGGCTCCCGACCGGCGGCGTCGAAGAAGTGGTCGCAACGAGCGCACGCGAGGTCGGTCGCGCTCTCGAGAACGTCGCGTCGGTCATCGAGCGCGAGGTGTTGGGCAAGCGAGGGGGCCGCGCGCAACCCGAAGCCTCGAAGGGCCCGGAAGCGATCAAGGACGACCCGTCTTCCCCTGGCGAGCCCAAGCCGCCCAACGCGGCGTAAACCGAGCGCGATCGCCGGGCCGTCTCTACGCCGAAGGGCGGAGGCGCCATGGGGCAAGGTGCTGCGGACCGCGCGGAACTGAAGCTTCGACTCCGACCGCCGTTCCCAAGACTCGAGGTCGAAATGGCGCTCCGATTGAACTCACGCCCCGAGGAGGGGAGCGCGAACGGCGACCTGGCCGTGCCGAGCAGTGACCGAGTGGTTCCCTGCAGCGACGTGTGGCCAATTCGGCCCTCCGTTCGCCCCGAGCCCAGCCCGGTTGCCTACGCGATTCACGACGCGAAAAACATGCTGGGAGTCCTCTCGGCAAACCTCGAAGTCCTGAAGCGGGCCCTCCGTACCATGCCGCTTCCCCGCGGCGCGGCCGACGCCCTCGGCGACATCGACGAGAGCGCGCAGCGGCTCAACGGGTTGCTCCGCGAGGCCCTGTCCGGCCTGCAAGGACGTAGACGCCATGCGATGACCCCGTCAGCGTCGCCCCTGAGCGTTGCGCCGGTCGTGGCGGCAGCCGTCGATCGCATGCTGCCGGCCGCACGCGCGCGGGGCATCCAGATCGCTTGCGCCGGGCCCGACGACGCGTACGCGACGATAGAGCCGGAGCTGCTCGAGCGGGTGGTCGTGAACCTCGTCGAAAACGCGGTCCGCTTCTCCCAACCCGGCGACAGCGTGGAAGTGGAGTATGCCACGCGAAACGGGCGCATGACACTCGCAGTCGGCGACCGGGGCCCGGGGGTTCCCGAGGACGCGCTCGACGAGATCTTTGCGTCGTACCGCCGCCGCGACGGGGACGGAACCGAGTCGCAGCACTTCGGGCTGGGACTCGCGTTCTGTCGCGAGGTGGCTCGGGCGCGCGGCGGTGATGCTTGGGTGTTCAATCGCGCCGGTGGCGGGGCCTGTTTCGTTTTCGAGATTGCGTGACGATCGGTTGAGGCTGGCGGCGTGCCGGCGGCAACGACTACCGTGACGCTGGTGCCTTAGGTGGCACACGGCGGCCTGTCCGCGCGTGATCGTGCTTGAATTAACGAGCGACGACGGTAAAGACGTTGCAAACTAGAACGGCCGTGCGCTGGCCGCCCCTCATACTCTTCGTCGCCAGCGGATGCGGGGGATCCACTTCCGGCCCAGCGGCGGTGCCGCTCATGGCGGATGCGGCTGCCGGCGGTCTTCAGCCTGGCGACTCAAGCGCGCCGGCAGCGTCGGATGGAAACGGAGGTCCGACCGATGGTTTTCCACAGTGGTGGGACCCGGCGTGTACCGCGTCCGGAACGCAATGCGCGGATCCAAACTGTTCACCCGTAACGCTCGAAGTCGCTCCGTCGGCGTGCGGGTCGTTCACCCGCGTCACCGTAGGATGTAGTGGCGGCTACGGTACGACTGGCAACTCCTGTTTTGTTCGGCTCTCGGACGGAGCAATCATCATCTCCCCATACGTGCCCCCGTCTCTCAACGGTTTGGAGTTTTGCTTCAACGCCGGACTGACGAGTGGGCCTGGCCAGACCGTTCCAAACTGCGCGGGACCCGTAGATTCGTCGACGAGCGCCGCGGTTCCGCATGATTAGGAACGCGCTCATGGCTCATGAACACCGGTGGACACCAAGGACATTCGGAGCCATATTAACGGGTAATTGTTGACGAAATAACCGCATGTCCAAGCACATTACCTCCGCCGACTTGCCCGAAGACCTGGCGCGCTTCGCCGAGGCCCAGGTGACCGCCGGGCGCTTCGCTAGCGTCGAGGCTGTGCTGCGTGCGGGCAAGGAAGCGCTGGAGCATGAACAGCGCCGCCAGGAGCGCAAGCTGGCCAAGCTGCGCGAGGCGATCGCGGAAGGCGATGCCAGCCCGGACGCCGAGCCGGGCGTCTTCGACCGGATACGGGCGAAGCACGGACTGCCTGCGACTCGCTGACCCGCGCGGCCGAGTACCGCTACTCGCTTCAGGCTGAGGCCGACCCCGACGAGATCGCGGCGTTCACGCTCCGCAAGTGGGACGTTGCGCAGGCGGCCAGGTACGTCAACGGGCTCGAGGCAATATGTCCGGGGCTCGCCGAGGGCCAGGGCGTGGGGAGGGCCTGCGATCACATCAGTGCCGATCTCTTTCGCGTCGACTATGTGAGCCACGTCGTGTTTTACCGGCCGAGGCCCTACGGGGTGCGGATCGTCCGCGTGCTGCATCATCGCCAGCTCCCCGAGCTCCATCTCTTCGAGGACGACGAGGACGAGCTGGGGTAGGTGCCCATCCCGTCCCCACCTTCCCAAAGTCGCCGCCGGGCGAGCTATCCTCAGGGATCAATATGAGCGGCGCCGACCCTTCCCCGACCACGGTTTCGTCGCCGGCGTCCGAGTTGGCGGTCGCGCTGGCGGCGATGAAGGCCGCCCAGCGCAAGCATGGAACGCCGAGCTTCGACGAACGAATCCGCTCGCTCGATCGGCTCGAACGCGCGCTCCTCGGCCGCAAGACCGCGATCGTGGCGGCGGTCTCACGCGACTTCGGCAGCCGCTCGCCGCACGAGACCCTGGCGGGGGAGGTGTTCGTCGTGCGGAGCGCCATCGAACACGCCAAGGCGAACCTCGGCGTCTGGATGGAACCCGAAGAGCGCGACGTAGCCTGGGTCTACCTTCCGGCGAGGGCGCAGGTCATCCCGCAGCCGCTCGGGGTCGTCGGGATCATTTCCCCGTGGAACTACCCGGTGCAGCTCGCGCTGTCGCCCCTCGTCAGCGCCGTCGCCGCCGGCAATCGCGTCATGATCAAGCCCAGCGAACTCGTCCCCGAGACCACCCGGATGCTCTGCGAGATCGTGGGTGAGGCATTCGCACCGGACGAGGTCTCCGTCGCTTTGGGTGGTCCCGAAGTGGGCGAAGCTTTCTCGCGCCTCCCCTTCGATCACCTCCTCTTTACGGGATCGACCCGCGTCGGGAAGCTCGTGATGCGCGCGGCGAGTGAGAACCTCGTGCCCGTGACGTTGGAGCTCGGTGGGAAGTCGCCAGCCATCCTCGGATTGGACGGTGCCGTCCGCACCGCCGCGGAGCGGATCATTGTAGGGAAGCTCTTCAGCGTCGGGCAAACCTGCATCGCGCCCGACTACGCGATGGTTCCCGCCCCAGCCCGCGACGCGTTCGTCGCGGAGTGCATGACGGCGGTAGCCAGGATGTATCCGACGCTGCGCGACAACCCCGACTACAGCGCCATCCTCACCGAGGCCCATCTCGCCCGCCTTCACGGTCTCGTCGACGACGCGCGCGCGCTGGGCGCCCGCGTGGTCGAGCTCAATCCAGCCGGCGAAGCGTTCGACGGAACCCGCAAGATGGCGCCCGTGCTCGTGCTCGACGCGACCGAGGAGATGCTCGTCCTGAAGGAAGAAATTTTCGGACCGATTCTCCCCATTCTGACGTATCGAGCGCTCGACGAGGCGATCGCCTACGTCAACGATCGCCCGCGACCGCTCGCGCTCTATTACTTCGGGCGAAGCCGCGGGGCCATCGAGCGTATCCTCGCCGAGACCGTGTCTGGAGGGGTGACCTTGAACGAAACGCTCTTGCATCTGGTGCAAGACGATCTCCCGTTCGGGGGCGTGGGCCAGAGCGGAATGGGGCAGTACCACGGCCGCGAAGGTTTCGAGACATTCACGAAGAAGAAGCCGGTCTTCCGGCAGGGGCGCGTGGGGGCGCGGCGCCTGATGCACCCGCCGTACGGCCGCACAGCCAACGGGCTGCTGCGCCTGCTCATCGGAAAGTGACGCATCGGCCGATGCTCTGGCCCTTCGAGATCCGCGGCGCAGTCGCAGCCGACGAGGACCAACTGCTTCAGGTCGCGGGGCACCTCAATACGGTGAACCTGCCGGCGGACCGCGACGAGATCCGAGGGATCTTGGAGCACTCGCAGTCGAGCTTCTCCGGAGCGATCAAAGACCCGCGACGCCGCGAGTATGTCTTCGTCCTGGTCGACCTCGAGCGCGATTGCATCGTGGGAACGTCGATGATCATCGGGCAACTCGGCCGTCGAGACGCCCCGTACATTTACGTCGACGTCACCGAGGAAGAGCGATACTCGGCGACCCTCGACAGGCACTTCCGTCACGTCGTCCTCAAGATTGGTTATTCCTTCAACGGGCCCACCGAAATCGGAGGGCTCATCGTGAGCCCCGACTACCGCAAGAAGCCCGAGCGCCTTGGCCTCGCGATTTCGTACGTACGCTTTCTCTTTCTCAAAATGCATCGCGAGTGGTTCAAAGACGAGCTGCTCGCCGAGCTGCTTCCCCCCCTAGAGCCCGACGGGACGTCGCACCTTTGGGACGCGCTCGGACGCAAGTTCACGGGAATGACGTATGCGGAGGCCGATCGGCTGTCGAAGAAGAACAAGGAGTTCATCAAAGGACTCTTCCCCGAGGGGGCGATCTACGCGTCGCTCTTGCCGGCGCAGGCGCAGGACGTCATCGGCAAAGTGGGCGCCCAGACGAAAGGCGTCGAAAAGATGCTGCGGCGCGTCGGCTTCCGGTACGCGGATCGGGTCGACCCATTCGACGGCGGTCCCCACTTCACCGCGCCCACCGACGAAGTGACGCTCGTCCACCAATCACACGGCGCGCGGGTGACCCGGCTTCTCGCCGCCGACGAGATCCCGAAGACCCACGCGCTCGTGGCGATCGAAACTGGAGAGCCGCCGTTCTTTCGCTGCCTGGTCGCGCCCTGGCGGGACGCGCGCGACCCGGCGCGCGGCGCCGAGATCGTGGGGGAAATGGCCGAAGAGTCGGCCGATCGCCTTGCGATCCGCGAGGGCGACCAGGCCTGGGTTCTGCCGCTCGGGTGACCGGAGTCCGGGCGCGCGACGTGTGGCAAGATGGCGATATGAAGCCGGAGCGGCAGAGGCGAGAGCCGAAGCATGCGTCGCCGCGCTCCGAGCAAATCGACATCCGGACCAGCGACGGTTGGTCCCTGCGGACGGACGTGCACGAGCCGGCCGGGGCCGCGATTGGCACCGCGGTTTTGGCCCATGCGCTGATGGCGCGGCGAAGCGAGTTCGACCGCCCGCCAGGCGCCGGGGTAGGACAATTGTTGGTCGATCGCGGATGGCGAGTCGTGGCCTTCGACTTCCGTGGCCACGGCGACAGCGGGCCGCTCGCCGGCCAAGGGGGCACGTTCGGCTACGACGACTGCGTCCAGCGCGACCTTCCAGCCGTCTTCGCATTCGCCCGGGCCACGGGCGAGCGCAAGCGCCCCGTGCTCATCGTCGGTCATTCGCTGGGCGGACACGCCGCTCTCGCCGCCCAAGCCGCCGAGCTCGTCGCGTTCGACGGCGTCGTCGTGGCGGGCGCCAATGTGTGGATCCGCGCTTTCGAGCCCTCCGCTCCGCGCTGGCTGATCAAGCGCGCATCGATCTTCGGCGCCTCGACCGTGAGCCGCCGACTCGGCCGGTTCCCAGCACGTGCGCTTCGCCTGGGCAGCGACGACGAGGCGTGTGCGCTCCTCTGCGACTTCGAGCGATTCGCGCGAACGGGGCTTTGGAAGAGCGCGGACGGGGCGATCGATTATCTGTCGTCACTCGCTCGAGTGCGCGTACCTGTCTTGCAGGTGGTCAGCGACGGGGACCGCTTCGAGTGCACTCCTGAATGCGGGCAGCGCTTCGTCGCACGCTGCGGCGGACCGTACGAGGTCTTGCGCATCGCGCGCGGCGACGACGGCGGGCCGCCTCCGGATCATATGGGTATGGTCACGAGCGGACGAGCGAGGAGCACGTGGGCGCGGGCCGAAGCGTGGATGCGCGCCTGCTCTATCGACCGGAGCGATTCTTCACGTACCTGACCGCCCCATGCTCGGTCTCGACGGTGCGGCCGTTTTGTCGCACGACGAGTACGAGCCGCTGATCGCGGTCGCGCGGCCCGACGGGCGCGACGAGTCGTCCGCCTTCCGGGAGGGCCTCGACCCACGCCGGCGGCAGAGAGTCGACGGCGAACATCGCCACGATCTTCTTGGCCTTGCCCCACACGGGGGAGCTCGTCATCGCGTCGGCATGCACGACCCCGACGTTCGGCTCGCTCGACACGTTGCGCGCCGCCCACGCCGCAAGCGTCTCGTCGATTTCGAACGTAAGCACCGATCCGGCGGTTCCGACCACGAACGCGGCCAGTGACGCGCCGTAGCCCGACCCCGCGCCGAGCTCGACGAGGCTGTCGCCGGGTGCCAGGCCCAGCAGCCGGAACGACAGGAGATAGGCATGGGGGGCGCTGATGGTCGCGAGCCCTTCGCTGTCGAGAGGAAGCGGCGTATCGTCGGCGCTCCGCTCGATGTCTTCCGGGCGCACGAAGCGCTCGCGAGGCACCTCCAGAAGCGCAGTGAGATAACGCTGATCGAAGGGACCGAGGTTTCGGTCGATCGACTCGGCAAGCCCCAGACGGCACCCCCGCGCCACTTCGCGCATCTCCTGGCGGAGCACCGACGCGCCCTTTGGGCCGCCGCCGGTTCGCAGCTGTTGCGCGAGCGAGACCAGCCACTCCTGCCGCTCGGTTTGCGACAGTTGGGCCATCTTTCGGCGAAAGGCGACCGTGAAGAGGAGTGGCTGAGTCGAGGTCATGACCAAATCGGGCACGCCCAGGACTAATTCGCATTCCTCCTTCTGTCGACCCGGAGCGGCCGCACCC
>CAZVPE010000152.1:1621-14336 GCA_964628155.1 uncultured Polyangiaceae bacterium | reverse complement strand
TCTCGCGGGATCCCCAGCCAAGTCGGACAATCGGAGCTCGTACGTCGCGGCCAAACCGATCTCGATGCCCGCCGCGCGGCCACCTACGACGAAGGACGGCGCAAGCCCCCATAGGTTGGATTTGGAGGCCCACCGAACGGCTGGCTCGAAGCGCAGGAATGTTGCCGCCGAGAGCTGGGGATCGACCACCAGGGAGAAGAAGTCCCAGGTGAAGAACCCTCCCAGATCGAGTGCCGGGCCTCGACTGCCTTCCCACCACGAGACCTGCCCGAGCGCCCCGCCGCGGATGTTTGCGCTGCGCCATCCGCCGAAGATCCCTGCCCCGCCCATCGTCACGGCGGGAGGGGCGATCCATGCCCAGCGTGGACCTTCGGAGAGCACGATCCCCGCGATCGGCCCCTCATCGAGCGTCTGTGCGACGCCGGGAGTCGCCATGGCGAGAGCCGCCAAGAAAGACGCGCAGCCGGCAAGACGTGCGGCCCTCATCGGCTCCGACCTTCGCGCGAGGGTCGGCCGGCCTCGGAGGGACACACCAAGTACCGAGGAAAGTCGGTGCCGTTCGTCGTCACAGGCCGGCAATCCGGCACGCATCGCTCGATCCTGTTCTGACCTGCGATGAGACGCGCCGTCCGATGGTCGATGCATTCGGTCGCGAGGCTGAACGCATCGAACCAAGGCTTCATGGTTCGCTCGTCTTCGGCGGCGAGCCCGAGCGCTGCCTCCTGAAGAGCGGACCACCCGAGGCGATCGAACAGTTTGCGAGTTCCCTGCAGTACCGACCGACCGAGCACGCGCTCGATCGCCACGTGACGCCCCCAGACCCAAAGGCCTCGCATCAGCGTGCGGTCGAAGGAGTAGTCCGCGCCCGCGACGAGATACGACGGCGTTTCGACGGGCACGTACACGGAGCTGATGCTCGTGTCTTCCGTGTCCCCTAGCGGACGAGATTTCTCCATGATCGAGAGGAGCTCGTCCTCTCGAACGCGCGCCATCTGTTGCGCCAGCACGACTTCTTGGACTTGGTTCTGGCTGGACATCTGGCCTACGGCATTGAGCGTGACGTCGAGGACGCTGGCCGGGCGCGCTTGCCGCGAGCCCTTGAGAGGCCCGGTTCCCACGGCCAAGACGCGCAGGGCGCGCGCGGGGTCCCGGACGATACCCTCCAGCGCGGGGCGCGTCATGCGAAGGGCTCGGTACACGGGAAACCCAGACCGAAGGCCTCCGTCGAACCATGTTCCGCAGAACCCGCCGGATGTGACACCGTCGTAAACGTGGCGGACGCCACGCGCAAAGACGGGCACAACCGCGGACGCCATCACCCCCGCGGCCAGACAATACTCGCGCCCGCCCACAGGCTCCTGGATGGCGCCCAGCGCCGGCCTCGACGGCATTCCGGCACACGTACGCTCGTCGAGTCCGATGGTCTGATTGTCTTCCGATTCCACGGAGACGACCACGCGCGGAACGTCATTTTGGATTAGCTCGTCCGAGAAGGCGTCGAGGACTGGGGCGACCACGTTCGACGACATCGGGTCGAAGCGCATCAGATTCTGATCGGGCACGCCGAGAACGCCCACGAGCCGGGTGATCGGACCGGGCTCTACGCACATGAGCGTTTGCTCGTCGTCGTCCGTGAACGCTCGATAAAGCGCCGTGAGCGCGGTCATTTGGCGGGGATGCTTTGCAAAGAGCTCGTCGCGGGCGTTGCCATCGAGCCCGGAAAGGCCGGTGTCGGCGTCGATCCCTCCCGTCGCCGCGGGGGTCGGCCAACCGTCGAAGCAATCCGTTCGATCCGAAGTTTGCGTATCGGCGCCTCCGGCACCGTCCGCGAAGCACGTGTGAACGCGGGCGGCGGCATCCCAGAACTTCTTGTACTTGTCGATCAGATTTCGCTGCGCGCTCGTGCGCACGGGAAGGCTCGAATCGACGAAATAGAGATCGAGAATCTGGGCGATGAGCGCGCCGACACTCGTCCCCACGAGGGCGCTGAATCGGTACTTCCCGCGATCGCTCGGATCGCCTGCGGCGACCAGGACACGTTCTCGAAGCGAGAGCAGCTCGAACATGAAGCCGGCGGAAAACGCGCCGTTCGCGGCCCCTCCGCTGAGCGCGAGCGCCGGAGCGTCCTCGACCTCGTCGGACCTCGGAGCGGTCTTCGCGACGATGTCGGCGATGGCGTTCAGTGCAGCCGGCAATCGGTCGTACACGTTGTTCTTGCGAAGGCTCTCGGACAGGGCCTCCGAGCCCGCCATGTAGGCAGTCGTTACGGCGATCCGAGCGATCACGAACTGGACGAGCGCCCGCGGGTCGCCCGTTCGGGCACACGGCTCTTCGAGCTTCATGTGCGCGGCCACGGAGCCCCAGCGTCCGCCGGCGTGTATGAGCTGAGTGCCCAGTTCTTCGATGTCCGTGACGTGGATTGCCCGAAGGCAGCCGGCCATTCCCGTGGGATCGCGATAGGCCATCACGGCCTCGAGCTCGAGCGCGGAAAAGACCTGGAGATTCAGCTCCTCCAACGTCCTCGCGGTGGATGCGGGACTCGAGGGCGTCGGTTGCGAATAGGTGACGCTGGCGAAGAGGGTCCGCGTGTCGACGCGAACCGGCGCGCAAGCCAGGAAAGACGCGATCCCAGCGAGGATGGCCCCTCGGACACGTAGAGCGAAGCG
This sequence comes from uncultured Polyangiaceae bacterium, assembly GCA_964628155.1. Lineage (GTDB taxonomy): Bacteria > Myxococcota_A > Polyangia > Polyangiales > Polyangiaceae > Palsa-1150. The sequence goes on along the minus strand of CAZVPE010000152.1, from coordinate 11,670 downwards.
CTTCCCGGGAGCCCCCATCAGCGGGCGCGACGCTAGCACGATTCGCCCACCTCGCTTGCCTGGGCCGGGAACATTCGGCATTTAACGGTGCAGTGTCGGGCGACGCACCGGGCGTCGCGTGGAGCCGGCGGTGGACGAATGAATAGCCGTTTCTTGATGACGTTGCAGGTCGCCGTCGTCGGTGCCCAGAAGATCGGAGCGGCGCCTCACGGTGTGCGCGTCGTCGCGCCGATAACGAGCGGCCACTTCGAGGGTCCCCGCCTGCGCGGAAAGGTGCTGCCGGGTGGCGGTGATTGGACTCTCCTTCGGGGCGACGGAGTCCTCGAGCTCGACTTGCGGCTGACGCTCGAAACCGACGACGGCGCCCTCGTCCACCTGACTTCCTACGGGCTCCGCCACGGACCTCCCGACGTGATCGCGGCGCTCGCGCGGGGCGAGCGTGTCGACCCATCGAACTACTACTTCCGGACCACGCCCCGCTTCGACACCGGGCACCCGAAGTACGCGTTCTTGAACCGCCTTCTGGCCGTATCGACCGGCGATCGGCGCGCCGAAGGCCCCGTCTATACCATCGAAGAAATCGTATGAGACGCCCTTGCCCGCTCGACGAAGAGACATTCTCAAGCTTGGCGCGTTTGCCACACTCACTGGATGCCGGCGCGCGGCCCCGGCACTTTCTCAATCACCCGACGAAAGGAGACCGGCCATGCGATCGCGCCCCCTCATGACTCTGCGGCTCAGCACGGCACCGACTCAAAACATCGGCACCGGGCCCCACGGCACGCGCGTGACGTTTCCGATCACCGGCGGCTCGTTCGAAGGCGATAGGCTTCGCGGCAAGGTGGTGCCGGGGGGCGACGATTGGACCGTGCAACGGGGAGACGGCGTCGTCGAGCTGGACCTACGAATCACGCTCGAGACCGACGACGCCGCCCTCGTCTACATGACCTTCGAGGGCATCCGCGACGACGCAGCTCCGGGAGGCCCCTACTTCCGCACGCTGCCACGGTTCGAGACGGCCGAGCCGAAATACGCGTTCTTGAACCGGATGCTTGCGGTCGGGACAGCGGAGATTCGACCCGAGGGACCGGTTCACGTCATCGACGAGATTCTCTAAGATCGCCGTCTTCGCATGCGGTCGACCAAGCTGCTCGAACTCCTGCAGATCGACGCGCCGATCATCCAGGCGCCCATGGCGGGCGTGTCGACACCCGAAATGGCGGCCGCTGTTTCCAACGCGGGAGCGCTGGGGTCCGTCGGCGTCGGAGCGACGAACGCCGAAGGTGCGCGTCGGATGATCGACGAGTTTCGTACGCGCTCGACCCGTTCGCTCAACGTGAACGTGTTCTGTCACCAGCCTGCCAGGCCCGATCCAGCGCGCGAGGCGAACTGGATCGAAAGGCTGAAGCCGGAGTTCACTCGGCTCGGTGCGACGCCCCCGACGGCACTCCGGGAGATCTATCGCAGCTTCGTCGAGGACGACGAGATGCTCGCCATGCTCGTCGCCAAGCGACCCACGGTCTTGAGCTTTCATTTCGGCATTCCGTCACGCGACCGTATCGCAGCATTGCGCGCGGCGGGGATCGTGCTCCTCGGCGCGGCCACGTGCGTCGCCGAGGCGCGCGCGCTCGTCTCGGCGGGTGTCGACGCGGTCGTCGCGCAGGGATACGAAGCCGGGGGACATCGCGGCGTGTTCGATACGAACGCCGCGGACGACCGCGTCGGGACCCTCGCGCTGACGCGCCACCTCGTCCGCGAGATCGACAGGCCCGTCGTCGCCGCCGGCGGAATCATGGACGGCGCCGGCATCGCCGCGATTCTTCGTCTCGGGGCCAGCGCGGCCCAGATGGGCACCGCATTCGTCGCGTGTAGCGAGTCGCAGGCCGATGAAGGCTTCCGCGCTGCGCTGAAGAGCGACGCCGCTTTCCATACCGTGATGACGCGCGTCGTCTCCGGTCGCCCGGCGAGAGGCTTGGCCAATCGCTTCACGGCGTTCGGACGAAATGTCGCCGCGAGCGACGTGCCCGACTATCCGATCGCGTACGACGCGGGAAAGGCGCTGCACGCAGCGGCCAAGGCGAACGGCGAGTTTGGCTACGGCGCGCAGTGGGCCGGACAAGGGGCCCCTCTTTCGCGCGCGATGCCGGCCGGGGATCTCGTCGCCCTCTTGCGGCGTGAGATTCTCGCGGAGTAGCAGGACTATCTCCGGGCGACCGGCGGAGAGTCCCCCCCGATCGCGAAGCCCAAGTAGCAGCGGGGGACTCGACCCCTCGACCGAGCGGCGGTGCCGACTTAAGTTCTCTGCTCGATGAAGGCGCTCCGCTTGGATATTTGGTCCGATATCGTGTGCCCCTGGTGCTACATCGGCAAGCGCCGCCTCGAGGCCGCTCTTGCCCTTTTCCCGCACCGCGACGCGATCGAGCTCGTGTGGCGCGCCTTCGAGCTCGACCCGGGTGCCCCTCGCACGCGTGACACGACTGGTTCGTATGCCGAGCGACTCGCCACGAAATATGGCTCGTCGGTGGCGGAGGCTGAAACGCAACTTCGACGAATGACGGACCTGGCGGCCGCAGAGGGGCTCGATTTTCGCTTTGACCGAATAAAGCCAGGCAATACGTTCGACGCCCACCGGGTCCTGCACCATGCTGCCACGCGCGGCGTCCAAGACGCGGTCAAAGAGCGCTTCCTTCGCGGGTACATGACGGAGGGCGAGGCGATCGGCGATCCGGGCGTCGTGGCTCGGCTGGCGGGGGAGGCAGGTCTCGAGCCGGACGAGGTCCACGCCGTGCTCGCCAGCGACGACTACGCCCGCGATGTCCGGGCGGACGAGCAGGAAGCTCGTGAGCTCGGCGTGACAGGAGTGCCCTTCTTCGTTTTCGGACGGAAGTACGCGGTCTCGGGGGCGCAGCCAGCCGAGGTCCACTTGCGCGCGATCGAGCAAGCGTGGCGGGAGCTCGCGGCGCCGGGAGGGGAGCCCGTGCTCGCCGAAGGGGCCATCTGCGGGCCTGACGGCTGCGATTGAGCAGCCCCCTCTCCTTCTGGGCCTCGGACGTGCAAGACGCGCAAAGACACGGGTGGAGGGTGAGCGGATGACGGTCTACCTGGCAGCACTTCTCATCGGCGTCGTCGCGGGTCTGCGGACGATGACCGCGCCGGCCGCGGTGAGCTGGGCCGCTCGCCTCGGAGCCATCGACCTCAAGGGCTCGTGGTTGGCTTTTCTCGGTTCTACGTATGCGCCGTGGATCCTGACCGTTGCCGCGATCGGTGAGCTCATCGTCGATCAGTTGCCCCAAACGCCGAGCCGCAGATTGCCGGCGCAGTTCGGGGCTCGCATCGTGAGTGGCGCGCTCTGCGGTGCGGCTGTCGGCGTGGATGCGGGGTCGTGGCCGATCGGAGCGGTGGTCGGCGTCGTCGGCGCGGTTCTCGGGACGCTCGGGGGTTCGGCGCTGAGGGAGCGTCTCGCGGCAGCGTTCCACAAGGACAATCCCGCCGCATTCATCGAGGATGCCGTCGCGATTGGCGGAGCCGTCCTCATCGTGGGACTGCTCGGGACGCTCGCATGAAGCGGTTCGACGCCATCATTCTAGGGGCGGGGCAGGCCGGACCGTCGCTTGCCGGACGCCTCACCGCGGCTGGCATGACCGTCGCCATCGTCGAACGAAAGCTCTTCGGTGGGACATGCGTGAACACGGGCTGCATGCCTACGAAGACCCTCGTCGCGAGCGCGCGGGCCGCCTACGTCGCCCGACGAGCTTCGGACTTCGGCGTTCTCGTTCCGGGACCGATCGGCATCGACTTCCCGCGCGTCAGGGCGCGGGCGGCAGTCGTCTCGACCAATGCCCGTCGCGGGGTCGAGTCTTCGCTGAAGGGCATGGACCGGTGCACCGTGCTGGAAGGACACGCGTGCTTCGAGTCGCCCGACACGGTCCGCGTCGGCGATCAGCGATTTGGCGCCGAACGGTTCTTCATCAACGTCGGAGGTCGCGCACGTATCCCGCCCCTGCCGGGGATCGACCGCGTCGCCCATCTCACGAACTCGTCCATCCTTGCTCTCGAGACGCTTCCCCGGCACCTCATCGTCGTGGGAGGAGGCGCGGTAGGTCTCGAGTTCGCACAGATGATTCGACGGTTCGGCAGCGAGGTCACCGTCATCGAAATGGGGCCGCGGCTCTTCGGGCGAGAAGACGAGGATGTATCCGAAACCGTGAAGGTCATCCTCGAGCGCGAGGGGGTCGCCGTGCGCCTCGGTGCCAAGTGCATCGCCCTAGCACCCGCGCCGGATCAAGGCGTCACGGCGCATCTCGAATGCGATGCGGGCGAGCGCAGCGTGACAGGCTCGCACCTCCTTCTGGCGATCGGCAGGCGCCCGAACACGGACGATCTCGGTCTCGACCGAGCCGGTGTCGCGGTCGACGCCCGGGGGTTCGTCGTCGTCGACGACCTCCTGAGGACGAACGTAGAAGGGATCTGGGCGCTGGGCGATTGCAACGGCCGAGGGGCCTTCACGCACACCGCGTACAACGACTACGAGATCGTCGCGGCGAACCTGCTCGAGGATGGCCATCGAAAGGTCAGCGAGCGCATCGAAGCCTATGCGCTCTACATCGATCCGCCGCTCGGGCGCGCGGGCCTCACCGAAGCCCAAGCACGAAAGACGGGACGCGCCCTCCTCGTGGGCAAACGCCCGATGACCCAAGTGGGTCGAGCCGTCGAGAAGGACGAGACGCAAGGCTTCATGAAGGCGATCGTCGACTCCGAGACCAAGAAGATCCTTGGCGCGGCCATCCTCGGAACGGGCGGTGACGAAGCGATCCACGGCATCCTCTATGCGATGTACGCGGGCGCGACTTCGACGACGCTCCAGCGAAGCGTCGGGATCCATCCGACCGTGTCGGAGCTCGTGCCCACCCTCCTCGGCGACCTACGACCGCTGACCTAGAGCATCGAGCGGTTTGGGGGACCGAGGATTTGCCGCGCGTTTCGTCGCGACGATCATCCTCCCCCGCCCCCGCGTCCGCCGCCGAAACCGCCCCCCCGGCCGCCTCCGAATCCGGGGTGTCCGCCGCCAAACCCGGGATGTCCGCCGCCGAACGCGCGCGCTCCGCGTCCGCCGCCCGCGCCCACCCACCCAGGCCATGCGGTCGCGTGTCCGCCTCCAAAACCCCCGCGCGCACGCGCGAAGAAGGCGGGGTCGTTGAGGACCGTGCCGTGCGGGGTCACCACCAAGAGGTTATTGGCCAAAAGGTCTTCCCAGTGTGCCAGGGCTGTCTCGTTTGCCAGGGACTCGAGGTCGACCATGGCGATGCGCATCCCAGCCTCTTCCCACATCAGGAAGGCGTCGTGCAGGTCGTCCTCTTCGACCGATGTGCGACCGCGGTCCTCCACCACGTAGACCACGTTCCGGATGCCACGGGCACGAAGCACTTCGATCCCTGGCAGATCGCCCGACGAGAGTACATAGCGATTGTCGTACGTCTCGTCGCCCGGCTCGTCGAAACGATACGCCAGTCGCCACGAGTCGAGGAGGAACACCGGAAGGGTGCCGACCGATCCGTCCTCCGGCTGCCGGGGCCATCCGGCCACCATGGCGGCCAGCGTTTCTTCCGCCGGAACGAGCTCGTTCGGTGCAGGCCAATTGTTGAACGTCGGAACCAGCGACACGGTATGCCCCGAGGCGGCATTCGAGAGCGCCAGCCCGAAGGTCACCGAAGCAGCGCCGCGCATGTCCACGATCCAGAGAGTGTCCATGGGCAAGCCAGCCGCGCCGACGCTCTTGCCCGCGGTCCAAGCCCGCTCGACGTCGTCGAGGACGTCGACCTCGGGTAGCGCGGCGCTCCTCGGTAGATCGGGCAGGGCCGTCAGAAGCGTGTACTTTGCGTAGGCGGCCCAAGGGTCGCTCGGCGGAAGCTGCCAACCGCGCAACGCAGCAGACCGCGACGGCAGTTCGACGCCGTGCACGTCCGGGGACTGTGGGTCGTGCGTGACGAAGTCGGACGGGGAAGCCGGCCCGAGGGGACGCATCGTGCACGCCGAGGCGAACACCGCCAGTGGGGAGAGCGTGCGCCGAGGAATCATGACGCCGAGGTGAACACGGGCACGCAGAGCGCGTCGTGGGATACGTGGCTGTGTGGAGTTACGCGCGCGAAGTAGCCGGCGAAGCAGCCATCGAGGACATAGGCGCCGAGGGTGACGAGTCGATCGCCCCAAGGAGTGGGGATCGGCCGCTGTCGCACGAACCGCTGCGCCACCCAACGCTCGCCGTACGCGACGCGGGCGCGGATGGCGTCCACGAGATAGGTCCAACCGTCGTCCGATAGGAGGGGCCCCACGAACACCTCGTCGCCCACCCGGCCCATGGCCCGTTTGACGACCCACCCGTTTCGTCCCGCGACGAGGTCATCTCTCGCCACCTCCAGGACGTCGTAGCTCTCCGCGATATGGCGTCGCATGACATCCCGATCCGGGGACTCGTCGAGGTTCTTCCAACAACGCGCGAAGGCGAGCTTCGACTGAGTGAAGACGTGCGCGAAGCTCGTCAGCGTGCGGACGCGGCCCGCCTCGACCACGCGAGCGATGGACTCGACGTTGCGCTGGCCGCTCATCCACTCGGTCGGAAAATAGCGATAGAGAGCGCGCACCGGTTCGCCGTAGATGCAAAGGTCGCCGCCCCGACTTTGGGGCGCGGTCGGAGACGCGCGGACGACTCGCACACCCGTCCGCTCGAGCTCGCGCGCGACGAGCGCGCCCACTTGCAGGTCTTCCGCGTAGCCGGTCGCATGCACGATCCCCACGGCTCCGCCGTCTGCGAGCTCGCGCAATCGTTCGACGAGACGCGGGACGACCCGCGTCGGATCGTGACCGCTCAAGAATCCGGCCGCCCGGGCGAGGCGAGGCAAGCCGAGTGATTCGTTGTGGCCGCCCGGACAGTCGGCGTTGATTTCGCAAGCCTTCCACTCCCCGTCCTCGGCGAGAAGAAGGTCCACCCGCATGAGGGACGCCGAGTCGCCGGATGCGCGCGACGCCGCGGCGAGTCGAATCGTGTCTTCGTCAAATCCGTAGAGCCCTTGCTCGCGAAGGTCCTCGTGCGCTGCCGCCGCGACCCCTCCGATGACGCGGACCACGTCCTCGGCCGCCTGCACTGCGGCGGCGTGCAACCCCGGCGAGAGCACCAAAGGACACACTTCCACGCGCCTCTGTCCACCCACGAACGCGTCCCATAGGAAGTACTTCTCCGCGAGATCCCGTGCGAGCGACGGGTCGAGGAGCGAATCGGCGGATATCGGCACGACACGCATGAGGACTCCACTACCGACTAGAGCCAGAGCAAGAATACGCCCAAGGTTCGGAGCGGCCACACGGCCAGGTTTCGACCCATGGACCGAGCCTCGGTGTCTCGCCTTGCGCGCCGCCAGCGGGGCGGGGTGCCGCAGGGTCGGCCGGCGATTTCGCACGCCAGCGGGCCGTCGGCATTGCCCGTTTCCCGGGCCGGCGGTAACGCCCTGTCCCAGCCAGGTGTCGAACGCCAGCCGTCGCGGACTCCGAGTGCGTGGCACCGTGCAAGGGGTTGGTTTTCGTCCCTTCGTGCACCGGCTCGCCGCCGAACACTCGCTCAGCGGCCTGGTGCTCAACGACGGCGCCGGGGTCTGGATCGAGGTCGAGGGTCCGTCGGCGAGTCTGGCGCGCTTCGAGGCGAGCCTGCGGAGCGCGCCACCGCCCTTCGCGCGCGTGGACTCCATCGACGTCTCGGTGCTCCCGGCCGAGGGCACCCATGGGTTCCGAATCGTTCCGAGCGTGGCATCCGGTGGTATCCGCACCCTTGTTCCATGCGACTCCGCGCCGTGCTCGGACTGTCTCCGCGAGCTTCTCGATCCCGCCGACCGCCGCTACCGCTACCCCTTCATCAACTGCACGGCATGCGGCCCGCGATACACGCTGGTGCGCGATCTTCCGTACGATCGCAGCCGCACGACGATGCGTGCGTTTTCACTCTGCAAGGCCTGCCGAGAGGAATACGAGAATCCGAACGACAGGCGTTTTCACGCCGAACCGAACGCGTGCCCGGCCTGCGGTCCGTCGTTGTCCTTCTCGTCGTCGAACGGGGACGCGGCTTTCGCCGGCGACCGCGCGGTCCGAGCCGCGGCCCAAGCGGTGGCCGAGGGGCGAATCGTGGCGATCAAGGGCGTCGGGGGGTTTCTCCTCGCAACCAGCGCGAGCGACCCATCCGCGGTCCAACGGCTTCGGACGCGCAAGCACCGCCCCCACAAGCCATTCGCGGTCATGGCGCGCGACGTGGACGAAATCGAGCGCGTGGCGCACGTTTCCGGCGCGGCTCGCGAAGCATTGACTTCGCCGGCACGACCCATCGTCGTTCTTCCATTGCGACAGGCATCGCTCGCGCTCGAGGGTCTCGCTCCAGGCCTGCGAGAGATCGGCATGATGCTCCCGTCGACCCCGCTCCATTTCCTGCTCCTCGCCGACGGTCCGGCGCTGCAGGTCATGACCAGCGGCAACCGTAGCGACGAACCGATCGCGGTCGACGAGGCCAGCGTTCGGGGGCGGCTGGAGGGTATCGCCGATGCGTTCTTGACCCACGATCGCGCGATCCACACACGCCTCGACGATTCGGTGGTGCGGGTGGTGGCGGGGACGGCGCAGTCCGTTCGCCGCGCCCGTGGGTACGTTCCCGCTGCGATTCCCCTGCCCTTCGGGGGGCCTCCTGTCGTCGCCACGGGCGCCGACGTCAAGAACGCCGTCTGCATCACGCGCGACGGCGAGGCTTTCCTGTCCCAGCATATCGGCGATCTGGCGTCTCCAGAGGCATTCGGCTTCTTCGAGGAGACAATCGGCAAGCTCGGACGCCTGCTCGGCGTCGTTCCGTCCTTCGTCGCACATGACATGCACCCGGAATACCGCTCGACCCACTGGGCGCTCTCCTCGGGGATGGAGCGCATCGCGGTGCAGCACCATCACGCCCACATCGCGTCGTGCCTCGCCGAGCACGGTCGATCGCATCCCGTCATCGGCGTCGCCTTCGACGGCACGGGCTGCGGGCCCGAAGGGGACCTGTGGGGCGGTGAAATTCTCGTCTGCGATATGGCGGGCTTCCGGCGCGCGGGCCATCTCAGGCCGCTGGCGCTTGCAGGCAGAGAGGCCGCGATCCGCCAGCCGTGGCGAGTAGGCCTGGCGGCGCTTCTCGACGCCGGCGCTCCTCTGTCGGCGTTCGACGACGTCGAGCCCGCGAGGCGCGATGCCATCCGGCACATGATCGCACGCCGGATGTCGAGCCCCATGGCGACCGGCGCCGGACGATGGTTCGACGCGATCGCGGCCATCGCGGGGCTTCGGCGCGAAATATCCTACGAGGGGCAGGCGGCCATCGAGCTCGAAGCGATCGCGCCGGCCGGCGACCACGAGCCGTACGAGGTCGTCCTCGAGAAGTGCACTCCTTTCGTAGTCGATCTGCGACCGACCGTGCGGGGGGTGGCTCGCGACGCGGCGGCGCGCGTTGCCGCAGGCACCATCGCGGCGCGCTTCCACGAGACGCTTGCGCGCGCGCTCCTGCTTTCGGTCCGCCGCGTGCGGGAGGAGACGGGGCTGACCCCGGTGGCGCTCTCGGGAGGATGTTTTCAGAACAAACTGCTTGCTGAGCGCGTCATCGAACTCTTGACGATGGATGGATTCGAAGTGCTCGTCCACCGACGAGTGCCGCCGAACGACGGAGGAGTCGCGCTCGGACAGGCCGCGATCGCTTCGTGTCGGTGCTGGCACCTCGCGAGGAACGGGTAGCCTCATGTGCCTCCGGATCACCCGCCCGCCCGTCCCTTGCGTCTATTCCCGGCGCTGCCTTGCCGCGGGGAGCCTCCTGTTCGCGTCTCCGCGACGCTGCCCGACCGCGAGGAGCTTCCTTTTCGTGTCGCCACCACGCCGCCGGGCCCCAGGGAGCCTCTTTTTTGTGTCGCCACGACGCTGCCGGGCCGCGGGGAGCCTCTTTTTCGTGTCGCCACGACGCTGCCGGGCCGCGGGGAGCCTCTTTTTCGTGTCGCCACGAC
>CAZVPE010000152.1:0-1521 GCA_964628155.1 uncultured Polyangiaceae bacterium | reverse complement strand
GCTGAGACGCCTTCCGCGCCCGCTTTTCCCCTCTACCCGGCCGCTCCGCGCGCCAGGGAACTCGATTTCCACGCGTCTGGGCGGAATCACGACCTGTCAAATCAAGCGGAACTCGGTCTCGAGAAGCCTCGTTTCGTGGTCTCCGTCCGCCTCGAAATCCCGCCGACGCATTTTCTTACACGCAGTCACCCATCGCTGGCCACACCACCAAGAGCGATTGTCCACGACGACTCCCCGCAGGACAAACCTCCAGCGAACCTACCGGCAATGACCCTCACCCTAAGATTTGGCCTCCGTCGCACCTTCATCGTCAGCTTCGCTTGCTGCTCCTTCGCATGCGGATCCGGCGGAAGCGCGAACACGGCCACGACTGGCGGGGCCTCTTCGAGCTCCTCAGGCGGCGAAACAGCGTCCGCGAGTGGCTCGAGCAGCGGATCGAGCGGCGGCGATGTCGGGTCCAGCAACGGCGCTACCGGAGCGGGGAGCGGTAGCGGCGGAAGCAGCAGCGGCGCGAGCGGAAGTTCGAGCAGCGGTGGCGGCAGCGGCACCAACACCGGCAGTTCGAGCGGCAGCAGCTCCAGCAGCGGCGGGTCGAGCAGCGGCGGAAGCGCAACCGGCTCGAGCAGTGGCGGCGGGTCGAGCAGCGGAACCGGCAGCGGAGGCGGGGCGGACGCGGGCCCAATCAGCGGGTCGGGAAGCGGTGGCAGCGGCGAAGGGGGCGCAGCCGGGTGCCCCGCGGGGGCAGCGTTCTGCGACGACTTCGAGTCCGGCACCATGCTTGGCGCGGCCTGGACCGTCGACAACACGCTCGGCGCAACGGTCAACGTCGCGAGCACGTTCACGACGACTCCCGGGCCCACCATGGCGCACTCCGGCAAGAACGCCGTGCACATCAGCTTCACCACCGGATCCGGGTACGGCATGCTGGTCAACAAGAGCGGCTTCCCGGACCCCATGGGCATCTGGGGCCGAGTCTGGATGTACATCGAGACCCCGACGTCGGACATGTCTCACGACGTCTACATCGAGGGCTCGACCGGTGTGACCGTGAACATGTACGGCATACGCCCCTTTAATTCGCAAAAAGGGAACATATCGATCAATCAATCCCAGATGGGACTCTCCGAATCGGGTCCCACCAGCACGACGGTCGTCCCGCGGGGAGCGTGGACGTGCTTTGAATGGAATATCTCTGCATCGGGCCCTTCGGGCACCCTCTCACTCTATGTGGGAGGCGCGGCGATGCCCCTCCAGAGCCTCAAATCGCAGATCCCGACTCTCGTGGAGTCGCGCGTCGGTTACGAGCGCTTCGCGCCAGGCACCGCCGGCGATCTTTGGATCGACGACTTCGCCGTCGGCACCGCTCGGCTCGGCTGTATGTAGCGGCTACTTCTTTTCTTCCTAACAGCGATTTGTGGCGACGCAGTTGTCAGCCAACGATGGGATAGAGCTTCTCCGGATCTGGAGAAATGGAGCCAAAATGATTCGCACGACAGGATCGTCGTCTCGATTGTTGCGAGC
>CAZVPE010000151.1:0-14420 GCA_964628155.1 uncultured Polyangiaceae bacterium | reverse complement strand
TCCGGAGCCGGTACGACAAGGAGTACTTGCTCACGTTCGGCGAGTACCTCCCGTTCGGCGAGACCCTACCCGTCCTCTATTCGTGGTCGCCGAACAGCGGGCACTTCAGCCCTGGCACCGTGCTCGACCCGCTCGTCGTCGACCTCCACGGCGAGGAGCACTTGGTCACGGCGCTCATCTGTTACGAGGACATCCTCCCTCGGTTCACGAACGACGCCGTTCGTCACGGCAACCCCGAGCTCCTGGTCAACATCACCAACGACGCGTGGTTCGGCGACACCACCGAACCCTGGGAGCACTTGGCCCTCGCGCAGTTCCGCGCGATCGAGCATCGCCGGTATCTGGTCCGCGGGACCAACAGCGGCGTCAGCGCGGTGGTCGACCCGGTAGGCCGCGTGGTCGCGCACTCCGGCACGTTCCGCCAGGACGTGGTCTCCGCGCCGATCCACTGGATGCGTGCCCGCACTGTATACGAGGCGCTCGGAGACTGGCCGTGGCTCTTCGTCTCGCTGGCCGTCGTCGCGGGCGCGTTTCGTTCGGCTCGGGGGAGAACCGGAAGGACGCGAGGGGGGCCAGAGTCGGAGAGATAGACGCGCGGCCCTTGCGTCCTGGCGGTCGATTCTCTCCCGCAGTTGCCGTGCAAGGTAAGCCTACGTTCCCCCCGTGCCCTTCTTCAACCGCTTTGCGTCGGCGAACATGTCGACATTCGTAAACACGTAGACCGCGTGTTCGTTCTTGGCTCCGCCGGCGATATCGGTCAACTTCTCGACGGCCGGGTCCTCGTATCGGCTCTTGTGGCCGGCGGGACCGGGCAAGCGGTAGTAGGCGAACGACGCGGCCGTCGTCCCGTGGGCGAGCGGATCGCGCGCCGCCGTAGCCCCGCTCTCGGACGCCAGTTGCTCGGCCTCGTCGGCGTCCCAAGTCGCGGGCGGTTCCCACACGACACGCTTGAACTTCTTCTTCACGCTCGCGAGGAAATCCTTCACCGCGGACTTGTTGCTCCGCGACGGCGTGAAATCGGGCGGGGCCACGAACACGGCAATTTGGGCGTCGAGCTCTTTGGCCACCTCGATAAGGTTCTTCAACGCGATTTCGGTCACTTTCGCGTCGCGAAACCCTTCTTGACCGATTTCTCGCGGAGCGAGCAAGGCGAACGCGAACCCGGGTGGCGCCTCGCGACGCCAGCGGCGGATGGTGCCGGTGCCGGGCTGCGACACGTGGGTTTCTTGCACCTCGACGAAGAGGAACTCTTTGAAATACCGCGTGGCGGGAACAGGGAAACCAGCACACCCGATCGTGATCATGGGCTTATCGCAGCTTAGCACGTTCGGCCGGATTCCCTCGATTCAACCGCTCTTCACGGCTCCCCATCTTCGCTCGCCACGGGATGGCCCAAGAGTTTTCTCGCGAGTTTGCGCCCCAGCCTTCGAGCGGCCGCGCGGAGGGCGTCCGCTCCGTGAAACTCCCCGGACAGGGGGTCGCTGGCGCCGCCGGTCTGGTCGGCGGCAATGACCTCCTCGGCGCGCAGATCTCCGGTGTCGTGCTCGGGCGGCGCGCCGGTGTCCGGGACGATCCAGGCACGCCCCACGATCCCGACGTCGATTCCGCGCGCGAAGGGAGCCCCCCCGCGCGCCGCGACACCCTCGCTCGACTCGCTCGCGCGAAGCACTTCGATTTCGGCTCGCGGCCACCCGTCCCCCGGCTCCAGCGCTCCCTCCGCCAGGAGCGCTTCGCGCACGCCGCTCGCCACTTCGTCGGCGGCGACGGCGTCCGCGACGAGCGACCGCACGAGTTTCACGTGCATTCGCGTTTGCCCTTCGCCGCCGTACGCGGCCCGATAGCCGCACGACGCGGCCAGGAGCGCAAAGCACGAGAGCGCCCCCGTCCGCGCGCGCTCCCTGCCTCGCCATGGCCCGCTCATCCGACGATGAAGCTTACGATCTTACCCTTGACGTAGATGAACTTCTTCACGGTCTTGCCTTCGACGTGCGCGCGAACGCGCTCCTCGCCCATGGCCGCCTGCCGCGCCGTTTGTTCGTCGGCGTCGGCTGCGATCGTCACCGTTCCGCGGAGCTTCCCGTTCACTTGCACGCCGATTTCGACGCGCTCGTCTTTGACGAGCGCCGGATCGAACTCCGGCCACGGCTCGTACGCGAGCGACTCGGAGTGACCGAGCGGGCCATGCCAGATCTCTTCCGCGAGATGCGGGGCGAACGGCGAGAGAAGGAGGGCCAGCGTACGGACGGCGCCGCTCGGCACCGCCTCGAGCGATCCGAGGTGTTTGACCAGGATCATCATCGCACTGATCGGCGTATTGAGCCGCAGACTCTCGATGTCCTGGGTCACCTTCTTTATCGTCTTGTGCACGAGGCGCGCGGTCGCCTCGTCGTATGCGGCCGGGTCGTCCGTCCGGGGGCCGGTGGCCACGGCCCACGCGCGGTCGAGGAATCGGGCGACGCCCTCGATGCCGCTCGTCTGCCAGGGCTTCACTTGTTCGAGCGGCCCCATGAACATCTCGTAGAGCCGCAAGGCGTCGGCGCCGTGCTCTCGGACGACGTCGTCGGGATTGACGACGTTGCCGCGGGATTTGCTCATTCGCTCGCCATTTTCGCCCAAAATGAGTCCCTGGTGGACGAGCTTCCGGAACGGCTCGGCATCTTGGACGACGCCGAGGTCGTAGAGCACCTTGTGCCAGAACCGCGCGTAGAGGAGGTGTAGGACGGCATGCTCCGAGCCCCCGACGTAGAGGTCGACGGGCATCCAGTCTTTGTACGCGGCGGTGCTCCAGGCCTCGCGGTCGTTCCTGGGGTCGAGGTACCGCAGGTAGTACCAGCAGGATCCCGCCCACTGGGGCATCGTGTTCGTTTCGCGCGCGTACCAGCGGCCGCCGCGCTGGAAGAAGCGCCAGTCGGGGACTCGGGCCAGCGGCCCCGCGGGGTCCGTTCCCGGCTTGAAGTCGTTGAGCTCGGGGAGCGGGAGCGGGAGGTCTTTCTCGTCGACCGCGATCGGCTGATCGAAGTGAATCGTGGGCTTCGCGCCCGCTGCGCGCGGATCGCCGTCGCAGGTAACCGGGAAGTAGATTGGAATCGGCTCGCCCCAATAGCGCTGTCGCGAGAACACCCAATCCCGAATGCGGTAGGTGATCCGCGAGCGGCCCTTTCCAACCGACTCGAGCCACGCGGTGACCAGCCGCCGTGCCTCCGCGGTCGGCACGCCGTTGGGCACCGGGACGTTCGTGCGCTGGCGGAACGTGACCGCGTCGTCGTCGCGCGTGAACGCCGCCGATTGCACGTCCACGACTTCTTCCCGGGCCGACGCGATGACCTGGACGATCGGCAGACCGTGGGTCCGCGCGAACGCGTGGTCGCGCTCGTCGTGCGCCGGAACGGCCATGACCGCGCCGGTACCGTACGTTCCGATGACGTAGTCGGCTACCCAGATGGGAATCCGGTCGCCGTTGATCGGATTGATCGCACTGGCGCCGAGCGGGACTCCGCTCTTGGTCTTCGCCTCGGTCCGATCGAGATCGCTCTTACGGCGCGCCGCTTCGACGTAGGCGCGCACCGCGACGGCATGCGCGTTCGACGCGAGCTTCAGGACGAGCGGATGCTCGGGAGCGAGCACGACGTAGGTCGCGCCGGCGAGCGTGTCGACGCGGGTCGTGAAGACGAGGATCGGTTCGGCCGCGCCTTCGACGGCGAAGTCGACTTCGGCGCCTTCGCTCCGTCCGATCCAGTGGCGCTGCTTGGCCTTCGTGTCCGGCCAGTCCAGCCCCTCGAGATCGGCGTCGAGCCGATCGGCATACGCGGTGATCTTCAGCATCCACTGTCGGAGCGGCAGGCGCTCGACGGGGTACCCACCGCGCTCGCTCAGCCCGTCGATGACTTCTTCGTTCGCGAGCACCGTTCCGAGCGCCGGGCACCAGTTGACGGGGATCTCGGCCTGATAGGCCAATCCGCGCTCGAAGAGCTTGAGAAAAATCCACTGCGTCCAGCGGACGTATCCGGGATCGGTCGTGTCGACTTCGCGCGACCAGTCGAAGCTGAAGCCCAGCATCTTGAGCTGCCGCTTGAACGTCGCGATGTTGCGCTTGGTCGTCTCGCGGGGGTGCTCGCCCGTGGCGATGGCGTGCTGCTCGGCGGGGAGGCCGAACGCGTCCCAGCCCATCGGGTGCAGCACATCGAAGCCGCGCATGCGATGGTACCGCGCGACGATGTCGGTCGCCGTATATCCCTCGGGGTGGCCCACGTGCAGGCCCGATCCCGACGGATAAGGGAACATGTCGAGCACGTAGAACTTCTTGCGTCCGGCGTGTCGCTCGGCGCGAAAGGTCTGGTGGTTTTCCCAGTACGCTTGCCACTTCGGCTCGATGGCGGCTGGGTCGTAGCGGCGTGCGTCGTCGGTCATCGGGGGGATGGGAAAGTAGCCTTCTCGGTGGGGGCGGGCCAGAGGCCAGGCGATCGATCGGGCGAACCCATCGCCGCCGCCGCGAAGAGAAGCGTCGCGTCCAGCAAGTAGTAATAGTTGCAAAACGCCTGTCGGCCGAAGAGGTAAAACCCGAAAAACGGGAGCGTGCTGGCGAGAAGGAGCGTCCCTAGTTGTCTTGGGACGCACCACACGACCGCAAAGCTCGCCAGCGCCGCGACGAAGCCGAGCCACATGGGAAGAAGGATTCCCGCGTTCCAAAGAAGCGCCGTGAGCGAGAGAGAGTCGGACCGGAATGGATTGCCCAAGTGGTGTCCGACGAGGGCGCTCCACATTCCGTGATGGTCCCATAGGACGAAAGGCAAGTACGTCGCGACCACCGTGACGAGCGCCACGAAGACGCCTCGAAGTCCGATCCCCGGCAGGAGAGCGAGTGCCGGCAGATACAAGACCAGGTGCTGCTTCACTCCGCAGAGGAGACCGAGGAGAAGAGCTGCGACAGCGGGTTTCTTGATGAGATACGCAACCGCAAAGCCGCCTAGGAACGGCAGGGCAAGCGGCTCTCCCCACGCCTGGTCGAGCACGAAGAGGCCGCGAGGATGGACAAGCAGGCAGGCCATCAAGAGATCCGGCGCGGCCGAGGGCGCGCTCTCCGTGCGCCGGGCGATCGCGCGTAGGAGCCACCCGCCCGCCAGGATCGAAACGAGTGCCGCGAACCTGGTTTCTCCTGTGAGCGCAAAGGAGGCCGTCGCCAAGACGATGTCGAGCGGAGGGTAGATGTAGCTGCCGACGACGTGATCGAACGAGTGCGAGTCGAGCGCGGAGATCGCCCCTGGCTCGTATACGCTCTTTCCGGCGAGTAGCTTCTCGGCCGCTTGCTGTTGAATCGTCCAAACGTCGATGGCGGGTGCTGGCGAGGCGCGCAGCATCCAGACGCCCAGCGCGCCGGAGAGCGCGATCAAGCCCAGGGGCCGCCACCGCCGCCAACCTTCCTCCAGGAGCGCCCCGGCCCGGACATCGGCGACGTAGCTCCCAATCACGCAGAGCATCGCGAAGGCGATAGCGACGTAAGGAGCGCCCATGGTCACGCGCGCCGTGAGCCCTCCGGGGGACCGCACGAGGCCCGTGATCGCAAAGGCGATCGCGACGACCAGCGCGGCCGCAGGGGATACCGCCACTTCCGATACCGTCCGGCGCGCCTGCATTGCGGCGAGCGAACAGCCGAGAGCCGACGCCAGGGTGGCGAGGACGGCCACGGGCTGGTCGTGCCCGTCGCTCACGGTGAGCGCCGCTGCGAGCAGGGCAAACGCGGCCATGGTCAGCCCCTCGACGCCCCAGCGGACCATCGGTCTGGGCGTGTACCTGGTCTGGTGGAAAAAGTCTCTCGCGAACGATCGGCGGATGGCGTCGCGAGTCACGTGTGGATTGCCTTGACGCGCCCGGACGCTTCAGTATCGCATCCCGGCTCGATGGCCTTCGGCCCCGCTCGCAAGGCACTCGCCGCGTTCGTCGCGGCGGCGGCGATCGCCTGCGGTTGGCTCAACCAGGGACCCTCGTCCGCCCGATACGACGAGCTCCTCGCGCAGGCTCGGGCATCGAAGAGTCTCGTCTTGCACGCCTGGCTCCCCTTCGCCTTCGCCTACCGGCGCTCCGCGGACGAAGAGCTCTACTTCGCGATCGGGAGCGCGATTCGCGGCGCCCCCTTCGACCGAGAAATCCTCCTCTCCAAACGAGGCGACGCCTCGATCGCTTTTCGCAAGCTGCCCCCGGCCGACGGACGCTGGCACGTACCCTACGCGGAAGTACCCTTCGAATATCCCGCGATCGTCCTGCCGTTCATCCTTCTCCCGGCGCTGGCGGCGACGACATTCGCGCAGTTCGCGATGTGGTTCGGCGCGCTGATGGGCGGGCTCCTCCTCGCGTCGACCGAATTGGCCATCCGCGCCCTGCCCGATCTCCGGGGCGCCGCACGCGCGCAGCGCTGGTGGCTCGCCGGGGCGCTCTTTCTCGCTCAGGGCGGCCTCCTCATCCAGCGTCTGGACGCGGTCGCCGCCGTGTTCCTCGCCTTCGGGCTCTGGGCCGCGGTCCGGCGCAGGCCATTTCTCATGGGCTTGGGCATCGCCCTCGCCGCCGCGGCGAAGATTCTCCCGATGCTGGTGCTGCTCCCGATGATGGCGGCGGACCGGGACGCATGGCGCTCCCGGCGCGCGATCGGCTCGGCGGCTGCAGGCGTCGCGCTCGGCCTGGCCGCGGGCTTCGTTCCGATGCTCCTGCTCTCCCCGAGCGGCTTTGCGGACTTCGTCCGTTACCACGCGGCGCGCGGTCTCCACATCGAATCGACGTACGGCACGGTGATTTCCGTCGTCCGCTTCGCGAGCGGCAATCCCGAGCCCGCGACGCTGAGCTTCGGCTCGTTCAACCTCGACGACCCCGCCGCCCGACTCTGCGCGAGCGCCGCCGGCTATCTCCTCGTCGCCGCGATCGCCGCACTCACCGCTTGGCTCGCGAGGCGACCGGCCCCGGCCACCGCCTCCGCGCGCGCCGACGCGGTGGCCCGCGCGGGGCTCTTGGGCCTCACGTGCATTTGGCTCTTCGGCAAAGTGTTCTCGCCTCAGTACCTCACCTGGGGAATTCCATTTGCGGTCGGCGCGTCCTCGCGACGCCCCGCGCTCGCGTTACTCCTGGCCATGGCGATATCGCAGATCTACCTCCGAGGCTTCTACGACCAGGTGGTCGAGATGCGAGCGCTCGGCGTGGCCGCGCTCGGGATACGCCTTGCCGCGATCGTGGCGATGGCGGTGCTGCTCGGCCGCGCCCTCTCGGGCGGCCGGGACGGGACACCCAGCGAGCCGAGCTCGTGATCGCGCGCGCCGCTGCGCTCTGGCGCACCCCCCTCGGCAAGATCCTCGCGGCCGCCCTCCTCCTGCGTCTCACGGGGCTCTTCTGGGGCATGCCCGCTTCCGACGGATGGGACGACGACGGCGTGGCCCCGCGCGACTTCCTCCCGGGCCTGCTCATGACCTATTGGCCCGGCCATCACTACATCTACCCTCCCCTTCAGCTCCTGATTCTGGCGCTGGCGACCGCGCCCGTCTGGATCGCCAAGCTCCTGGTCTCCCCGTCGTTCGCCCCCGAGGCGCTCGTTCGTGGATTCATCCAAGTCCCGACGATGACGGCGCTCGCCGTCCTCGCGCGCGCGACGACCGCGGCGATGTCGCTCGGCCTCCTGTGGAACGTCGCGAAGATCGGCGAGGACCTTCGTGGCTCGAAGCGCGCGGGCGCTTGGACAGCCGCGGCGTTCGGGGCGAACGCGGTATTCACGTATTACTCGCAGACTTCGAATCTGGACGTCCCGTACTTGTTCTGGGCGATTCTGGCGCTGCGCGGGCTCATTGGTTCGATCGTTCATCGCGACCTCGTCCGGCTCGGGCGCGTCCCGGTCTTCGCCGCGCTGGCCGTCGCGACCAAAGACCAGGCGTATGCCCTCTTCGTACTCGGGATTCCATTCGCGTCCGTGGCGTGGCTCTTCGCCGGCCGCGATGCGCGGCCCCCGGGGGGCAAGATCGTCCGGCGCCTGGTGAGCGGCTCGCTGCTCGGACTCGCGCTCTTGCTCGCGATCGACGGAGCCGCGTGGAACTTCACCGGGTTCGCGGCGCGCGTCCACCTGCTCCTGGGCGCGGCGAGCCAGGACCACGCCAACTATGCGAAGAGTTGGGCGGGGCGGGGCCACGTGCTCCGCGACAGCCTCCTCGTCTTCCACGAGTATTATCCTTGGCTCTTCGCGCCGCTGGTCGCCGGCGGGATCCTCGTCGCGCTTCGCGCGCGGGACGGCGCACGGCGCGCGGCCGGTCTCGTTCCGTTCTTCTTTGCGCTCTCGTTCACGGTTGCGTTCAACATGACCGCGCGGCGGACCGAGCACCGGTTCGTGCTCCCCCAAATGATGATGTGGGGTATCTACGCCGGCCTCGCGTTCGACGCCCTGCAGGGGCGCTTCGAACACGCGCGCCGCTGGGTGCCGTGGTCGGTCGCGGCTTTCTGTTTCGCCGCAGCCATCTTTCGATGTGCGGCGGTGGACGCCGCGATGATCCTCGACCCGCGCTACGACGCCGAGCGCTGGATGCGAGCGCACGCGAGCCCCGAAGACCGCGTCGAGGTTTACGGAAACGACGTTCATCTGCCGCGTCTGGCCTGGATACGCGACCTCCGGCGGGTCGACCCGAGCCCGATCGAAGGTCGCAATCCTATCCCCGGCCTCGTCGAAGTGAGCGATCGCTTCGCCGACGTCGAAGCGCGTAGGCCGCGATTCATCGTCGTTCCGGCGTTCTGGGCGCAGAAGTACCTTCTGGACCCGGCGGAGAAGGAGCGCGAGGGCCGCGTTCTGACGCCGGAGGAGGTGAGACTCCGAGACGACGTCGACTCCCGGCGGTACTTCGAAGCGCTGCGCGATGGCCGACTCGCGTACCGCTTGGCTCACCTCTCCACGTGGGAGTCGAACCTCTGGCCGCGGATCGATATCCACGCGAGCCTCACGAGGGATGTTTGGATATTCGAGCGGGACGAAGCCGCCCCCGGTCCAAAGTGAACGAAGAGCGGCCCTCGCGAACGGGTTACTGAAGCTCGCTTGTCACGGCCCCTGAGGAGCCGGCCAGCGCGCGCACGAACGGGCGAGTCCGGGAGGGCTCGTCCGGAGCCGACTCGATGAATCGAAGCGAGACCGTCGCCGTCGTACCGCGCAGACTTTCGGTGAGCGCGCCCGCCAGCGAGAGAAGCTCGAGTCGAACGCGCGCCGGTGCGCGGTCGGAGGCGGTGAGGATGAGGCGCCCCGACGGCGCGTCGCGGACCGCCGAAAGAAGCGCCTCGGCGATCTGCGCGCGGTAACCGCCCGGATCGGCCTCCGGGTCCTCGTTGCAGGCGAACACGGCAACGGCGATGTCCTGCCGCCCGCTACGGAGCGCGCCGAGCGCCTCCTGCGTCCTGCCGAGCAGCTTCTCGCCACCCTGACTGAACGCCACGACGTCCGCGGAGCCGCCGAACCAACCCGGCCACTCGCTCCCGAGCTCCATCACGACCAGGGCAACACTCGACATCTTGCTCTCCTCCGCGGGCCGGCGATTCGCCGCCATCGCGCGCGCTGATGAGGCAAAGCACTTCCCGTACCGTGCGCCGGAGGCCGCTCGGGTCCCCCCGGGTTGTCCTGGGGAGACACGTGAACCGGCTGGTCCCGATATATTAAACCTCACCCCCCGGCCCCGGGGTGAGGTTCTCTGGGCAAGGCGGGGACGCCCTGGCGTGGGCGCTCAGCGCCCGCGAGCCCCGTGCCGTCGGCCCTCCCCCCCTTGCGCGCCCTGCGCCGCCGGCTGCACACCCTGCCCGGTCGCCGACATCGGCCGCGTCGACAAAGCGACACGGTCCCCCGTGCTCAGGCCTCTCCCGACCCCGGCCCCCGAGCCACCCGAAGGCCTGGGCGGTTCGGCTTGTACGCGTGCTCCGGCCCGGGGAACTCCCCGCTCTGAACCTCGCCCACGTAACGCCGGACGGCGTCGACGATCGCGTCCCCGAGCGCGGCGTAGCGCTTCACGAAATGAGGCGCGTGATCCCGCGCCATTCCGAGGAGGTCGGTGCACACGAGCACCTGCCCGTCGCAGGCCGACCCGGCGCCGATCCCGATCGTCGGCACTTCGACGGCCGCCGTGACGCGCTCTGCCACGTCCGGCGGAATCGCCTCGAGCACGATCGCGAAGGCGCCGGCCTCCTCGATCGCGCGCGCGCCGGCGATGATCGTCGTGGCGGCGTCCTCGCCTCGGCCCTGCATCTTGAACCCGCCGAACGCATGGACACTCTGCGGCGTGAGCCCGACGTGCCCCATCACCGGAATGCCCGCGCGGACGATGCGACGGACGTGCTCGGCTACTTCCTCGCCGCCTTCGAGCTTCACGCTCTCGAATGCCCCCTCCTTCAGAAACCGTCCGGCGCTCTCGAGCGCTTGGGCCGCCGAGAGCTGATAGCTCATGAACGGGAGGTCGCCGACGAGGTGCGCTCGGCGCACGGCCCGAGCGACGGCTCGACCGTGGTAGCACATCTCGTCGAGCGTCACGGGCAGGGTGTTCGAAAGCCCTTGCACGACCATGCCGAGCGAATCGCCGACGAGGATGAGGTCGACCCCCGCCTCGTCCACGAGACGGGCCATCGTAAAGTCGTAGGCAGTCACCATCGCCAGCGGCGGCCCACCCCGCTTTCTGCCCTGGAGCTCGGGGACCGTGACCTTCTTGGCCTGCACGGCGGCTCCGCCGTCGCTCCCACCGGAGTACATTGTTACCTCGGGTCGCAGCCGGACAGCGGCCGGTCTCGCGCCCACCTCAAACCTAACGCCCACGCCCTTTCCCAGCAAGCCGGCTCCTTGCCGAGCAGGCCGGCTTGGCCACGGGGCCGCCAGGCACTACGTTGCCCGACCGTGGTCGCGTCCTCGTTTCCGGTCATCCTCGCTCTCCTCGCGCTCGCGCCGCTCGGGCTTCTGTCCTGCGATCGGCCGCCCGCAGCGGATTCGCTCCGGGAATGGACCCCCGCCGACCACCACTCCGCCGACGACGAGAGGCAGGCGCAGGGAGCGCGGCAACCGCAGCAGGGCGCCGCTCCCGGTTCGCCGGGGGACGTGACGCAGCTCGTCGACCTCACCTGGCGCCAGCAGTGCTCCGCCTGCCACGGCGCAATGGGAAAGGGCGACGGCCAAATGGGGCCGATGGTCCACGCGCCGGATCTCACGAACGCCGACTGGCAATCCAAAGTGACCGACGCGCAGATCGCGGTGTCGATCAAGAACGGCAAAGGCAAGATGCCGAAGTTCGACGTGCCCGAACCGGTCGTCTTGGGACTCGTGGCGCGGGTTCGAGCGGCGAAAGGGCGCTGATGGACCGCAATCGGATCGCACGGGGGATCCTTCTGGCAGCGGGGCTCGCGATCGTTCCGCTCTTCGCCAAACACTGGCCCCGCGATCAGACGGTCCACTACGTTCTCGGAAGCGCGGCGCCGCGAGTCGAAGAGGTCGACGCCCGCTGGTCGGCCGATCCGCGCGGCGAGGAGTGGACGCGCGAAGTCACGTTTCACTACGCGCCGGGCCGCGCGCCTCGGGTGGTCACGCACGAGCCGCGTCTCCCGGACGGCGATTACACGGTGGAAGTCGAGCTCGTCGCCTCGAACTCCGAGCGCAGCGTCGTGCGCCGCCACGTCGCGCTCACGGGCGGCGTCACGTCGATCGACCTGTCCACGTCGGTGCCCAAATGACCGCGACAGGCGACGACAAGCCATTGCCCGAGCCCGACGCCGGGGAAATCGCGACGCGCTCGGTCCAGCCGGGGGAAACGAAAGTGGGCGTCCACGTGGTCGTCCTCTCGGGTACGGCGAAGGGCACCAGCCGTCCGCTCGGCGAAAAGCTCCGCGTGGGCAAGGCGCAAGACAACGACCTGGTCCTGGGCGACGACACCGTGTCGCGGCATCACTGCGAGCTGACGCGCGCCAACGACGGCGTGCACGTACGCGACCTCGGCTCGACCAACGGCACGCGGGTCCAAGGCGCGCGGGTGTCGGAGGCGATCGTGCAGCCGGGCACGGTCCTCAAAGTGGGCGAAGTGGAGATCGCGCTCCGCCCGGCCGCGCGCAATGTCGAAGTGATGCCGAGCGAGAAGACCTGGTTTGGCGCCGCGATCGGGCGGAGCTTGGCCATGCGGTCGATCTTCGGCGTCCTCGAGCGAATCGCGCAGACCGACGCGACGGTCCTCCTCGAAGGGGAAACCGGGACCGGAAAAGACGTCCTGGCCCGCGCGATCTGGACCGAGAGCGCGCACGCGCAGGGGCCGTTCGTCGTCGTGGACTGCGGAGCGGTCAGCTATTCGCTCCTCGAGTCGGAGCTCTTCGGGCACGAGCGCGGCGCGTTCACGGGAGCGATTGCGGCGCGGCAAGGGGCCTTCGAGCTCGCAGACGGCGGCACGGTGTTTCTCGACGAGATCGGCGAGCTGCCGATCGACGTCCAGCCGAAGTTGTTGCGCGTTCTCGAGACCAAGGAGTTTCGTCGCGTCGGCGGCAACAAGACAATCAAGTCGAACGTGCGCGTCATCGCGGCGACCAAGCGCAATCTGCAGCGCGAAGTGCAGGCGGGGAAGTTTCGGGAGGACCTGTATTTCCGGCTGGCCGTGGTGCCCATCACGGTGCCGCCGCTCCGTATGCGCCGCGAAGACATTCCCTCGCTCGTGCAGCACATCTTGAAGGCCTCCGGGGGGGCGATGACCGTCTCGGACGAGACGATGCAAGCCCTCGTCGCCCACGATTGGCCGGGAAACGTCCGCGAACTGCGCAACGTGCTCGAGCGCACCGTGTACCTCGCCCGCGCCACGGGTCAGACGGAGCTCCACGTCGTGTCGCTCCCGACCGCGGCCCCGGCCGCGGGCGATGTGTTCCAGTTCGAGCCGGGCAGGAGCTATCGCGAGACGCGCGCGAAATTCGACGCCGAATTCGAGCGGCGCTACGTCAAATGGATTCTCTCCCGCCACGGCGGCAACGTGAGCGCGGCCGCGCGCGAGGCCAAGATGGATCGCAAGCATTTGCACGACATGGCCAAGAAGCACGGGCTCCGGGGGCAAGAGCACGACGAGGATTGACCCGACCGGGAGCGCGCGAGAGTGTCCTTGTCCGGGTCCGGGAGGCTATGATGACGCGGGTCTCCCGATGACGACACGCCCCTGCGTGCAATGCGGCCACCCGCTCTCCGAGAGGGCAAAGTTCTGCGCGGAGTGCGGCACTTCGACGGGCGGTGCATTGGCAAAAGGAGAAACGCCGGCGCCCACTCCGGCGGAGCTGGCCGCCACTGCGGTCGCCGAGGCGCCGTCCGCGCCGTCGGCCGTCGGCCCCGCTACAGACGCTCCTCCCACCGAGGCGGAGCCGGCTGCGGTCGCGCCTGCCGAGGCGCATCCCGCGCTTCCTTCTCCCGGCGCCCTCACCCAGGCTGGACCCCCGCCGCCCCTCGCAGCGCAGGCGGTGCCGACGACCGACCCGACGGTCGAGACGGCGCCAGCGAATCCCGTCCCCGGCGCCCTCACCCAGGTCGGACCCGGGCCTTTGCCGGCGGCGCCGGCCAATCCCGTCCCCGGCGCCCTCACCCAGGTCGGACCCGCGCCCTCGCCCGCGGCGCCAGCCAATCCCGTCCCCGGCGCCCTCACCCAGGTCGGACCCGGGCCAGAGCTCGCTCCGGCGGCTCTAACCCCGCCCACCAAGCGAACGCTGCTCGCACTCCCGGCACCCGTGGCGTCGCCCGCGCCTGCGTCCGCTCCGGTCGCGCCCGCCGTCGGAAGGAGGACCATCGTCGGAATGGCCCCTATCGCGGCGGCCGCCCAGCCGTCCGAGGCGACCCCGGCGCCGCCCGCCCACGCCCTGCACAATAAGACGATGCTCGGTGTCGCCCTCCCGGGGATAGCACCTCTTCACGCCGGCGATCCCGCAGCCAACCCGTCGGCCACGCAAGAGATACCCCACGCTCCGAGCCCTTCGTCAATTCATCCGCCCCCGACCAACACGCTCGGGGAAACACTCCCGATCCCGGCGTTCTTCGTGCCTCCGCCGGCGCCGCTCCCCGACGAACCGATGCCGTCCAAGCCCGGCGTCGCGCGTCGGGGCGGCACTTCCATCGCCGTCGCGGCCCTCCTTGCCGGGGGGGTCGCGCTCGTCGGCGGCGCCGCGATGGCGCTCTTGTGGAGGAGCGCGCCTCCCATCGTCGCGCAGCCGCGCATCGCGCCCGACGGCAAAGACGTGCTCCATCTGACGTGCGAGGCATCGAGCTGCCAAGACGGGACGCTGGTCTTGCTGGGCACCGCGCGCGCGGCCTTCGCCGCCGGTGAAGCCGATCTGCCACTCACGAAGCCGCTTCACGTCGGCGACAACGCGCTCTTCTTGTCGGTCGATCGCCCGGGAATGGCTCGAAGGACCGAGTGCCGCCGGACCGGAGGCCACCA
>CAZVPE010000150.1:0-14434 GCA_964628155.1 uncultured Polyangiaceae bacterium | reverse complement strand
CCGTCATCCTCGGCATGTTGACGTCGCAGATCACCATCGCGATGCCACCGACTTTTGCAAACTTCTCGACGCCGTCCTGACCGTCGAATGCCTCGACCACTTCGTACCCCGCCTGGGTCAGCGCCAGACCCACCTGCTGGCGCACGGGAGCCGAATCATCGACGACTAGCACTTTCTTGGACGGCATCGCATTCTCCTCTTATTCGGCAGTGGTCGTCGAAGCGAGCGACGGGCCGATGCTCTCGAGGGGCCGCAGGCTTTGGCCCCGTTCGGGGATGGGCATGTGGAAACGGAACGTCGTGCCTACGTTCTTGACGCTCTCGACGGCGATGTAGCCGCCGAGCCGCTCGCAGGCCTGCTTTGCGGCTCCGAGCCCCACGCCGCGGCCGCTGATGTCAGAGACCGTTTCCTTGGTCGAAAATCCGTCGGCAAAGAGCGCGGCGACGAGATCGTCGCTTCTCGCAGCAGGAAGGCCGGCCGCGCGCGCTCGCTTGGCGACTTTGTCCCAGTCGATTCCGCGGCCGTCGTCCGACATCGTGATTTGGACGGTTCGTCCGACGCGCTCGGCCGTGAGCCGAATCCGGCCGTTCGTGTCCTTGCCGGCCTTCCTTCGCTCCTCGGGAGACTCCAGCCCGTGGTCGACCGCATTTCGCACGACGTGCGTGAACGAAGACCAGAAGGCCGACCATTCTTCGCGCGGGAGACGGAGCCCCGCGGAGTCGACCTCCACTTTGATGTCGCCCTTCTGAAGGCGCTTGGCGAGATCGCGCGCTTGGGCGGCGAAGCGCTCCAGTCGCTCGCTGGCGCGCTCCATCTTCCACTCGCGCACCATGCGAACGACGTCGGTCCGCGGCGTGCCGTCGAGGAGCGCGCGAAGAACGAAGGCATACTCGCCGTCGTCGATGCTAACGACGGGGTTTCGGTCTCCGAGAAGGCTCGACAGCCTCTCGGCGGTCTGGCCCCAGGCGCGTGCCAAGGCGCTTCGATCCGCCTCCGAGACGTCACCTTGCGTCTCTCCCATTCGGTTCTCGATTTCGTGGCACAGGTTCGCGATTCCGAGCATTCCGTACACGCCGGCGTTGCCCTTGAGCGTGTGGAGTTGGCGCTTGGTCTCGACGAGTGAAGGCCGCGGAAGGGCGGTGAGCTCTTTGACGAGCGTGTCCGCGTCCATCAGGAAGTCGATGACGCCCGACTTGTCCCGCATGATGCGCTCGAACATCGTCGCCGTCTCGCGCTGTTCGGCCTCCGCGCGCTCCGCCGCCAGTCGAGCCGTGATGTCGCTGACGACCACCAAGAGCTTGGTCATCCGGTCATCGGCTTCCGTAATGGGAATGTAGGAGAGCGAGAACGTCTTTGCGCCGGAATGAAGGCGCTTGGGGAGCTGGTGCAAGAGGAGCGCGCGCGGCAGCGACTCCTCGAGCAGTTCTTCCCATTGGATCTCGAACGCCTCGGCGGCGTGGGCGTCGACACCCTTGAGATAGTCGACGAGTTTCTCCGATGCGGGAGAGGACCCGAACCATTTCGAGACGACCGCCGAGCGCTCCGCTGACATGGCTCCGTCTCGGTCGATGGTCAAGAGTCCCTGGTCTACGTTGTCGAGGACCAGACGCATGTCGCGATTGCGCCCGTTTAGCTGAGCGATGGTGTTTCGAAGGCTCGCGGTCATGTCGTTGAACGCGCGAGCGAGCTCTCCGATCTCGTCGCTCGTCGAGACCTCGATGACATGTTGGAAATCCCCGGCCCCGACGCGTCGGGCTCCACGCGACAGGGCGCGGATCGGCCGTACCAGTGCGGAGGCGGAGAGCAAGCCCAAGATTGCGGCGAAGAGGAGGGCCACGCCCGATCCGGTCACCATCCGCTTGCGAACTGCGCTCAATTGGGCGCCAAGCTCGCTCATGGGCACGGAGCTGCGGGCGTAGCCCAGCGTGCCCCCGTCCCGTACGATCGCAGCCGCGACGAACAATCGCCCGTCGCGCTCAGCGGTCCCCTTCCCGGTGGCCCGCGCGGCAACGAGCTCCGGGAAGTCGATCTGCGACCCCATCGCGCGGGCGTCGTCGGTTTCCGAGTCGGCCACGATCGTGCCGTCTTTCGCGATCACCGCCAGCTGCGTGTGGACCGCCGCGCCAAGGGTATGAACGGACTCCTTCAGGCTCGTGTCGTTGGGATCGATTTCGCCGAAGAGCGCATTGGCCGTCATCTGGCCCAGCATGGTCGTCTCGTACGACAGCCGGTCCTCGAATCCCGCCCGAGTCGTACGGCTGACGTTTCGATCCACGAGCAATGCGGCGATGAGGGTTCCGCTCACCGTGACGGCGACGAAGCCCGCCGAGAGCTTCGTTTTGAGTGAAAGGACCATGTCTACCCCCTAGGCCCGAGCGCCCCGGCCTGTTTGGACCCGCGGCAAGCGCAAGCGCAACACTCAGCTCGGGACGGCTCGGGGCCGACTTTTGATAAGCCCGTTTCCGCGCGCGAGGTCACGCTCGCAGATGGGGCCGCGATGGGAGAATGTGCGCGAAGCGCGGGGCCGGTGTCTCCGCCGGGGATACGACGCGCGCAGCTATCCGCCGCCGATTGGACGGAACGAGGCGCGCGGTGGAGCGCTGGGGCCGGCTCGCAGATTGCCGTTCACGAACGGCGCATCGCCCCTCCGGGCGATGACGACGCCGCAAGGACACTGGCGCGCCTCGATCGCCACCTCGTCGGGCCAGCGAGTAGCGAACTCACGAACCCGTTCGCTCCCGATGCGCTCGACGAGCTCGAGGGCGCGCCAAGCACGCGCATCGAACACGGCGCCGCACGAACCGCATCGCGTAGATGGGCTCACGATGGCCTCCTCCGTATGCCCGACGAGCGAGTGTGCTGGGGCATCTCGTCACTCTCGCTTGTCCGGACCAAGGATCGTCTCGATCTTGTCGATGGCCTCATCGAGGACGACGCGGAGCTTCTTCATCGTGGACGGGGTCAATCGCCCGCGACGAGCCGAACGCCCAATGGATCGGAACATGCGACCGACGCGTCGGGTCAGATCGCGAAGTTCGTCGGCAAAGTCCTCCCACGAGCCCTCTTCCGCGTTCTGGTAGAAGTCTTCGACTTCGTCGGCGTGCTCTGCGAGTTCGCGCTTTCCTTCCGCGGTGATTGCGTAGATCTTGCGCGCCTCTCGGTCCTCGATACGCGCGTGACCGAGCTCCTCGAGCATTTGGAGCGTGGGGTAGATGACGCCGGCGCTCGGACGATACGTCCCCGAGCTGCGCTCCTCGATGGTCTGAATGATTTCGTACCCATGCCTTGGCTGCCGGCCGATGGCGTCGAGAATCAGATAGCGGACGATCCCCCGGTCGGCCCGCGGCGGTGGGCCGCCGAACATATCCGAAAAATCCGGGCGTCCGAACGGACGCCCGTGCGGACCCCCGCGGTGGGCGAAGTGTGCGGACCAGAGCGCTCGGTGCATGGACCCTCCGTATGGTCCGGGCCGATCGGCACTCGTGTGCGACGCATCGGCCCGATGTGTCGTTTCGATATATCTATATCCAGGTCGCGGGGCCGTCAAGGCGACGCCCGCCTGCTGAACGCGGACGGATGTCCTACCGGCCGCGCGGGTCCGATTTCCGGCTCTCGCGCTCGCCGCACCGGCCGAAAATCAGAAGGCGGCCTCCAATAACCGGGCACCCCGGCGAGGAGCGTGGTGTTGAAGAATGGCCAGATAAACGGCAAAAACGCGCGCCTTAGAGCTCTTCGAAGAACCGGTGCGCTTCTTGCGCTAGCCGCGGAAAACGACCGCTGCTTCCACGGGAGACACGACAATGCTCTTGCTGAGAAAATCCATCGCTCGACGGGCCTCGCTCGCGGTCGCCGCGGGTCTGGCCACCGCGTTCGCGGCCCAGCAGTTCGGCTGCTCCAGCACATCGCAGTCACAGGGAACAGGAACACCGGCACGCTCGGCCGCCAACCAACCCCTCCCCGCGGACCAGACCGGCTCGCTCGGCATGGCGCTGACGCTCCCCGGCGGCGAGACGCTGAGCACCATCAACTGGGTCATCACGGGCCCGAACGGCGCGACGACGGTCGTTCAGCAGGGCTCGGACAACGTCCAGAACAGCGCGGCGATTAGCTTCCTCGTCGGCGGCATTCCCGCAGGCTCGGGATACACGATTGCGCTGTCGGGCACGACCACGGACGGCATATCCACGTGCGCGGGAAGCGCCGCGTTCTCCGTCACGGCGAGAACGACCACCAGCGTCACGGCAAACGTCACCTGCATCGCTCAGGCGCAAGACGCGGGCTCCGTCGCCGTCGGCGGCCAGATCTACACGTGCGCCACCGTCAACAGCATCTCGGCGATGCCATCGCAGACGAACGTCGGCAGCTCTATCAACCTCACGTCGACGGCGGTCGCTCCCAACGGAGGGACGGTCACGTATGCGTGGTCGGCCCCGAGCGGCGCGTTCTCCGCGCCCACCGCTCAGAACACGGGCTTTACCTGCACCATTCCGGGCCCGGTCACCGTCACGTTGACCGTCGGCGACGGCTTGGTGCCAGACGGCGGATCGTGCAACCCGGCCTTGTCGACGTTCACGGCCCAGGTGCAGTGCAACGCCGCGGGCCAGACCGCCTGCGCCCTCGGCCCTGGCGGTGCGATTCAGCACGTCATCTACGTGCAGTTCGACAATACGCACCTGTCGCAAGACGTGCCGAACGTCGCCTCGGACCTTCAGCAGATGCCGCACCTTCTGAACTTCATTCGCGGCAACGGGACGATGATGGCGAACGACCACACCATCCTCATCTCGCACACCGGCGGAGGCATTCTTTCGTCGCTCACCGGCGTATATCCGGATCGCCACGGGCAGACGGTGAGCAACAGCTACGTTCGGACGAGCGCGTCGGGCTCCTTCAGCTTCCCGAGCTCGTTCACGTACTGGACCGACACGGTTGCGACCAACGTCTACAACCTCACCCAGCCGGATGGCACGAACGTGCCGGCGCCGTGGGTCCCGTACACACGCGGCGGCTGCAACTTCGGCGCGATCGCCGTTGCAGACATGGAGCTCGAGAGCGTCAGCACGAGCGCGTTCGGCGACGTCGCGACCGTGTTCGGCACGAGCTCGCCGCAGTACGCGGAGGCCAGAGCGAACTCCTCGAAGGCCGCAACCGACCTCGAAGGCATCGCCGTTCACTGTGCCGCGGGCTCGCCGCTCTGCGCGTCGGGCCAGCCGGACAATCTTCCGGCGTCGCAGAACTACAGCGGCTTCATGGGACTCTTCGGAACGCAGCAGATCGATCCGCTCCTCACCGGAGGCGACGCCGGCGTAGCGCTGACCGACCTGCTCGGCAACCCGATCACGGACGTGAACGGAAACCCGGGCTTCCCCGGCTTCAACGGAATGACTGCGGCCGTGTCGCTCGCGTACGTGGCCGCGATGCAGGAGCACGGGATTCCCGTGACTTTCGCTTACATCTCCGACGCGCACGACAATCACGGTACCAACGGCAGCGGTCAAGCCGCGTACGGGCCAGGCCAGCAGGGCTACGAGCAGCAGCTCGCCAACTACGACCAGGCGTTCGCGAACTTCTTCACGCGTCTGGCGGCCGACGGCATCAACCAGTCGAACACGCTCTTCGTCTTCACGGTGGACGAGGGCGACCACTTCGTCGGGGTCGCGCCCTCGCCGTCCACGTGCGACGGCGGCGCCGGTAACTATTGTAGCTACCCCGCCCCGGGCGACGCAGGCACCGGTCTTGGTGAGATCAACCTCAACATCGACCTCCTCTTGTCGAGTCAGCAGCCCGCCTTGGCGTCGAACTTCGTGATGGGCAATAGGACCAATCCGGGCGCGCCCTACGACTTCACCGTCCACGGCGACGACGCACCGACCTTCTACCTGTCGCGCGTGGCAGCGGGAGACGCGGGGCAGACGACCGGCGCGCTCGCGCAGACCGATCCGATGACGCGCCAGTTCGAACGCGCCGCGGCGACCTTCACCGGCTTCAACCCGTACACCGGCAATACGGACAGTTTGCTCTACAGGATGGTCGACCAGGCGGGCATGCAGGCCCTCCATATGATGGTCGCCTCCGATCCGGCGCGGAACCCGACGTTCGTCTACTTCGCGGACAACGATTACTTCATCACGGATTTTCCGACGAGCACCTGCGCCGACTGCACCCAAGCCGCATTCGCGTGGAACCACGGCGATGACCAGACGGTCATCGGCCAAACGTGGCTCGGCTTCGTCGGTCCCGGCGTCGTGAACGGGCCCGACCAGACCATCTGGACGGACCACACCGACGTGCGCCCGACGATGCTCTCGGTCCTCGGGTTGCAGGACAGCTACATCTCCGACGGGCGCGTCATCACGCAGGCGCTTCTGCCGGCCGGCTATTCGGCCAATCTCGCTGCGAACCTGACGACGATCCAGACGCTCGGCGACAACTACAAGCAGATCAACTCGCCGTTCGACGTGTTCGGGCAGTGCATCCTCAGCGTGTCGACCTATGCGCTCCGGGCCAACGACGCTTCGTACGCTTCGTTCGAGGCGTCGATCACGACCCTGACCAGCCAACGCGATGCCCTCGCGACCACGATCAAGAACGCCCTTGCGGGCGCGGAGTTCGGAAGCACACCAATTGCGGCATCCGACGCCTCCAACTGGATCACGCAGGCGCAGAACCTCATCACGAGCTGCTCCGCCCTCCTGGCGACGGTCCCGGCGACCGACGGCGGCATTTCCGACGCCGGCGGCGGCGGCTGACAGCGACGAACCCCGCGGTTCTCGCTACGCTGCGGGAGTGCTCATCTGCAGGTACCTGCTTCCGACAGCTCTTCTGTGGGTTGCGGTTTCCGCGTGCGAGGGCTCGCGCGCCGTCGCTCCGGTGCAGGACCCGGCGGGTGCACTGCACCGACAGGCGATCGTCATCGATACGCACAACGACGTGACGCAGCGGCTCGTCGTCGAGGGGGTAGACCTCGGCGCGCGCCTACCCGACGGCCAGACCGATCTGCCGCGCATGCGCGAGGGGGGCCTGGACGGCGAGTTCCTCTCGGTCTTCGTGCCGCCGAAGCTCTATCCGGGAGAACAAGCGTACGCTCGCTCTCTCGCCGAGTTCGACGCCATCGACGCGATGGTGGCGTCGAATCGCGGGGCCGCCGTCCTTGCGCGAACGGCGGACGAGGTGCGCGCGTCGGCCGCGGGCGGACGAGTCGCATTTCTCATCGGCGTCGAAGGCGGCCATTCCCTCGGAGAAGGCACCGACGCCGAGCTCCTCGAGCGCCTGAAGGTCTTCTATGACCGGGGCGCTCGCTATCTGACGCTCACCTGGTCGAACTCCAACCGACTCGGCGGGAGCTCCGGCGACGACGGGCGCGCTCGGGGCCTCACATCATTTGGTCTACGCGTCGTGCAGGCGATGAACGACTTGGGGATGATGGTCGACGTCTCCCATGTGTCCGACGCCACGTTCTTCGACGCGGTCCGTGCGTCGAGGCTCCCGGTCCTCGCGTCGCACTCGTCGGCGCGCGCGCTCGCGGACCGGCCTCGGAACATGACCGACGACATGCTCCGCGCCGTGCGCGACAACGACGGAGCGGTCTGCGTGAACTTCGGACCCATGTTCCTCGACGCGGCGTGGGCGAAGAAGCTCGACGAGGTCGAGAAGTCGGTCGACATGGGCGCGATCGTGAAGCAGCACGCGTCCGATCCAAAGGCTCTGCAGTTGGCGCTCGTGAACAAATACCGCGAGCTGGCGGCTTCCCTTCCGCCGGTCCCGGCCACACGGGTGGTCGATCACATCGAGCACATCGCTCGAGTCGCGGGCGTCGATCACGTCTGCCTGGGCAGCGACTTCGACGGTGTGGCCGCGGAGCCGGCGGGTCTCGAGGACGTGTCGAAGCTCCCGTTCGTCACCCGCGAACTCCTGCGGCGCGGCTTCTCGCCCGACGACGTGCGCAAGATCCTGGGCGAGAACGTCCTTCGCGTGATGAGGGCGAACGAGCTCGGGCGAGCGGCTCCCTGATCGCCGGCGTTCGCGAACGATCGCAGGGTGTTCCGAGGCCGCGTTCAGACCGCTCGTCGCGCGAGGGCCCGCAGCAAGGCGCAGCCGGTCGCGACGAACGCGACGGCCGCCAGCGCGAGCGACACGTGCACGCTGAAGAGGCTCCCCGCGAGTCCGACGGTCACCCCGCTGAACGCGCGAAGGCCGGCCGCCGCCATGTTGTAGAGCCCGAGGACGCGCCCGCGGGTCAGCTCCGGAGCGTTCATCTGCACGAGCGTCTGCGTCATGCTGCTGAAAGACAGCTCGAAAAAGCCGGCGGCGAAGAGAAGCACGAGCGCGAGCGGATACGATCGCATGAGCGCGAACCCGAACAGCGCCGTGGCCCAACCCATCGCGAGCACGACGGCCGACGCCGGTCGCATCGCGAATAGGCCTCCCCGGCTCTCGAGGAGGATCCCGGCGAGGAGCGCGCCGGCCGCGTCGGCGGCGAGCAGCATCGAGTACGCCGTTCCGGGATCGCCGTGGCCGAGATCTTGCGCGAAGCCGGGCATCTGGGCTTGGTAGCTGTTGCCGATCCAGAACGACGCACCGCCGGCGAGGACGATCATCGCGCCCAGCACGGGAATGCCTCGCACTTCGAGGGCTGTCTGCACGATGTCCGCGAGGCCGCGAACCGCGCGCTTGGGCCCAGAGGAACCTTGGCGAAAATGTCGACCGTACGGTGCGGCCACGAGCCAGAGGATGAGAGGCAGATAAAAGAGCGTATTCAGAAAGATGCCTCGGGTCGGTCCGAGCGTGAGCATGATGATGCTTCCGACGCCGGGCCCGACCAGGACACCGAGATAGCGCGCCGTCGCCGCGAGACGAACGGCGCTCGGGAGCATCGCGGGGCCTGCCACGTCGTAAAGAAGCACCTGGCTCGAAGTCATCCAGAGGACACCGGCGCACCCGTGGACGACGAGAAGGATCATTGCGTGCCACATCTGGAGGGTACCGGTCACGAAGAAGTAGCCCCACCCCGCCGACGCGAAGACGAAGAGCACCGCACCCACCTGAATGATGCGGCGCGAGTCGAACCGGTCGTTGAGCGCGCCCACGCTGACCGAGAAGAGAAGGTAGGGCAGCCAGTGTGAAACGACGGCGAAGCCACCGAGTGCCGGCGAGTGGAACTTTTGAAACACGACCCAGTAGCTGACGACGTGCTCGACGTTGTCCGCCATCATCGTGAGCATGAACGTGAGGAGGTAAGCGCGGTAGCCGCGAATCGAGAGGGCGCCGAAGGCCCTCGGGCCGGTAGCCAGCGCATGGGAAGCCGGGGTCACGCTCGTCCTTTCGCGAAAAGCCGACTGGGTTCGATGCCGCCCTCGACTCCGGCGTTTTTCCGTGGTTCCCTCTCGTCGGGGGGCATCGGTCGAGGCTCCCACATAGGAGGGAATCGCCATGGCTTCATTCGTCACCGGACCCGTCGTCGAGCCGGACAGCTTGCTCGCCCAGCTTCGCAACCCGACGGAGGTCGAAGGAGTCCCCGAGAACACGTTACCGCTGGCGGTTGCGGCCGGATGGGCCTACGCCGAACCATCCGTGTTCTCCACGGTCATGCAGCGGCGCGGCCTGGTCGAACCGCCTTGGCCGAAGTTCATCGAGATGACCAACGACGCGATGTTCGTTTGCGCGAAGTGCTATCTCCTGCGCGTCGGCGACGTCGTCATCCTCTCGTTTCGAGGGACCGAGCCCACGAACATCATCAACTGGCTCGCCGACGCCAGCGTCCAGATGGTCAAGTTCCACTCGGGCAGCTCGCGGGTCCACGGGGGTTTCTACCGCAACATCCGTGCGCTGTGGCCGGCGGTGGCCACGGAGTTGCTCGCGGCGAAGCCGGCCCACCTTTACGTGACCGGTCACAGCTTCGGCGCGGCTCTGGCCGTTCTTGCGGCGGCCCTTCTCGCGGACTACGCGACCGACAAGCACGCCGACGATTTCGCGCCGGTCTGGGGCGCCCTGCGGGGCGTGTACACGTTCGGCCAGCCGATGGTGGGGGACGCGGACTTCGCCAAGAAATACAGCGGCTCCTTCGGCGATCGGCTCTTTCGCTACGTGTACGCCAACGACATCGTCCCGCACATGCCGCCCAAGAGACGCTCGCTGCCGCTCGTCCACTTCGGCAAAGCGTTTCACGCCGCCGCGGACGAGACGTGGAAGCCCGAATCGAAAGTGACGCAGGCCGTGAAGTCGCTCATCGAAAGCAATCTGGTCGGTGCTCTGGCTTGGATCAACGACCAGCTCTCGGTCGTCCCGCGAGCGGCGCTCCAAGTGTCTTGGGCGGACCACGCGCCGCAGAACTACGTCCGCGCGTCGCTTCCGGCGGGCGCCGAATCGGGTTCGGAATTCGACTGAGGCGCCCTCGATCTTACTTGATGACCGTCCCGTGGCTCACGAGGCCGCTGATGGCGGGGAGCGATTTGACCGGGGTCCACGTCATGAAGTCGTCCGTGCTGTCGCTGTAGCTCTCGCCGCCCTGCGAGCCGCCGTCCATGAAGATGCGCCAGGTTCCGTTGGGGAGCTGGAATACCGCGGGCGCCTCTTTGTGCGCCCCCCACCCCGCCCAGTCGGCCTTGCCGACGAAGGTCCACGGGCCGAGGAGAGCCGAGGCAGTGGCGTGCTCGATCTCGTTCTCGGCCGAGTTCTTCGTGAACGCGTGATAGACGCCGCCGACGATGAGAACGAACGTATCGATATAGCCCCCCGTAATGCCAATCGGGGTAGGGCCGGTGAATGACTTGAGGGTCGAGTCGGTCGCTTTGAAGTCGTAGGTTTGAAACGCGCTCGCCGTCGTGTCGATATTGACGAGAATATGGATACTCCCGTCGGCATCCTTGAACCACTCGGGCGCCCAGGTGTTGGTCGTGCCGGTGAGGCCCGATTGGATCGTCGTCAGCGTCGTCCACGTGACCAAGTCCGGACTCGAGGCGATGCTGAAGCTCGCTTCGGGTCCGCAGCAACCCGCGTCGGGCGGCGTGGTGAACGTGATGTAATAGCGGCCGTCGGTGAACTTCATGATGCTCGGGTCGCGCAGGGTGCCGGTCGGACCCGCATAGCCTCCGGTGGCCGAGAAGAGTGTGAAGTTCAGTCCGTCGGTAGACGTGTAGATGAGGAGCTTCGAAGCGTTGGCCGTGTTCGATCTCGTTCCGAAGGTCGAGAAGACGTACCGGGCCGGCCCGCCGTCGCCGAAGTCCGCGCCAGACGAGGAGGACCCGACGAGCGTGCCCGCGTCGCCCGCGGGCGCCGCAGCGTCGTTTTTGCCCGCGACCGACCCCGACCCGCCTCCATCGAGCCCGCCGGCTCCGGATCCGCTGCCGCTGCTCGAGGCCGATGAAGTGCCGGCGCCGCTACTTCCGGAGCTCGGAGCGCCACCCGATCCGCTGCTTGCCGAGCTCGGGGCCGCGACCGACCCGCCGCTCCCGGAGCCCGCAGGGCCGCTGCTCGAGGAGCCCGTGGGAGCGCTGCTCGAGGAGCCGGCGGGGGCGCTGCTGCTGGAGCTTCCACTGCCGCTGCCCGCCGGTCCTTGGTCGCTGCTCGAGCTACTGCCGCCCGGGACCTGCGCGGTCGAACCCCCGGCGGCCTCCTTCGAAGTCCCGTTTTGGGATCCGCAGGCGGGCTGCACGGCCACGAGAACGTACAGCAGAGCGGCTATTTGCCAATCTAATTTCATTTCGTGCTCGCGCAAACGGGGTTTCAAATGAGGAAAGGGATGGGAGTCTTGCCCTGCGCGGGATGCGGCGCAACCCCAAACGATTCGCGGACCTCGGAAAGTAACGGACGGGGGTCCCGTGCGGGACGGCCCCTCCCACGACAAACGCCACGTGCGCGACCGAGTCGTCGTCGTGGAACCGCATTGCGTTTTGTCGCGAAGGGCGCCGCATGCGCCGCTCGCAGAACCCCGGCGTGCACGCTCCCGGTCCGCCGCGTCGAAAGGCGGCGCTTGATCCATTCGCGCGCGCTGACAGTCATAGACTATCAGTGTAGTCGAAACATCGTCTTGGACCGACAATCGCCTCGGGCGCACTGTGAGCGTCGTGGGCGCCCGACAGATCGCCGGGTGTCACGAAGGAGATGACCGAGATGGTGACGGTGAGAGAGAAGACAAACCCCCACGAGCCGGTCCGCATGAGCGCACGCGCCTTGCGGAGCGCGTTGATCGCGTCCGATACTCCGCGCTCCCTGCGTGGCTCGGGCGTCCAAACCGAAAGGCGAGCGTCATGACAACCGAAGCGAAGTGCCCGTTCCCTCGCGCCGTCGGCAGCGGCACGTCGAACCGTGACTGGTGGCCGAAGCAGCTGCGGCTCGACCTTCTTCACCAGCACTCCTCCAAGTCCAACCCGATGGGGGAGGACTTCGACTACGCCGAGGAGTTCCGGAGCCTCGACTTCGTCGCGCTGAAGAAGGATCTCGCGGCGCTGATGACCGCTTCGCAGGATTGGTGGCCGGCGGACTTCGGTCACTACGGACCGCTCTTCATCCGCATGGCGTGGCACAGCGCCGGAACCTACCGCGTCGGCGACGGCCGCGGCGGTGGCGCTCGGGGGCAGCAGCGCTTCGCGCCACTCAACAGCTGGCCGGACAATGTGAGCCTGGACAAGGCGCGCCGGCTGCTCTGGCCGATTAAGAAGAAGTACGGCCGCAAGCTCTCGTGGGCCGATCTCATCATCCTCACGGGGAACGTCGCGCTCGAAACGATGGGCTTCAAGACCTTCGGTTTCGGCGGCGGTCGCGAGGACGTCTGGGAGCCCGATCAAGACGTCTACTGGGGTAGCGAGAAGACGTGGCTCGGCGACGACATCCGATACGGCAAGGGCAAGGCCGGCGACAACGCAGGCGTAGTCGTCGCCGACGAAGAGCTGCACGGCAACGAGCACGACCGCACCGAGGGCGGGCGCAATCTGGAGAACCCGCTGGCCGCGGTGCAGATGGGCCTGATCTACGTCAACCCGGAAGGCCCGGAGGGCAAGCCGGACCCGGTCGCGGCGGCGAAGGATATCCGCGAGACCTTTGCACGTATGGCGATGAACGACGAAGAGACCGTCGCGTTGATCGCGGGCGGCCATACCTTCGGCAAGACGCACGGCGCCGCGCTTGCGTCGAACGTCGGCTCGGCTCCGGAGGCAGCGGACATCGAGGCTCAGGGCTTCGGATGGAAGAACGCATTCGGCACCGGCAAGGGCGGCGACGCGATCACGAGCGGCCTCGAGGTCACGTGGACCACGACGCCGGCGCAGTGGAGCACCGACTTTTTCAAGCACCTCTTCGGCTACGAATGGGAGCTGACGAAGAGCCCGGCCGGCGCGCATCAGTGGAAGCCAAAAGAGAACGCGGGTGCGGGCACGGTTCCGCATGCACACGACCCTTCGAAGCGCATCGCGCCTTCCATGCTGACCACCGACCTCTCGCTTCGCTTCGATCCAGCGTACGAGAAGATCTCGCGACGCTTCATGGAGCATCCGGAAGAGTTCGCGCATGCGTTCGCTCGGGCTTGGTTCAAGCTCACGCACCGCGACATGGGTCCGCGCGCGCGCTACCTCGGTCCGGAGGTCCCGGCCGAAGAGCTCATCTGGCAAGACCCGCTCCCCAAGGTCGATCACGCGCTTGTCGACGACAAGGACCTCGCGTCGCTTAAGATCAAGCTTCTCGCCGCCGGGTTGTCCGTGTCGCAGCTGGTTTCGACCGCGTGGGCGTCAGCGTCGACGTTCCGCGGCTCCGACAAGCGCGGCGGCGCGAACGGCGCGCGCATTCGTCTCGCGCCGCAGAAGGACTGGGCTGTCAACCAGCCTGCGGAGCTGGCGAAGGTGCTTTCAACTCTCGAAGGTATCCAGCGCGAGTTCAATGTCTCAGCGACTGGCGGCAAGAAGGTCTCCCTCGCCGATCTGATCGTGCTCGGCGGTGGGGTGGGCGTCGAGCAGGCGGCGAAGAGCGCCGGGCATGCGCTGACGGTTCCTTTCACGCCGGGCCGCGCGGACGCTTCGCAAGCGCAGACCGACGTCGCGTCCTTCGCACCGCTCGAGCCGATCGCCGACGGGTTCCGAAACTATCAGAAGGCGAAGTACAGCGTGCCCGCGGAAGCGCTCCTCATCGACAAGGCACAGCTCCTGACGCTGACCGCTCCCGAGATGACAGTGCTCGTCGGCGGCCTGCGCGTGCTCGGCGCCAACACGGGAGCCTCGAAGCACGGGGTCTTCACGAAGAAGCCCGGCGTGCTGACGAACGACTTCTTCGAGAACCTCCTCGACATGGGCACTGAGTGGAAGGCCGTCTCGGAGGCGAAGGACGTGTTCGAAGGGCGCGACCGGAAGACCGGTGAGGTAAAGTGGACCGGCACGCGCGTCGATCTCGTCTTCGGCTCGAATGCACAGCTCCGCGCACTGGCGGAGGTCTACGGAAGCTCGGACGCGCA
>CAZVPE010000149.1:0-14554 GCA_964628155.1 uncultured Polyangiaceae bacterium | reverse complement strand
GATCTCGATGCACGCACGAGTGCCCCGCACGCCGTTCGGAACGACCGTGAGCTCTCCCCGGTGGCTCTTGGCGATTTCGGAGGCAATAGCAAGCCCCAAGCCGGTCCCAGCTCCAGCCGGCTTAGTCGTGAAAAACGGCTCCTTTGCCTGGGAGGCGTTCTCGGAGGTGATTCCCGAGCCGTCGTCGATCACGACGAACGCGACCCGCTCGGCGTCCGATCGTGCGGCCACCTCGACATGCCCCCCCGGTGGGCAAGCATCGCAGGCATTGAGGAGCAAGTTGACGATCGCGTGCTCGAGCAGGTCCCGATCGCAGTGAACCTCGGAGATATCGGCGGGGGCGTTTGCCGAGAGGGATACGCGGGCCTTCGCAAACCGGTGCTCGACCGACGATACAGCCGACCGGACGAGATCGGCCGGCCTGGTGCGGGCTAGCGACGGCGCGCTGCCGCGCGCCAGATCGAGAAACCGGCGGACAATGGTCTGGATGCGCTCGACCTGGTCGAGAATGGCTTGCGCGGCGTGCACGCTGCGCTCGTCTTGCTGGGCGCGCGCGCGAAGCTGTTCGGCCCGGCCCATGATGACGCCCAACGGCGTCGAAACTTCGTGC
The DNA here is from genome assembly GCA_964628155.1 of uncultured Polyangiaceae bacterium. Lineage (GTDB taxonomy): Bacteria > Myxococcota_A > Polyangia > Polyangiales > Polyangiaceae > Palsa-1150. The sequence goes on along the minus strand of CAZVPE010000149.1, from coordinate 13,944 downwards.
ACCATGCCCATGGCAAACGTCCCCATCGTGGCGACGCGCTGGGCGCGGGCAAGCTGGTCGTCGCGCTCGTGCTGAGCGTGCGTGACTGCCAACTCTCGCTCCAAGTCGAGCTCCTTACGCTGTTTGCGCAGCGCGACGCCACCGAACGCCAGCACCAATGCCGAGGCCATTCCCACGCTGAGGAGCACCCTCCAGAACGCGCGCGACTCGCGATCCCGTGGACGGGCCGCGGTGCCGACGGCGACGACGCCCCAGCGGCCCAGATGGCCGGCGTCGACCTGGGCCAACCCCGCCATGGCCGTACGTGGCCGGAGGCCGAGCTCGGCGGCCCCGCTTGGGCTCAAACGAACCGACGTGAGGCGGCGGTCGAGTGCATCGCGAACGGCGCTCGACCCGAGAACCTGGCCGTCGGTCGCGTAGAACGATGTCGTGCCGGGCGGCGCAAGGAGCAATCGAAGCTCACCCGGGCGCTCGACGGGGGGCGCTTCTCCCAGGAGATCCACCGCGCGCACTCCCAGGTCCACGACGTGCCCGTCGGGGGTCGGGAAGCTCAGCACCCATTGACTCGAATCCCGCTCGGGGGTTCGAGGGGACTGTCCATCGCGAACTGCGACGTTCGAATACCGTTCCGCCGCCCACGAAGGTCCGCGCGTGCCGACAAGAAGAGCATCGCGTTCGATGGTCGTCAGATGGGCGAGAAGATCGACGGCGGCAATGGATGCAAGGACGGACTGCTCGTTTCCGACGTCCATCAGGACCGCCTCGGACTCCCGCTGCGAGTCCCACCACCCGATCGCCGTGACCCCGCCGATGGCCACCAGCATCCACGCGACGAGCGCGCCGCTTTGCCAAAGAGCAAGAAAGTCGGGTGTGCGGCGCGGGCGGGTACCGGAAGCCATCGCCGGCTCCGCTCGCAAGCGGCGCGCCACGTGGATCGGCGCCGTCTTTTCCGTGAAGCGGTCGGCCGCGCAGGAGACGACCGGGAAAATTTCCGTATCGCACACGGAAATTTTCCCGGTTCCCCCCTCCCCGGGTTCGAAAAAGTCGCGTTCTGGGCGCTCGAGAGGTTGGCACGGTCACTGCTTGAGGTGCGGCGCGAAACGCATGGCACCCCGTCCTCTCGCTCTCGCATGGCTCCTCGCAGCCGGCCCGTTGGTCGCCCCCCGTTGCGCGCTCGGGCAGTCTTCCGCGACTCCTCCAGCGACGTCCGCGATCCAGCCGACTCGCGTTCTCACGATGCCGCAAGCTGTCGAATATGCGCATGCGCATCAGCCGGCGATTCGTGCCGCGCTCGCACGGGTGTCTGCGCGCATCGAGGAAGCCAAGATACCGAGCGGGCAGTGGCTGCCCACAGCGGGTGTGACCGCACAGATCTTCGCGATGACTGCAAACAACACAACAGCGACGTACGAGCAACCCGCGTTTCTGGACCTGCCTCGTATCGGTGCAACCTCGGCGACAGCGACCGGGAAGTTCTCCCCTTATGCCTCGACGCTGGTTGGCGCAAGCATCTTGCAGGAGGTCTTCGACTTTGGGCGTATCGGAGCGCAGCGCGCCGCCGCGGACGCGCAAGTCGAAGTCGAAAGACACCGGTCGGACACGACGCGCCTCGACATCGACTTCGGCGTAGAAGAGGCATTTTTCGCCGTTCTTGCGGCGAAGGCTGTCGTGAGAGCCTCTCAGGACGCTTACGACCGCTCGCTCGTCCATCGTGATCTAGCAAAGCGGGGGGTCGATGCCGGCCTGCGGTCTCCTATCGAGCTGACGCGGGCAGAGGCCGACCTCGATCGCTTCGACGTGGGGCGCGTGCGCGCACTGGGAGGATTGACCGTCGCGCAAACCGTTCTGGCCGCGGCGATTGGGGCTCCCGACCCGGCGGTGGACGTCGCCGGGGAGGCACCTCGACCCAAAGACATGCCGGCCCTCCCGGAGGCTATCGAGCTCGCCCTACGGCGAGACCCACGTCTCGCGGAGACCCTTGCCCAGCTCAAGGCTGCTGAAGAGCGCACGCGTGCGATCGCCGCCGAGCTCAGGCCCGATCTGTCCGCCACCGCGACGTTGTCGGGCCGTGCCGGAGGGGCGCCTCCATCGTCGGGGCCCACGGCGAACGGCGACGGCTGGGTGCCGAACGTCCCAAACTGGGACGCCGGGCTCCTATTCACATGGCCTCTCTTCGACGGAAAGATCGCGGCGCGGCGCGACGCCGCGTACGCGAGCGAGCAGGTGCGGCGCGACGAGATCGACGTCGTGCGCGAACAGGAGCTCGCGGACGTTCGAAAGGCGTATGTGCAAGTTCAGGTCGCGAATACCGCGCTCGGAGCCATGCGAAACGAGGTGGTCGCGGCGCACGCCAACTACGATCAGGCCGACGCACGCTTCCGAGCCGGCATCGGCAACGCCGTCGAGCTGGCCGACGCCGAAGCCGTGCGTACGGACGCCGAGATTCAGCTCGCGCTCGGGCAATTCGAGCTCGCGCGCGCCCGCGCCGCCTTCGGGCGCGCGATTGCCGAAGGAATATGACCTCGATGGAGAAGCCGGTGCAGAATTCCCCTTCCGACGATTTGATGCCGTCCCTGCATTCAACCGAGCCATTGTCCCGGGCAAGCTCGCTCGGTGTGCCGTCGCTCATTGCCGCTGGTGTCGTGGTGGTCCTCGGCGTGGGAGGCGCGCTCGTGTGGCGGGCGCAGTCGAGGATCAATCAGGTGGCCCTCGCGTCCGCGCCCAAGCCGGTGACCGCGATTGCTGCCCGCGAGACCCACTTTCGGCCGACGCGCACCTACGTGGGCACTCTGCGACCATGGATCGAAGCCAGCGTCGGGCCGCAGTTCATCTCAGCCTACGTCGACACGGTGCTCGTGCGTCCCGGCGCGACCGTCAAACGAAACGATGTGCTTGCGACGCTCGATTGCCGCAACGCGAGCGCTTCGACGCTCGCCGTCGCCGCTGAAGCGCGCGCCATCGACGCTCGCCAGAAAGCGTTCGCGCACGAGTCGGCGCGAGTTCAGACTCTGCTCGAGGGCGGCTTCGTCTCGCCCAATGAGGCGGAGCAAAAGGGCGCCCAGAGCGCGGCGGAGGAGGCGCAGCTCGCCTCGCAGCGGGCCAAGCTCGCGGCGACCACGCTCGAAGTGAGCGACTGCGCCCTGCGAGCCCCGTTCGACGGAGAGATCGCCACACGCACTGTCGACCCGGGCGCTTTCGTCCGCCCGGGTACTGCGATCGTCTCGGTCGTCGACCGCAACACCGTGCGCATGACATTCGACGTGCCGGAAAGCGACTTCGACGTAGTCCCGATGACCACGCCCGTGTCGATCCACGTGGACGCCATCGACAAGACGATTGTCGGTTTAATAGCGCGTCGCTCGCCAAGCGCCGATCCCGAGACGCGCACTGTGCACGTGGAGGTCGATCTCGCAAATTCGGACCGGGAGATTCCGGTGAACACGACCGGTGAGGCGAAGATCGAGGTCGGTGGCCTCGTTCCGGCCACTGCGGTGCCGCTCGTCGCGGCGTCGATTTCCGGCACCAAAGCGACGATCTTCCGCGTCGACGGCGGGGTCGTGCACAAAGCGACATTTCGCATCGAAGGCGAGCAGGGGAGCGACCTATTCCTCGAGACCGCGCTCAAGCCGGGCACTCGGGTCGTCACCGAGGGGCGTGCGACGGTCAACGACGGCGACCGCGTGGCTGCGAAAGAAATCAGCTACGGGGCCCAGCTTTCGATTCGACCTCCCGACGCGGGTGGCACGCAGAAGGTGCAGCCGTGACCGGCCTATCGCTGCGCAACCCGATCGCGATCTTGATGCTCTGCGTGGGGCTCGTCGTCTTCGCCGGGGTCGTGACGCCGCGGATGAGCGTCGATACATTTCCTGAGCTAACGCCCCCGGTTCTCGTCATCGGCACACTCGCGCCGGGTCTCGGCGCGCGCGACGTCGAAAAGACCATCAGCTGGCGCCTCGAGAAATACGTCAGCGCAACGCCGGGCGTAGATCACGTGGAGAGTCTGTCGCGGAACAGCTTCAGCGTCATCTACGTGTGGCTCAAATGGGGAACGGATCTCAATGCCGCGCAGACGCTGGTCCAGTCGCAGGCCGGCTTCGCCATGGCGGCCGTTCCCAAGTCGCTCGGGGTCCTGCCTCCGTTCGTCCTCCAGTATGACCCTTCGAACGCGCCTGTTTGCCAGGTCGTCGTCAGCGGCGCCGGATACACGGGACCACAACTTTATGATTACGCGTTCAACAACATCGAGCCGCTGCTCGAAGGCATCTCGGGCGTGGCAAGCGCCGCGCCGGACGGCGGCCGCATGCGCCAGATCAACGTTGTCGTCGACCCGACCAAGGCCCAGGCCCGGCGGATCACGGCGCCCGAGATCGCAGCCGCGGTAGCCGGGTCGAACGCGCTCTTGCCATCGGGCGAGTTCATTGCGCCGAGCTTCGACGCCAACGTCTACACGAACGCCATTCCGAAGCGGGTCGAGACAATCGGCGAGGCCCCCGTCAAGCTCGTCGGCGACAAGCCCGTGCTAATCCGCGACGTGGCGCGCGTCGAAGACGGCGGCACGCCCGCCACGCAATCGCTGACGGTAAACGGTAAAGATGCCGTGATTTTGAACGTTCTGCGCATCCCGGGGGGCAACACGATCGAGATCGTCGACGCCGTCAAGAAGGTGGTCGAGGGGTTGCACGATTTGCCGCCCGGGATGCAAGCGAAAGTCTTTTTCGACCAGTCACTCTTCGTCCGAAGCGCTTACCACGGGCTCAAGAAGGAAATCGTACAGGCGCTAATCCTGATTGCACTCGTCATTCTCCTATTTCTTCAGAGCGTTCGCGGAACGCTTATCGTATCTGTCGCAATCCCTCTCTCGTTCGCCATCACGCTCATCGTTCTCTATTCGTCGGGACAAACGCTCAACGCGTTCACGCTCGGGGGCCTCACGTTGGCCATGGGGCGGCTCGTCGACGACGCCGTCGTCGTGCTCGAATCGATTCACCGGCACCAGCGGATGGGTATGAGCACGTCCGAGGCGGCCTTGAAGGGAACCAACGCCGTAGCGCTGCCGGTTCTCGCATCGACCCTGACGACGATGGCGGTCCTCTTGCCCGTTGTTCTCCTCGCCGGGCTCGCGCGCAAGCTCTTCGCCCCGCTCGCGATCACGGTCGCCGTCGCGATGATCGCGTCATACTTCGTCAGCATGGCGGTGACGCCGGTCGCCTGCAAGTTCTTCCTCGGGCACGCCGAGCACGGCCGCTTCGGCCAAGCGGTCGAAGCGGTCATCGATCGAATCGCAAATGGCTACGCGCGGACCTTGCGCACAGTCCTTCCCTACCGATGGTTCGTGGTCGGCGCGTCGTTCGTGCTCGTCGTCGGCGCAGGTTGGGCGGCCGCCCGGCTTCCGACCACGTTTTTTCCCGAAATCGACGAATCGATGGACATGATGTACGTCCGCTTCGCCCCCGGAATCTCGGTCCAAGACGCGGCCAAGGAGATGACCGCAATGGGACGCGCGCTTTCCGAGGGATTGCCGGAAGGGACCGTGCGGATGGTCGTGGCAAACGTGGGTATGCCCCAGAATGCGCGCAGTCTGCTTGTAAGCCCGAATGTTGCACCGAATACGGGGTATCTGCGGATCGCATTCTCGGACCCCGAAGAGCGCAAACTCTCTCAGGCCGAGATCGCCACGAAGGCGCGGGAGATTCTCACACAAGACTTTCCCGGCGTCGAAGTCCTCCAGTACCCCGGCGGTCTCGTCGCGAGCGTCTTTGCGAACGGCTACACGGCGCCGCTCGTCGTCGAAGTGAACGAGGACAATCTGGTCCAACTCGACGAGGAGGCAAAGGCCGTCGTCGACGTCGCGCGCACGATCCCGGGCGTCCGCGACGTCCGAGAGTCGCTTCAAACCGACTACCCCGAGATCCGCGTCGACACCGACCGCGAGAAGGCCGGTTTCGTGGGCACGACCGCCCACGACGCCGCGCAGACGACGCTTGACGCCACACTCGGCAACATCAACGCCCCGGGCGTATGGATCGACGCGAACAATGGTCAGTCGTACTACGTCGTGACCTTTTTCGACGCCGCGCGGGTTCCGGATACGCAAGCCCTTGGCGCGCTCGCTGTGCGGATCAGCAAGATGGGCAATCCCGTTCTGCTCGGGGCGTACGGGAACGTCCATCGCAGCGTCGGCGCCGTGGCGATCGAGCGCAACCACCTCGCGCGCGTCGCTCGCGTGCTCATGCAGACCGAAGGGCGTGACCTCGGGTCGGCGGGCGACGCGCTCGAAGACGCGCTCAAGCGCGACCCGCGCACGCGCGACATTCGCTTCCGGTTCGTGGGTCAGGTCGAATTGATGAGGAGCACCTTCTCCGGCCTCGGCCTCGCCCTCGGCCTCGCCGTGATGGTCGTGTTCATGATCATGGCGTCCCAGTTCAAATCGCTGCGCCTTCCGTTCGTCATGCTCTTCACGATACCCGTGTCGCTCGTCGGCATCGTTCTGGCGCTGATGGCGGCCGGACAAGGCTTCTCCATAACTGCGCTCATGGGGATTCTTATGGTCATCGGGATCGCCGTGTCCAATGGCATTCTGCTCGTCGACGATGCGAATCGCCGATTCAACGACGAAGGAGTCGACAAGGTCGAGGCCGTCGTGGCCGCGGCGCGGTCGAGGTTTGTGCCGATTGCGATGACGAGCCTGGCGACAGTCATCGGACTGATTCCGACGGCCATGGGGCTCGAACGCGGGTCAGAGGCCAACCGGCCGCTGGCCCTGGCGGTCGTGGGCGGACTCACGTCTTCGACGATCTTGTCGCTATTTCTCGTTCCCGTGATGTTTATCTTTTTTGCGAAGAAGACGCCGATCGAGGAGAGCGCAGTCGATTCGAGCGCGCCGCTCGCAGGAGCGCACGCGTGACCAGCCAAAGCCCGGTTCTCAAAGGCACTTGCGATCTAGGTATCGGCCCGACCATTCGCTTCGGCTCAGACTGCGACCGACGCTCGTGGCACGTACCAACGCCGAAGCGAGTGATCGCGCGGGCCAGACGCGGCCTGTTGGTCCTGGACGTCGACGAGGTTTGGGCATTCGAGGCGAGGAACTGCGTTTGCTTGGTCCATTGTCACGCCGGCCAGTTCCATATCGACTTGTCGCTTGCCGAGATCGAATCCACGATGGGGAGTACGTTTGCACGAGTGCACCGCAGCGGGCTTGCGAATTTCAGGCGAATACGGGAATTCACACTCGGCGCCAGTCCGCACGTATGGGTCGGGAATGGGGCGCGCATTGGGGACCAGGGGGTTCGGGTTCCGGTGTCGCGAGAACAAACGTCGTCGCTACGAGAACGATTGCTTGAGCATAGTATCGGTCCAAGAAAGAGCGTGCGAGGGACGCGCCGTCCAGCAGCAAATGTGGACCCGCCGCAACGCGGCCGTCTTTCCTCGTCCGCTGCGGTCTCCGATCGTCGAGAGGCGGGCGAATGATCGCCAAGATTCTCGTTGCCCTCGACGGCTCGCCGCGTGCCGCTGGCGTTTTTGACGCCGCTGCCAACGTGGCCCTTCGCTTCTCGGCCGTACTCTGTCCGTTCCGCGCGATCTTCGTGCCACCCGAGTTTCCGGCCGCTGCGGCTGGTAGCCCGCGCGACTTTCTTTTTGAGCACTTGTCGACAGCCGCAATACGCGAAGTCGGGCTGCTCACCGCTACCCGGGCGCCGCACCTCAGTGTCGATGCGCCCATCGTGCGGATGGGTCAACCATGGCGACTGATTCTCGAGGTGGCCGACGAGCTCGACGTCGACCTCATCGTTCTAGGTAGTCATGGGTACCATGGCCTCGATCGCATACTCGGCACGACGGCCGCCCGTGTTGCAAATGTCGCCAATCGGAACGTGCTTGTTGTCCACGAGCGACCGGGCCCCGCGCTCGGTCCACCAATTCCGTCGATTCCGCCGTACAGATAAAGCCCTGTCCACTCGCGGCGTTTTCCACTGCGCTGCCAGCTCGAGCGACGAACAGCGGCAGGGGGGCGCTTTATGCCTCGATTCGCTCCGCGCAAGCTCAAGCGCTTGGATGCTCGTCCGTTACGTCAGTACACTTCTTACAAGCCCCGGGTGAGAGTTTGTCCATTGGGCGGGCGCGCGTCGATCGACAGCCTTACAATGGTTTTAGTCGCGAGGTGCTCGAGAGGTCGTTGCGGTAACGAGCGCTCTCGCACCCCAGAGTGGTCGCCATGGGTGCTTCGAATTTGATAGCAGCTGTCGCGTGCTGTTTAGTCGCAGGCTGTGGAGCGGTGGTTCAGCCGGGCCTAGCCAACGCTCCCGGGCTCGGCGGAGCGAGCCCCGAAACTCGTGTGCACGATGCAATTGCGAACGGCCGCGACGCCTGCGAGCGATCCTGGTTCCCACAGGGAGGAGTCTTGCGAGGGCAGATTCCGCCCTGCGGCAAGGAGTCCTACCAACGGCCCGACCCCCGCCTGGCGACTGCGCCGGCCCCCGCACCATCGAACCAGTTGTCGTACCCGTTCGTCTTCTGCCGGACCCGGCCGACGCCGCATCGTCTGGGCGTGGAAAATGGGCTAACGGCATTTCCTCCCTCTTCGCCGCAGCTTTCGCTCGCCTGTGACTCGTCGGAGGACACAAGCCCCGCAGGGGAAGGCGGGCTTCATTTGGAGTGGACCTCGCCGACAGGCCATGGCCCATCCTGGACCCGCTGACCGAGAAATGCCCGGTCGCGAGGAAGGCACGGTGCCCCGAGCGGACGCTGGTGCCTCGCGACGGTCCGGCCGCTGCCGCCGAATGGTTGCGGAGGAAGCGATCTCTTGCGGCCGGGGCTTTGACTGCAGCAGAAGCTGCCAGGACAAAGCGCCCTCACGCACGCGGCTCTCTTCACGACCATTGCGTCCAAACCTCCGTCCTCCACTTTGCGTGGTTTTGCGACGTCGTTGGCACATTGCGAATGTGCCTGGAGCAAGCTGTGCTTCGACTCTGGAGGCCCCCTCCCAGAAGCGTCGTATCGAGTGCTCGGTGAGCCCAGAAATTGGGATTTCAATCGCGAACCCTTTCGATTGCCGAGCACTGAACGCAGTGGCCTTGCGTTGCGGCTGCTCTAAGGGCCGAGACGCCCACCGGCATTGTTCGTGCTTCCGAAGCTCCGCCCCGATGAAAGCCTGGTCAATTCCTGGTTGGAGGAGTGACTCGGTGGCTGCCGCCATTTCCTCATTCGGCGTCCACCTTCCTCGCCGCAAGATTGTTGCGCGGTCCGCGCGATGAGCGGCAACGAGAAAGAGATGCCGCCGGCCCCATCGGAAGCGACCGCAGGAGCAGGCGAAGCGACCACCCGCACCGAGCGCGTGGCACCGGCCTCGGCCAAGGTCGAAGATAGGAATCGCCGAGCGCTTTTCGTCATCGCCGGTGCAACCGCTGTGCTCTTGCTCATAGGTGGGCTCCTTGTCCGACGTGCCGATGGCAGTGTGAATCAAACGCCAATGGGCGCCGCGCCACGTCCGGTAACCGTTGTGATGGCACGTGTGACGTCGTTCCGGGACAGCCGCGCGTACGTTGGAGCCGTCGAATCGTGGATCGAGGCGAGCATAGGCCCCCAATATGTCTCGGCATACGTCCAGTCGGTTCTGGTTCGTCCGGGGGACTCGGTGACCCAAGGCGAGGTGCTTGCCACGCTCGACTGCGCGTCGCCAAACGCGGCGAGCCGGGCCGCCGAGATGCAAGCTCGCTCGGTGGATGCACGGCGGAATGCGCTCGCGGACGAGTCTGCACGCGTTTCCTCGATGCTCGCGGGCGGCTTCGTCTCCCCGAACGAGGCGGAGCAGAAGAGCGCGCAGAGTTCTTCGGAGAAGGCGCGGTGGCTCGAAACAAGGGCGACGGCCTTCGCCGCTTCCCTCGATGTCCGCGATTGCGTCTTGAAAGCGCCGTTCGCCGGCGAAGTCGCGATCCGCACGGTGGACCCGGGAGCGTTCGTACGCCCCGGGACCGCCATCGTCTCGGTCGTCGATCGGAGCACCGTACGAGTGACGGTCGACGCTCCCGAGAAGGATTTCGGCGCTGTCGCCCCATCGGTGCCGGTCGAAGTTGCCATGCTCGCGACAGGGGACCGGGTCGATGCGGCCGTGTCGCGGCGTGCTCCGAAGGCCGACCCGAATACCCGGACCGTGCATTTCGAAGTCGACGTGCCGGACCCCCGCCGCGAGTACCCGACGGGAACGACGGCCATCGTCCGGATCGAGGTCGGCGAGCGAGTGCCCGCAGCGGAGATACCGCTTTATGCCGCTACGCAACACGAGGGCAAGGCCAAACTCTTCATCGTCCTCGGCGGCGTCGCCCATGCAGTCGATGTTCCCGTCCTTGGCGAACACGGCGGACGCCTCTACCTAGACCCCAAAGGTCTGCCCGAGCATGCGCAGGTCGTCACCGAAGGACGCACGGTGCTCACGGACGGAGATCCCGTCCAGGTAACCGTCGAACCACCGACCTCCGAGCCGGGTGGAGATGCGGGATCCCCGGCGCGCGGGGGAGGGTTCGGCAGGCCGCTGTGACCGGTCTATCTCTGCGCAACCCGCTCGCGAGTCTCATGCTGTCGATCGCGGCGATAGTCTTCGCCTTGGTCGTGACGCCGCGCATGGCAATCGATACCTTCCCCGATCTCACGCCACCGGTTCTCGTGGTGGGCACGCTCGCGCCGGGACTCGCCGCCAAGGATGTCGAAAAGACTCTCACGTGGCGCATCGAAAAGTACGTGAGCGCAACGCCGGGCGTCGAACACGTACAGAGCGAGTCTCGCAACAACCTGAGCATTGCGTACGTCTGGATGCAGTGGGGCACGGACCTCAACTCCGCGCAGACCCTCGTGCAACAGCAGGTCCAGTTCGCGATGTCGGCAGTGCCCAAATCACTCGGGGTCATTCCACCTTTCGTGCTGCAATTCGATCCTACCAACGCGCCCGTCGTCCAGGTGACCGTCTCGGGCGGCGGACTCACCGGGCCACAGCTGTACGACTACGCACTCAACAACATCGAGCCGCTGCTCGAGGGCATTCCGGGCGTGGCGAGCGCCTCGCTCAACGGCGGGCGGCAGCGACAAATCAACGTCGTCGTCCATCGTGCCGAGGCCCAATCCCGAGGCGTGACCGCGGAAGATATCGCGGCCGCAGTGGCGCAATCCAACGCACTGCTCCCGTCCGGTGAGTTCATCGCTCCAACGTTCGACGCCAACGTTTACACCGATGCGGTTCCAAAGCGCGTCGCACAGATCGGCGACGCCCTCGTGAAGCTGGTCGCCGGGCGACCCGTCTTCATTCGAGACGTCGCGCACGTCGAGGACGGCGGCGCAGCACCGACGCAGACGGTCTCCGTGAACGGCGAAAATGCCGTTTATTTGAACGTGCTCCGCATCCCGGGTGGCAACACGCTCCGAATCGTCGCGGCCGTCAAGAAGGCCGTTCAGGGCCTCCAGAACTTGCCGGCGGGCATGGTGGTCAAGCCTGTTTTCGACGAGTCCACCTTCGTCAAGACGTCTTACTCCGGTTTGAAGCGCGAAGTCCTGCAGGCCCTCGTGCTCATCTCGCTCGTGATTTTGCTGTTCTTGCAAAGCGTCCGAGGGACGCTCATCGTCGCGGTGGCCATCCCGCTGTCGTTCGCGGTCACGCTCATCGTCCTTTACGGCACCGGACAGACGCTCAACTCGTTCACGCTTGGCGGCTTGACGCTGGCCATGGGACGACTGGTCGACGACGCGGTCGTGGTGCTCGAATCCATCCATCGGCACCAGCGGCAGGGGATGAGTCGTTTCCGCGCTTCGCTCGAGGGCACGAACGCGGTGGCGCTTCCCGTCCTCGCCTCGACCCTGACCACAATCGCGGTTCTTCTGCCGGTTCTCTTGCTCGCGGGACTCGCCAAAAAGCTCTTCGCACCACTCGCGCTGACGGTCGCGGTGGCGATGGTGGCGTCGTACTTCATCAGCATGTTCGTGACGCCGGTCGCGTGTCGCTTCCTCCTGTCGGAACGCGAACCGCGCGGAATCTCGAAAAAGCTCGGCGATCGCATCGAGCGTCTCGGTGAGGGCTATTCCCTCGTATTGCGGCGCGCGCTTGGGGTGCGCGTATGGATCATCGTGGCCTGCGTCGTGCTTACGGTGGGCTCCGGCTGGGCCGCCACGCACCTGCCGAGCACGTTCTTCCCCGAAATCGACGAGTCGATGGAGCGAGTCTACGTGCGATTCTCGCCGGGGATTTCGCTCGACGAAGCCTCGCGACAGGTCCAGGCGATGGGCAAAATGCTCGCCAGCGAGCTTCCCAAAGGAGAGGTCGAACTTGTCCTGACCAACGAAGGATCGCCGGAAAATGCGCGGAGCGCGATGACCAGCCCCAACGACGGGCCGCACATGGGCTTCATTCGGGTCGCCCTGGTGGGGCCCGAGAAGCGCAAGCACACACAGCGGCAAATCGCCGACTTGATGCGCAAACTGCTCGTGGAGCACTATCCAGGGGTCGAGTTCCTTCAGTGGCCGGGCGGACTGGTCGCCAGCGTGTTCTCGAATGGCTACGTGGCGCCCATTGCCATCGAGGTCGAAAGCGACAACCTCACGGCTTTGGAGGACCACGCCCGCGCTATCGCGGCGGTCGCTCGCTCGGTGGGAGGCCTGCGCGATATTCGCGTGCAGCTTCAGACTGACTATCCCGAGATCCACATCGACACGATCCGGGAGCAGGCTGGATTCGTCGGGGTTACGGCGCGTCAAGCGGCCCAAGCAACCCTGGACGCTACCCTCGGAAACATCAATACGCCCAGCGTATGGATTGATCCCAATAACGGTCAGGCGTACTACGTCGTCACATACTACGATGAGCGAGACGTCCCCGACGTCAATGCTCTTGGACAGCTCCCCGCTCGGGTCACCGCCGATGCCAAGGCCGTTGCCCTCAGTGCGTACGCGAACATCGATCGGTCCTCCGGGCCGATCGCCATCGAGCGTGATCACATGACGCGCGTGACTGAGGTCTACATGCAGACCGAAGGCCGTGACGTCGGCAGCGCGGCCGACGAGCTCGAGAGAAAGCTCGCGACCGACCCCCGCACGCGCCGGCTTCAATGGAGGTACGTCGGTGAGATGGATCTGATGCGAACGACATTTTCGGGCCTTGGCGTCGCGATTGGACTGGCGGTGATGGTCGTCTTCATGGTGATGACGATTCAGTTCAAATCGCTCCGGTTGCCGCTCGTGATGCTCTTCGCCATTCCGGTTTGCATGGTCGGCATTGTGCTCGCTCTCTTGGCCGCCGGGCAGGGGTTTTCGATCACGGCGCTCATGGGGATCCTGATGGTCATCGGGATCGCTGTGTCGAATGGAATCTTGCTCGTTCACGAGGCGAGCGTGCGACTCGCAGGGGGCGATTCGAAAGAAGACGCCGTCGTCAATGCGGCCAGGACGCGCTTCACCCCGATCATGATGACGAGCCTGGCGACCGTGATAGGCCTCATTCCAACGGCGATCGGGCTGGAGCGCGGAACGGAGGCCAACCAAGCGCTCGCGTTGGCGGTCGTCGGCGGACTCACGTCCTCGACCGTTCTGTCGCTGTTCCTCGTTCCATCGATGTTCACCTTCATCGCCAAGCGAGCCACGCCCCGCGACGACGAGCGCGAGAGTGGTACCGTGTCAACCCCAGCTCAAGCATGAGACGCGCTGGCGCGATGTGGAGCCATCGAATGCTCGACGGAAACCGTCTACTGATTAGCAGGACCGAACACTCGGCGCTTTGACGACGGTGGAGAGTGTTTAGGGAGTCGGTCGTAAGACCCCGACTCAATGGTCCACTAGCGGGAACACTGCGGCCGGTAGGCCCAGCAACCTCAGCTTGTTGTAGCCGTCTAGGGCCGCAACCTTGTAACACTCAGCGAGTGTCGGATAGTTGAAGACGCTGTCGAGAAAATAGTCGAGCGTCCCCTCAAAGGA
>CAZVPE010000148.1:10937-14606 GCA_964628155.1 uncultured Polyangiaceae bacterium | reverse complement strand
AGCAGGTCGATCATCGGGATCATGTTGATCTCCGAGTCGAGCGACTTGCGCTTGCCTTTGCCGCCTCCACCAACGTCTACGCCACCCATGCTTCTTCTCCTCTTCCGTGCGCTACGCGAATCGAGTCCACGACACGTCGTGGGGCTCTCGCGAGCCCCACGACGCTTCGACTGAGATCGACGGCGTGACTCAGCCGGTGGGCAGGCCGGCCATATTGACCTTCTGCCTGTTCGTGACGACCAAGTTGAGCACCTGAACGCTCGACTCGTTGATGTCGTCTTCGAGCGTCTGGGTCTTGCCGTTGAGAATGGCGTAGCCCACGAGGCCGATGATGGCCACGATGAGGCCGAACGCCGTGCAGTTCATCGCTTCGGAAATACCCTCAGCGAGGATACGCGCTTTCTGGCTGGGGTCGACGCTCTCTCCCGAGACCGCGCCGAAGCTCGTGATGAGCCCTGACACCGTGCCGAGCAGGCCGCTGAGCATCGAGAGGTTGGCGAGAAGTGCGAGGTACCCCGTGCGCTTGGCGATGCGCGGGATCTCCCGAAGGGCCGCTTCGTCCATGGCCGCCTGAACCTCTTCGTCCGGGCGGTTCACCTTGACGAGGCCGGCCTGGACGATGCGCGCGAGCGGCGCGTTGGCGGCCGAGCACATCTTGACGGCTTTTGCGATGTCTCCGGCGAGGATGCACTTCTGCATCGTCGCGAGGAACACGTCCTTGTTGATGGACGAGCCGTAGAGGTAAAGCGCCCTCTCGACGATTACGCCGATCGTGATGATGGACCAGAAGAGAATCACGTACATCCCCCAACCACCGTCCTTGAAATGCTTCCAGACTGCAGCCATCGAACCGTCCTCCGTTATGTTTGTCGTCGGGGTCGTCTCAGGACCTCGCTCTCAGGGCCGATCGGGGTCTCGCCCCTCCGGGACTGATGAGCTTCCAACGAGTGTCTTGCGAGCGAGCCGTTGACCTCGAAACTCCTAGCGTGCACAAAATCCCTGGCGGGAAGCCCGGGGGAGCAACCGTACTCCCGATGAGCAAGCACCCGTTCGGCGGTGGGCGAAGTTATCCGAACGACTTGAAATGAAGCAAGCGTGTCACGTCGCCTCAAGTCCGAAGGGCTCACGCGACCGTGCACGAGCACGCGGAGCCTGACAGGTGAGACCAAAGTACGTCAAGGGAGTTTGGCTCGCGTGCGGCAATCGAGACGTTCGCCCCCGAGGTCAGGGCTCGCGGAGCGTAAAGACTGGGAAGTACTGGCCGAAGTTTGTGCTGGGACCGCAAAAAGAGCGGCGTCATCCCGTGGGGAGGCACCGGATCAGTAACCCGGTAGGGCAGGAAGTTCCCGGATTGTCGGGGGGGCGCAATGGGCCAGGGGCGATTGGGCCGGGCTCTCGATTTGGATGCGTACATCCGTCTAGCCCAACGACACGACGGGGATCGAGATCGCGAACGTCGCTCCCTGACCGACGCCGCTCACGACCCACGCGCGACCGCCGTGGCTTTCCGCGATGTGCTTCACCAGGGCCAGCCCGATTCCGCTCCCGCGAATGGGCAGGCCGCGCGCGGTGGACCCGCGAACGAACCGCTCGAAGATGCGCCCCTGGTCCTCGGGTGGAACGCCCGGGCCGCGATCGACCACGCGGACCACGATCGCGCTGTTCTCGCGCTCCACACGAACGCTCACGACGTTGGAGCCAGGCGCGTACTTGAGCGCGTTGTCGATGAGGTTGATGACCGCCAATTCGACGGCTCGTCCGTCGATGCGGGTCCGCGGCAAGTCCGCGCCGAGCTCGATAGCCAGGTCGACGCCCTCGCGCTCCGCCCGGTACTTGTAGACGTTGACTGCCTTGGCGACTGCTTCGCCCACGTCGCCTTCGGAGAAGTCGTAGGCTTCGCGCCCGCGCTCGACGCGCGCGAAGTCGAGAACGTTCTCGATGAGCGCCGAGAGCCGCTCGCTCTCGCTCACGATGATGTCGAGGTACTGCTGCCGTTTCTCGTCGCTCGACACGCGGCCGGACTGGAGCATCTCGCCGAACATGCGCACGAGCGCCAGCGGCGTCTTCAGTTCGTGGCTCACGTTGGCGACGAAGTCGCTCTTCAGCGCCGATATCCGCCGCTCCTTCTCCGCCGCAAGAAGGATCGTCGCGACGCCGAGGACGATGACCGCGCAGGAGAGCACGACCATGACGAGCTCCAGCATCGCGCGGTTCTGCACGCGCGCGGTCAGCTCGTCGCTCGCGCTCGGCGAGACCTGGACGCGCCAGCCGTAGAGGGTCGTGGGAAACCGAACCGCCACTGTGAACTCGCTGCTCCGGAGCGGAGGGCCGAAGATGATGCGCCCGTCTTCGTCGAGCACGTTGACTCGACTCGGCGTGGCCGCCTCCGAAAAAAGCGTGGGCATCGTGTCTTTGACGATGCGGCCGATGTCGTGCCAGGCGACGACCAAATAGCGGCGTCCTTGCCCTTGATCCGAGGCCGAGGAGGCCCCCGACCCCTCCGGTGCAGCCGGAACGACGCGCTGCCAATAGCTGACGAGGTAACTCTGACCGCGGTAGGCGCGGTGCAGGTGCCGGAGCTCGTCCGGCTCCTGCTTCGCGAGCTCCATGTCCGCGCACATCCGCTGGACGAGCAGGCGCCGGAACGCCTCCTCTTCGGCGAATACTCCCCCGGCGCGCGATGCGAACGCCAGTACGGTGCGAGATTCGTCGAGCACCAGGATGGCGCGAACGGTCGGCGTTTCGCGCTGCGCGGTCGGCAGCCAGCGCAGCGTCAGGTCCGCGAGGCGCTGCGGGTCGGCGATCGCGAAAACGACGTTGTCTTGCTCGATGATGCGGGCGTCGAGTCGGTCGGCCTTCTCGTTTGCGAGGCCCAGGGTCGCTTCGAGCACCGACTGCTGGCGGAGTCGTTCGACCTGGAGCGTCGTCCGGAAGGTGAAATATGCCAGCACGCCGACCGCCACGAGAACGGCCGGCAGAATGACGAAGCTTGCGAGGCGCTCGGGGCGACCGGGCATGCAAACCCCACTCGTCAGCAGAAACGCACTATCCGGCGCGCGCGCGAATTCGCTGCGGGTCGGTCACGATGCCGTGGGTGTCGAGGAATTCGGCGAACTGCTGAGCGATGTACGTCACCGCGTTGCCCTCGGCCGCCGTGTAGGGTTGCCCGTCGAGCGGGTTTATCAATTCGATCGCGCCGAGAAATCGGCCCGACAGAGCCACCGGGGCGACGATGATGCTGCGCGCCCCCCCGAGCGCGACGTAGCGTTCGAGCGATGCGGCGTCGCCTTGAGATGCGTCCGCCACGACGAATGCCCGGCCCTTCTTCATTGCGGGGAACAAGAGCGCGTCACTCTCCGGATGACGGCGCAGGAGCATCGCGCTCGCTCCCCGCGCGCTCGTGACCAGAAACTCGCGGCGATCGATGTCGTACAAATGCACGATGCCTGCCTGCGAGGGGATCTTCTCCATCGCGAGACCGAGGCAGAACTCGCCCCCTTCGAGCGCGTCGCGCAAGAAATGAAGCTCGTGCATCGACTCGAACAAGTCTGCGATGAGCTCCTCTCCAGGCACGCGGGCGCGTGGAGGCGTCGGGGTGGGGACGTGCGGACCGGCCGTCCCGCGAGGCTCGTCGGTCGCGCGAGGCTCGCCAGTCGCGCGAGGCTCGCC
>CAZVPE010000148.1:0-10837 GCA_964628155.1 uncultured Polyangiaceae bacterium | reverse complement strand
CGGTTGCGAGAGACTCGGCGGCGTATGACGGGGAAGGCGCAACGACCGCCGGAGACGACGCGGGTGCGCTTTGGTCCGGGACGGCGTTCGCCGGCGGTTCCGGCGCCGCTGCGGGAGGAGGGGCGACGGGTTCCCGGGCGACTGCCGCTACCGAGGTGGCCGGTGCTTCCTCAGTCGAGGCAGGGGGAACCGTCGCAACCGCAATCGGCGGCGTCGCGGCGGGTTCCGGTTTGGAGGCCGGCTCGGCTTTGAGGGGGAGTTCACGTAGGGAGGGCGGCGCGGGTCGGGGGGCCGGTACCGGTACCGGGGGAGACACAGCGGGCGGACCGCTCCCGTCGACAGCCGTGGAATTGGCTTGGGTCGCCTCGAGGATCGTGACCATCGCGGGGGATGACACGGGGGCCGGGACGACGACCGGGGCGACGAGGTGCTCCGGCGCACGGGCCGAACTCTGGGCCGCGATCGCCTCGGGACGGTCCGAAGCGGGGCTCGACCGAGTCGGTCGCGGAAGCAGGGCCTCGGACGAAATTCTCTTCGAGCGGACGTAGCCGGGCCGGCGCGGGAACTCGACGACTGGGTCGTCGCGCCAATCCTTCCACGTGAGCGTCGAAAGGGGGGGCACGGTGGGCTTTCCGTGAAACGCGATGTCGAACACCGCCAAGTTCACGAGCTTGCCCAGCGGGGCGCGGGAAAGCGACGCGCGCACGAGCTCGAGCTGCGTCCGCAGCAAGGATTCGGCCGAGGACTCACTCGTCCCGAGCGGAACCAGAAACACGTACTCGCGATACGTCAGCGGTACCGACTCGGTCCCTTCCTCTTCTCGCTTGAAGACAACTTGCGACGGCATGCTCGCGCCAATCTCGGCCCGCGCGGAATTGGGCGCCTGCGAAGGCCTCGCAGTACCTTGCGTAACGGACGGGATGGCTCCCGCAGCCGAGGGCGTCGTCGGCGCGGGCCGCGGAGCCGAAGGGGCCGCCGGAGGCCCGAGGACCAGGGCAGCCGCGCTTGGAGACAGCGAGGGGCGTTTGGATGTGCGGGGTGGGGACGAAGGACGTACGGAGGGCGCCGCCTTGGGATCCGCCCCCGTCGTCTCCGCTCCAGCGCTCTCGGGCGATTCCGGTGCGCGATTCGCCGCGGCCGGCGGCCCCTCCGGTGCGCGATTCGCCGCGGCCGGCGGCCCCTGGTCGGGGGCCCGTCGCACCTCGTATCGCAGGCGGGATGAAGAATCGATGGCGCGGCAGCCGTCCTCCGACAGCTCGATCGAAAAGCCGCTCATCGGGGCCGACTCGCCGCGTTGGGTGCGCGCCGCTTGCAGAGCTTTCTGCCACGACTCGCCGTCCACGTAGAGCGACTCCGTTTCGGTCTTGCCGAGCGTCACCACCTCGACGAGCCATCGCATCAGTCGCTTTGCCTTTCGTTCGACGCCAAAATTCTTATCAGGCTGACGTCGGGACGGTCAACGCAACGCCGGTTCATTCGGCCCGCAACCCGTCGGCGGGTCTGAGCCGAGCTGCATAGACGGCCGGAAGAATCGTGGCCACGAGGCATATCCCGAGAGCCACCAGAGCCGGCACCACGAATTCAATGGGACGCATCGAGACCGGCAACCGGGAGATGAAGTAAACCTTTGGATCTAGCGGAAAAGTGTAAGCGAGCAAGAATCTGCACGAGAGCCAGCCGATGATGACGCCCAGCGCCGTTCCGGCGAGACCGACGAGTCCCCCCTGGTAGATGAAGATGCGGAGGATGGCGTCGTCTTTGGCGCCGAGCGCCTTGAGGAGCGCGATTTCTTTCTTCTTCTCGAGCACGACCATGATGAGCGTCGCGATTACCGTGCACGCCGCCACGAGGATAATCAGGCCGAGCATGAAGCTCATCCCAATTTGCTGAATGAGCAGCGCCGTGAACAGCCCATGATTGAGCTGCTTCCACGTCATCGTGTTGTAGATGCCATTGTTCAGTCGCCGCGTGATCTCCCGGGCCACTTCGTCGGCGCGATCAATATCGTCGAGCTTCATCTCGACTCCCGTCACGCTGTCGCCGTATTCGTAAAACGCTTGGGCCTCGTAGAGGTCGGTGTAGACGAGCTTGGAATCGTATTGGTCGAAGCCCGCTTCGAAGACCGCGATGACTCGAAACTGCTTCGCGATGGGCGAGCGAGCTCCGGCGCCGAACGAGATGCCGATTTGCGGCGACGTGACTTGAACGCAATCGCCGAGTCCTACGTCGAGCTGCTTTGCCAGCGTCCGTCCGACGACGATGCCCGGCATTTTCGCGATCTCGGAGGCGCTCTTGCACGGGTCCGGGTCGATTGAGTCGGGGATGAAGTCGTCGTCCGGGAGCTTGCTCTTGTAGCCGCCCCGCGGCGTCACGTCGCCGACGAAGTTCGTGTTGGCCCGAAATTTCGGTTCGGGCTTCGGGGCCTCCTCGGGGGCGTCTTCGGTCTTGCGTCGCCCCGCGTCGGCCCGATCCATCGCGTCCTCGAGGTCGCGCTGCATCAGTCGGAGCAGCGAGTCGACGCCCGCGTCCCCGTCCAGCATGTCGTCGTGCCTCCGTGGCGAATCGAGCTCGCGACGCAGCGGGTCGAAGGCGGGCTCGGGCGGGACGGCGCCCGGGCGGCGGAGCCCGGCGAGACTGCCGCTCGTGACGTGCTTTGGCAAGTCGAGCACCCGAGGCATGAGCTCGGGGTCGACTCCCTTGAGGAGTACGCCGGTCGCCGTGTGGTCACCGTGCGTGACCATCATCGGGTTGATGACGAAGGGGGCGACTCCCAGCACGTGGGGAACATCCTCGACCTTCTTCATGACGTCGCGGTACTCGCGGAAGTCGATCGAGTACTTGAGGACCAGCACGTGTGCGTTGACGCCAAGCACTTTTTCCCGAAATTGTTCCTGGAATCCGCCGGTGACGCTCATCACGATGGTGAGGGCCGCGACACCCAGGAGTACGCCTCCGATGGCCAGGGACGTGCTGACCGAGATCATGTTCTTCTTTTTCGACCCGAGGTATCGGAGCGCGACGGTGACCGGGTAACCCATTGTTTGACTTGTAGAGCGAGGCCCAGAATCGTGCACCCGTAAGTGTGCTTGCGAGTGACGGTGCTCGACACCGCGTCGTGCTCCGCTTTCGTTGGGGAGAGGCGTTTCCCCGGCGGGTAGAGCGGTTTCCCCGACGGGTAGAACGGCTCACTGCCCCGGCTTGCCGCAAAGAAGCATGGCCCATGCGCCTCCGCTGTCATGGTCCTCGAAAGTGTCAGGTGGAGCGGCCTCCTCCGCTCCATTTCGACACCGCCCTTACCGCGTGAATCGCAGCGCTCGGCTGCGACTCGCGCGCCGAAAAGGCTTCAAGTAAGCACACATGCTACGGCTTGCTTGTTGCTTAAACGTTTGCTGTCGTAGCCGTATGGCCGCTTGTGCGACCTAACTTTGGCGAGGAGTCCATGCCCGAAGCCCCCAAGCCTCCGCCGGCGCCGCCTCGGCGGCCGGCGCCGCCCCCGCCGCCGGGGGGAGCCGCCTACGCGCCCACGGTGGAATTGGATAGCTCAGACGCCGTGGACGCTCCCGATACCGGCGTGCCTCCCAAGGCGAAGGAGGACGGGTACGTCGGTCGGACGATCGACGGTCGTTACCTGATCGAGCGCGTGCTGGGCGAAGGCGGCATGGGAGTCGTCTACGCGGCGCGGCACAAAGTCATCGACAAGAGGGTCGCCGTCAAAGTCCTCCGTGGCGAAATGGCGACCGACCACGAGGCAAACGAGCGCTTCCTCCAAGAAGCGCGTGCGGCGAGCGCGATCGGCAACCCGCACATCGTCGACATCAGCGACTTCGGTCAGCTCCCCGACGGGTCGACCTACTTCGTCATGGAATTTCTCTCGGGAAAGAGTCTGAGTGCGGTCATCGGGGACGCGAAGGGGCCCATGCCCGTTGCTCGCCTTTGCCACATCGCCAAACAGATCGCGCAGGGGCTTGCCGCCGCCCACGCGGCAAACATCATCCACCGGGACTTGAAGCCCGACAACGTCATGCTCGTCAAGCACGGGACCGAGAAGGACTTCGTGAAGATCCTCGACTTCGGCATCGCCAAAGTCGGAAGCGGCACCAAGCGGATGACGCGCGCCGGGAGCGTCTTCGGAACGCCGCACTACATGAGCCCCGAACAGGCGGCCGGAACACCGGTCGATCACCGGACCGATGTCTACGCCCTCGGGGTGATGCTCTACGAGATGGCGAGCGGCAAGGTTCCGTTCGACGCGGACAACTTCATGGGAATCCTCACGCAGCACATGTACAAGGCGCCCGTTCCCATCCGCGCGCTCGTCCCCGAAGTGGATGTGCCGCCCGGGCTCGACGCGATCGTCCTGAAGAGCCTCACCAAGAAGCCGGAAGGCCGATACGCGAACATGGATCAGGTCGTCGCCGAGCTCGAGAAGCTCGAAAAGGGCCTGATGCCCGACGCGGTGCAGGAGCTGATGGCGCGGTCGGGCGCTTTCCACGTACCGTCGGACTATTTCCGGTCGCAGGGAATGCCGGAGCCCGTGCCGGGTGAACCGACGCTTCCCAGACAGCGCTGGCCCCTTTACGCGGTCATCGGCGCGGTTGCGACCATCGTCGGCGTCATCGGGGTCGTCGTCTTAGGCAAGTCCTCTACGGCGCAGACGGCCCCCCCGGCAGCGGCGGCGCTCTCGCCCGTTCTGCCCACGGCAACCGCGGCTCCAGCTACTGCGCCCCCTCTGCCCGCGGCTTCGGTCACCGCCATCGCGCCGGCGCCGCCCGCACAACGCGAAGTGCTCGTCAGCGCTGTGCCCTCGGACGCGACGCTCGCGCGCGACGGAAAGGAGTTGGGAGCAGGCCCGGTCGCGCTCCACCTCGCGGACGGCGAGGGGGCGACACTGGTCGTCACCCGCAAAGGCTACAAGACGAAAACCGTGACCATCGACGCGAGCGAACCGAAGCAGACCATCACGCTCGAAACCGCCTGGACCTCGGCGACCCACCCGCCCGCGAAAGCGCAAGCGCCCGCCGCTCCGAACAACGCGCTGGACGACGTTGGCGATCCGTTCGCGAAGCACTAGCCTGAAGTTCCCCGCGGGAACTTCAGACTAGCGACAGGCGCGCGGGTATTTTGGACGGGCACACGCCCGGATTACGACTTGGGCACGAATTGCGACCCGTTCCACGTGTAGCGAACGCTGGGGATGCCGCCCCATGGCAAGAGCAGCGGCTCGATGTTCGCCTCGCCCGGCCGGTCCTGGGCCCACGGGTACGTCTTGACGGTCCACCCGTTCGCGCGCCCCGGCGCCGCAAGGATGTCGAACGACTTGCCACCGGGCGCGGGGATGAACTGAACGAGTCCCTGAACCCGCTTGCCTTTGTGCCCGCGTGCCGTCTCGATGCCGAACACGCGCGCGATCGAGTCTTCCTTCACTTCGTACACGAACATCATTTCGACTTCGACGTTCGTCTTACCGGAGCTCTGGCGGCGCACGCCGCGCACGATCAGATCCGCCGCGCCGTCGCCCGTCAAGTCGCGCGCCGAGAGGTCTTTGATGTCTGCGGCGTCCGCGAATTGCTGCAGCGTGAGGAACGCGTACCCCGTTCCGTCCTTAAAGCCGGGGCCCAGAACGACGATGTCGCGACCGATGAGAAGGACACGCTCAGGACGTGCGTCGTCGGTCACTTGCACCGTCAGGTCGACCTTCGGCGCGGTGCCCGGAGCGACCCCTCGATCTTTGCGGTACTGCTCGACGATCTGCGCCGAGAGGTCGCCTCCCCGTGTGACCTTGGGCGTCGGCGGCTCGGCGGGACGCGCCGCGACCGGCCGCTGCTCGTCGCCACTGCGCTCGTCCGGCGCGTCTTGCGACCCGCGCTGCGCCTCCCGCAAGGGGGCCTCGTGGGATACCTGAGTCACCTCTCTGGCCTTTGCGAAGCGTGACCCGTCGAATCGGAACACCTGCGACCGCACGCCGCCCCAAGGCAAGAGGATCGGCTCGACGTCGGTCGCTACCGGTTCGTCGTACGACCCCGCGTCCCAGCCGCTCGGCGGTTCCGTGCTTACTTCGATTTGACCGCGCGACAGGTGGACGGCGTTGTCGATGTGGCGGTCGGACTGCCGAACGCCGATTTCGTGCGCGAACGTCAGCTTGGGCTCCTGGTCCGCGGAGAGCGCGCTGAGAACTTCGATGTACTCGCGCGTCCCGTCGCCGGCGCTCTGCCGCCGCCGCACGACGACGTCGCCCTTGCGGCGTCCCGTCACGTCGCGCACTTCCAGCTGCAGGAGCTCGCCGACGAGGTCGCGGTAGAAAAAGCCGGTGCCACCGAGGTACGAGGGGCCGCAGATCGTCAGATAGTGTTCGAAAACGGCGATGCGCTCTCGGACGCCGTCGCCCGTCAGGTCGGCGACGATGTCCGCGGCAGGAGCGATCTTCGTCAGCCCCTTGGGGGTCAGAAGCTGCTCGATCATCGCGAGCTCGGGCTCGCTGGGGATCCATGCCATCGCCGCAGGGTGCTGCGCGTCGCCCGGGCCGGTGGCCACCACGCCGTCGGTGTTCACGTAAGCGGCGACGCCGTGGATGCCGACGCGCGTAGACCGCATTTCGGGAATCGAGCTGAAGGGGATGACAACCTCGAGCGAGTAGCCGCTTTCCGTCGGCGCCTCGACGATCTTGGCGTTCGGCAGGTTGCCGTGGCGCCCTGCGCGAACGCTGCCGGCGGTTTCCCCCGGCTTGCCCGCGAACAGTCCGAGCTCGTACGACGCGTATGCGCCCGTGCCCCCGGGCTTGGGGACCGCGAGAACGAGCGAGACGTAATCTTTGCCCGGCGAGAACGACGCATCGGTGACGTCGGCACCGACGTAGAGCTTCGTCTCGTCGTACTGGAGCGCGACCTTGAGCGTGGCCTTGGTGGAACCTTGGACCACGACGGTCGCCTTCGCTAGTGCCGGCCACTCGCTCAATACGCCGTCCAGTTTGACGGGATTTTTCGGGTCGATCGCTTCGAGCCGCAGACCGTCCGCCGTCACCTCCGGAGCGTCTTCGGACCGATCAAGGGTCGCGATACCGTGCGTCGCGGCGTACTCGGAGAACCCGCGATCGTCGTCGTCGCCCGCTGTCTTTGCGTTGGGTCCGGCCGCTTGCTGTCCGCCGCACGCGGTCGCGAGTGCAAGCACGATGTACGGCGGCAGACGGCCCATGGCGCGAAACATAGCAAGAGACCCGCGGCGTGGGGGGGATTGAGGTCTGCGCGCTACGCGGTCGGAAGGCGCCTGCGCATCACCACGCGCTGCCCCAGCTTCGCGATTTCCACGGCCGGCACAATCGACGCGGACATCGCCAAGAGCAACCACCACTCGCGCGCGTCCAGAACGAAGGTCCGAAACACGGGCTGAAGCGCCGGCACCAGCACGGCAACCAGGTGAATCGCGGCGCTGAATGCCACGGCGGCGGCGAGCGCCAAGGGCAGGAGCGGTCGAAGCGCGAAGCACGACACCGTCGCGGACCGGCAATTGAAGGCGTGAAAGAGGGGGCTCAACGCGAGCAGCGAAAACGCAATTGCACGCCCGCGCTCGAACGCCTCCGGATCGTCCGGGCGCCAGCGGAGCAGGTAACAGACCATGGCGGCGCCGCCCATCCATACGCCGACATAGGCAATTCCCAGCCAGTCGCGAAGGCCTACCAGGCTGGCGGACCGTTTTCGCGGAGGCTCTCGCATTTGGGTCGGGTCCGGCGGATCGACGCCCAGCGCGAGCGCCGGAAGTCCGTTGGTCACGAGGTTGATCCACAGAATCATGAGAGGCGTCAGCGGCTTGAGTCCCGTGAGAAAGCTCGCGGTGAAGACTGTCACCAAGAGTCCCGCGTTGCTCGACAAGAGAAAGAAAATGAACTTCTGGATGTTGCGCCAGATGGCCCGGCCCTCGCGCACTGCCTCGACGATCGTCGCGAAATTGTCGTCGGCGATGACCATGTCCGCGGCCTCGCGGGCGACGTCGGTGCCGTCCTTGCCCATGGCCACTCCGATGTGCGATTCGCGGAGAGCCGGCGCGTCGTTGACCCCGTCGCCGGTCATCGCCACGATGTGTCCCATCCGCTTGAACGCGCCGACGATACGCAGCTTTTGCTGCGCGGTGACGCGCGCGAACACACGCACCGTTTCGATGCAGCCGTCGAGCGAGGCGTCCGAGAGCTTCTCGAGATCGGCGCCCGTGAGCGCGAGCGCACCTTCCTCCCAGATGCCGAGCTGCTTGGCGATCGCCACCGCGGTCAGCTTGTGGTCGCCGGTGATCATGACCGCGCGCACGTGCGCATCGGCGCAAAGGGCGACCGCTTCTTTGACGCCATCGCGGGCCGGATCGATCATCCCGACCAGCCCGAGGAACGTCAGGCTGGTCTCGATCTCGGCGTTCGAAGCCGTTCCCGCGTCAGTCCGTGCGAGGTCTCGCCGCGCCAGGGCGAGCACGCGAAGCGCCTCGCCGCTCATGCGCTCGGCCTGTTCGAGGATGGTGCGCCGCGACTCGGCGTCGAGGAGCACACGGCCGGCCGCCGTCTCCTGGGCGCTGCAAAGCGGGAGAAGCACGTCTGCGCTGCCCTTGGAGTGGACGACCTCGCGCCCCCGTTCGTCGAGGGCGACGATCGTCATGCGCTTGCGGTCGCTGTCGAACGGGAGCTCCTGGACCACCTGGTGAGAGCTGACGACCGCGTCGTGCGAGATCCCCGCCTTCGCGGCGAGCGTGAGCAGCGCCCCCTCGGTCGGGTCCCCGCGAACGCGCCAACTCCCGTCGTCCTCGTAGAGCGCCGCGTTGTTGCAAAGCGAGGCGGTGGCGAGCAGATCGCTCAGCGGACGCACGAGCGAAGCGACCGGCACGCCCTTCTCGTCGACGATCGCCCCATGGGGGTCGTAACCGGTGCCCGTCACGTCGAAGCGCGCTCCGCCACAGTACACCTCGCGGACCGTCATCTGATTCCGCGTGAGCGTGCCCGTCTTGTCCGTACAGATCACGGTCGCAGCCCCGAGCGTCTCGACCGCCGCCAGCTTACGGACGATTGCGCCGTGCTTGGCCATGCGCTGCATGCCCAGGGCGAGCGTGATCGTCGTGATCGCAGGGAGACCTTCCGGAATCGCGGCGACGGCCAGGCTCACGGCCTCGAGCAGCAGCTCGTGCCAACTGCGGTCGCCTTTGAACAGTCCCCGTACGAAGAGCAGCGCCGCCAACGCGAGGCAAGTCCACAGGATGCGCTTGCCGAACCAGTCGAGCCTTTCTTCGAGGGGCGTCGTGCGGTCGCGCGGGCGGTTGACCAGCGCTGAAAGCTGACCGAGCTCCGTGCGCGCGCCCGTCGCGACCACGACGGCCCGCCCTTTGCCGCGCACGAGGGTCGTCCCGACGAACAGCATGGTGGGACGATCGGCCAGCGGCGCGTCGTCGGGCACCCCGGCGCGGGCGTCCTTTTGAACGGGAACGCTTTCGCCGGTAAGCGAGCTCTCTTCGGCCACGAGGTCGATCGTCTGGAGGAGACGGGCATCCGCGGCCACGGCGTCGCCCGCTTGCACCTCGAGAACGTCGCCCACGACCACCTGCGACGCCGCGATGACTTTGACTTCGTCGCCGCGCCGCACCCGCGCATTCGGCGTCTGCATCTTGGCGAGCGCGTCGAGCGCGGCCTCGGCGCGGCGCTCCTGGACGAAACCGAGCACCGCGTTGAGCACGACGATGAGCATGATCGCCGTCGCGTCGCCGTAGCGCGTGAGGAGCGGCGTACCTTTTTGGCTGGCGCCGTTGACGATCGCGATGATTGCAGCGACCAGCAACGTGATGACGATCGGGTTCGAGAACTGGGCGACCAGTTTGAGAGCCGCGCTCTCCTTCTTGGCGCCGGGCAGGGCGTTCGCGCCGTCGCGGGCGAAGCGCCGCGCTGCCTCGTCTTCGACCAAGCCCCGCACCGGGTCGGTATGCAATCGAGCGAGGAGCGCGTCGTGGGGCTCCGAGTGCACGAATCCCCTCGGCGAGCCGACTTCGGTGGTCAGCGGGGCGGCGGCTGCCACGACCTCAGCCTCGCGAGCGGGTCACCGCCCCGCCTTGCGCTTTTCCTCTTGCTGCTGCTCTACCTCGAGCTCTTCGAGCGCGGCGGCGACTTCGTCTTGCTCGCTCTTCGCCGAAGGAGTCGGCGCCGCCACGCGCGCCTGCACGGGCTGAGGAGACGCAACCGCCTCTTCCGGAGGGAGAATGCCCATCTTTCGCTTGAGGGCGACCAGGTCGTCGTCCGCCCCGTGCGCGTGCTCGAGCTGCTGAAACTGCGTCGCGAGGCCGTCCCCCGTCAGTTCTTCGGCGATTTCGCCCTGCGCTTCGGCTTCGGCCTCGAGCTGGTCGATCTTCTGCGCCATCCGGTCGAACGTCTCGAACGCGCTCTGGTCGCGGAGACCGCTCATCGTGTCTTGGATGGCCTTCTGCGCCTCGGCGCGCTTCTTCCGCGCGACCAGCACGTTTCGCTTGCGCTTGGCCTCTTCGATCTTGTCGCTGAGCAGTCGCAAAGCCTTCTTGAGCTGATCGACGGCCGCATCGAGCTTGGTCCACTGGTCCCGGTAGGTCGCCGCGAGCTCGTCGTGCTCGCGCTTTCGAGCCAGGCCCTCTTTTGCCAGCGGCTCGTTGCCCGCGCGAAGGGCCATCATCGCGCGGCGCTCCCACTCTTGGCTGTTCGCCGCCTCTTGCTCGTACTGCTTGGCGAGGCGTTTCTCGTCGGCGATCGAGGCGGCGACCTGCTTTTTGGCCTCGACGAGCTGATTGTTCATGTCGAGAACGACCTGGTTCAGCATCTTCTCGGGGTCTTCCGAGCGGCTGATGAGGTCGTTCA
>CAZVPE010000147.1:0-14628 GCA_964628155.1 uncultured Polyangiaceae bacterium | reverse complement strand
TCGTCGAGGTTGAGCTCCACGAGCTTGCGCTCGTCTTCCGCCTTGTCGAGCAGGGCGTTGAGGTTGCTCTGAATCACCTTGCCCATCCGATCGAAGATGCCCATGGCGTGCCGAGGCCTCGTAGAACGCGAATCTAACACGCCCCCCGCTGCCGCACCTCCCTCGCCCTCGCCGCGCGCTCGCCGCGCGCCCGCGGTATCCTCAGCCGTGCCAGAGGGCGCAGACTCACAGCGAGGAGGATTCCCAATGCCCACGTGCAAACGATGCGGAGAAGAGGTCGGCGAGCTCGTGACCGTGAAGGTGGGGGGTAAGGCGAAGAAACTGTGCGAGGAGTGCGCCGACCGGGAGCGCGAACAAGCCGAGGTCGCCGAGCAGAGCGAGTCGGTCGTTCAGAACATGATGGGGTTCAAGGGGCGGCGGTGACCGCTCACTTGTTGAGCAGGTGGACCGACTGACCGAGGCCGTGGAGGGCCGCTTCCATCATCGCTTCCCCGAGCGTCGGATGCGGGTGGACCGTCAGCGCGACGTCCTCGAGGAAGGCGTGCATCTCGAGCGCGAGCATCGCTTCGCTGACCAGATCGGTCGCGGAGGGGCCGACGATCTGGAAGCCCAGGATCTCGTGCGTGGCCTTGTTCGCGACGACTTTGACGAAGCCGTCGGTCTCGCTGACGGCCATCGCCCGACCGAGGACACTGAAGGGGAACTTCCCCACGCGCACCTCGATCCCCTTTTCTTTGGCCTGTTGCTCGCTCAAGCCCGCGGTGGCGATCTCCGGATCGGTGAAGATCGCGGTCGGAATCGCCACCCAGTCTTTGGCCGTTTTGTGGCCGGCGATGACCTCGGCCACGACCTCGCCTTCCTTTGACGCCTTGTGCGCGAGCATTGGCATGCTCGAGCAGTCGCCGACCGCGTAAATGCCGGGCACGTTGGTGGCCCCGACGGCATCGGTCGGGACAAACCCTTTCTCCACCTTGACGCCGAGCTCCTCCAAGCCAATGCCCGCTCCGTTCGGGCGCATTCCGACGGCGACGAGGACGACGTCGGTCACGACGGTCTCGGTCTTCCCGCCGACGTCGAGGCGAACGGCGACCGACCCGTCCTTTTGGTACTCGTACCCGAGCGCCTTTGCACCCTTCATGATCTTGGCGCCATGCTTGACATAGGCGCGCTCCACGACCGCAGCGACGTCGGGGTCGACGCCGGTCAGAATGTTCGGCAGCGCCTCGACCACCGTAATCTCGGAGCCGAGCCGCTGGTAGGCGCCCCCGAGCTCCATGCCGATGATGCCTCCTCCGATGACCAGGAGACGCTTCGGAATCTCGCGCAGGCTCACCGCTTCTTTCGCGCCGATGATCTTCTTGCCGTCGAACTTGAAGCTCGGGATTTCGATCGTCGACGATCCGGTGGCGACGACGATCGCCTTGAGCGCCTCGAACGTCTCCGTCGTTCCTTCGCGGGTCTTGACGGTCACGGTCTTTGCGCCCGTCACCCGCGCGTCCCCATAGACCAGCTCCACGCCGTTGCCACGGAAGAGCGTGCGAATCCCGCCGGTGAGCTTCTTGACGATGCCTTCCTTCCAGTCCTGAAGTTTGTTGGCGTCGATGCGCGGATTGTCGACGAAGAGACCATACGCCTGGCCGGCCTTGACCTTGTCGAACGTATGGCTGGTCGCGATGACCGCCTTGCTCGGCACGCAGCCCCAGTTCAGGCAGACGCCGCCGACTTCCTCTTTCTCGATGCAGAGCACCGATTGCTTCAGTTGCGCCAGGCGGATCGCACAGGGATACCCGCCGGGGCCGCCGCCGATGACGATGGCGTCGTAGGTTTTGTTGGCCATTCTGTTCCCTCTCGCCGTGTCCGTTGGTTTTCGGTCGCTCTCCCGTGAAACGGGGGCGCAGACCAGTGCTTACCCGTGCGTAGAAGGCGCCGCTAGCTTTTGCAACTCTTCGAGCTGCTCGCGCAAGTGCCAGGGCAGCTCGGCATAGACGTCTCCGACCAGCGACTCCGGCTCGGGCGGCGGCATCGCTTCCGCGACGGCGATCGCATCGGCTATCTCGGCCGTCAACTCCGTTTCGAGAGCCGCGTCGGCGGCGTCCGATAGAAGATCGCGCGAAGCGAGGTGCTTTCGGAGCCGATCGAGCGGGTCTTTGCGGGCCCACTCTTCGACTTCGGCGTCCGACCGATAGCGGGACGGGTCGTCACTCGTCGAGTGAGCCCCCATCCGGTACGTGACGGCCTCGACGAATGTGGGACCGCCGCCGGTACGGGCCCGCTCGATGGCATCGCGCGCGACCGCGTACATGGCAAGAAAATCGTTACCGTCGACGCGAACCCCTGGAAATCCATAGGCGCGCGCCTTGACGGCGATGGTTCGAGAGGCGGTCTGCCGCTCGGCTGGGACGCTTATCGACCAATGGTTATTTTGGCACACGATGACGCACGGGACGCGCCACCGACCTGCCGCGCTCATGGCCATGTGAAAGTCCGCCGTGCTGGTCGCGCCGTCTCCGCAAAAAGCCACCGCGACTTCGTTCGAGCCGCGCGAACGCATTGCCCAGGCAGCGCCCACGGCGTGGGGCAGCTGGGGCCCGACGCACGACGACCAGCTCACCTGGCAGACCGCTCGCCCCGACTGGTGGCTGGGCATCTGCCTTCCCTTGAGCACGTCCCCGCTGCTCCCGAAGACCTGGGCGACGAACGTCGAAAGCGGAAACCCGCGCACGAGCATGATGCTCTGCTCCCGAAGCGCCGGAAATACCCAATCCGGAGGCTGTAGAGCGAGCCCCGTCGCGATCGGGACCGCCTCTTGGCCGCGCGCGGCGCCGTAAAAACCGACGCGTCCCTGCCGCTGAAGGGCAACCATCCGCGAGTCGAGGAGCCGGATGCGTCGCATCTCGCGATACGCTCGCAGGACGAGTGGGTCTGGAAGGAACGGATCGGTCGCGGGGTCCGCGGTCGCGTCGTCCCGCAGGACACGCAATATCGCGATGTCCGCGTCGTCGTCGCGGAGCTCCTCGGCATCCATACCGAGGGGTTTACCTCAGTTATTCCTTCCCGGCGTCCCGCAACCCATCGGCGATATCAGCGTCGGCGGTTCTCGAGTGGTCGCCGGGGGCGTCCGATTGGCGGGCGTCGGAGGCCCCCTCATTCGCCGCGGCGTCGAACGCGGCCTCGATCTTCGCGTCGGGGGGGGGCTTCGCGTCGTCCAGGGGCCCCGCCGACGCGTCGAGCGCGGACGCCGTACGCGCCTCGACGATCGAGTCGTCCGAGGCGGCGTCGAAGCGAAGCGCATCGCCCCCGTCGGATTTCGGCGGGACGCCGCAGAACAAGGGCACGACGGCGTAATAGAAGTCCGCAAAGGACGACAGAAGACAGAGAGGCGCGGAAGCGGCCTCGCCGCTCGTGCAAGCGGAGGCATTGGCATAGGGCAGGCATCCGTCGTGGTCCGCCCGAGCCGTGCACGTGTCATAAGCCGCCCGCGAGGTCGGATCGTGAACCGGGCAGTTTGCCTCACAAGCCCGGAGCTCGCAGCCGCTCAGAGCCTGCACGGCCTTCGCGCAGGAAAGGGCGCTCGGATCGGTGAGCTCGAGGCACCCCGCGACATTCGTCGTGATGAATGTGCCGTGATTGATGAGCGGCCCATAGCCGTCGTGGTCTGCCGTCGTGTCCGCGGTGAGAATGCACTTCGCGCAGCCCGCGTTCGCGGCGTCCGCCTGGAACGCGGCGCAGCTCTGCGGAGTCGCGTCGGGAGCGAGGCATTTCTCGAAAAAGAGCCGGTCCTGGCCATTGCCGGTGGGTCCCCCCACGACGCATGCGCCGCGCCAGGCCGCCGCCGCAAAATGATACGGCACCGGCTGGTAGCTTTGCACGTCACCCGGCCGGCAAGCACCTGCTTCGTCGATGGGGAAGATGGGATTGCCAGCCGAGCCGCTGGCGGTCGCGTCGTCTCCCGCGTCGGATTCGAGCAATCCGCCGGCGGTGGGCGACGAGCCCGAGACGCACCCATTCCCGGCCACCGCTAAGAGCAGGGTCGAAATAGAGAGCCACGGCCAAATGGCAGCGCGGACGTACAAAGGCATTTGAAGCCAACGCAAAGAAAGGTTTCAAACTTACTATGCCATGCCGCGGGCCATGGGGCGAACGACCAGCCCATCGGCCGCAGCGTGGATGTCCGAGTCGGGCCGGCCCCCCCGAACCCTCGCGGCCGGGCGTTACTGGGGCGGCAGGCAGTCCGGTCCTGCGGCCGTCCCCAACAAATCCGTTGGCTGGGCGCAGGCCGAAAGAGCCGGAACGGTCGACGCGCCCGGGCATTGTCCGGAGGACCCCGCGTCGCCCGCCCCTGCGTCGACGACCCCACCGTCCGGGCTCGAGCACGCCGCCAAGCAATATCCGGCCAGTCCCGGGACGTTCGCTCCCGAGATGTTCTCGTTCCCACCGTCCGCCGCCAAGAATTGGAGGACTCCCGGAACGAGGGCGTCGCAGACATACCCGGTCGGACAGGCCGCGCCCCCAACGACGCACGTCTGGGTGCAGTAGAATGACGTGGTCGTCGTCCCGGAGAAGGGGCAGTTGCACGCGCCCGTCTCCGTATCGCTGGTGGCGATCACCGTAGGGCCGTTGCCGGAGTTGGTGCAGGTCGTGCCGATGGTCTTGGTCCGTGCCTTTTTTGCCTTCGTGCAGATGCCGGCGTCGACCTGGCATACCCATCCCGCGCCCAGCGCCGAACAGTCGGCGTCCGCCTGGCAGGTCCCCTGACAGAAGCCATGCACCTGAACCATGTTGGTTGTCGTGTCGAGCAAGAAATTGAGCGCATTGCAGGTGTCCTTGCCCGGACAAGAGAGACCGAACGTGCCGTCCAAGCCCGCATAGCAGTGGGGCAGGCAGAAGCCGTTGGTGGGACCCGCGGTCTGCGGCGTGGTCAGCGGAATGCAGATGCCCGGGGAAGTCGGGTCCGTGGGATCGGCGCTATCGCAGAATTGGACCGTCCCCTGGTCGCCCGGGTCGCAATTGCCGACGCCGGCCATCGTGGGCAGCGGCACCATGCAGAGGGGGGTCGGCCAGAATTGCGGACTCGTTATCCCGTTTAGGGTTCCGAGCTTTCCGTTGTAGAAGTTGCTGCAGACGTTAATACCGGTCGACCCACAATCGGCGTTGGATGTGCAGGCCTTGCCGCTCGTTCCATCGAAGGTGGCGCCCGCACCGACCTCCGCGGC
The DNA here is from genome assembly GCA_964628155.1 of uncultured Polyangiaceae bacterium. Lineage (GTDB taxonomy): Bacteria > Myxococcota_A > Polyangia > Polyangiales > Polyangiaceae > Palsa-1150. The sequence continues at coordinate 9,415 of CAZVPE010000147.1, read as the reverse complement.
GCCGCCGCCGTCGTCGCCGGGGTTTTGGCCGACGTTACCCGCGTCGCGATGAACCGCCGTCCGCACATCGGGGGCCGCGTCGGCGCCGCCTCCGACTGGCGTGCTGGTGTTGCTACTCGAGCAGCCGTCGATGACCACGGCCAAAGCGGCGACGAGCGCGCCTGCCAGAAGGCCCTTCCAACTCTTCCGTGACATAACCTATGCCTCCTCGCCCGCCCTACCCACGCAGGACCGTACCGTGCGCCTGTGGATTGCGTCAACCACGTGAACTTGTGAAATTACACCCGCGCCGCCTCGTTCGAGGCGTTTCGCAGCGCGAGGACCTGCAGCGCGATGATCGCCGCCAACAAGGCGAGCTGCGCTTTCCCGCAGGCCTCGGCCAGATCGTGCAAGTGCGCAAGCTCCATTCCTTCGGGCCCCAAGCCCCGAACCGCGCCGCCCCAGTGAAGAGCCGCAATGCGCGGCGACAGGAACGCGCCTTCGACGACGGCCAGCCCGCCGGCGAGCGCGCTCGCGCCGATGCGCACTTGGTCCGACCACGCGAATCGCTCGCGGGCCAAAGCACGCGTGGCCTCGACTACGAGCAACAACGTCGCGCAAGCCATGGCAAGCACGTCGAACCTGCGGAAGACGACGGTCATCGCGTCGGCGCTCGACGGCGCGGGCACGACCGAAAAGACGACCGGAGCCGCGATGGCCCCGAGGACAACCAGGCCGCCGAGCCAGACGGCAACGGCGAGCAGCGCGAGAATCGCGGTGACGACGCGCAAGCGGCTCATGCCGGCGCTAGGCTACCTTGGATCGAGCGCGCGCGCAGGGACGTCCGATGGCGGACGGGGCCCAAAGCACCGAACGCCTTGACTCCTGCAGGCTTCGCCGCGAATCCTCGGTCCGCCAAACCGTTCGCTCTCTACACGGCGATCCGAACCAGGGCCTCGCGGACCAGGGCCGCATCGACACTTTCTCCCAAGCTCTCGAGCAACTCTCGGGCCTCCCGAATCCGCGCTCGGCCCGCCGCGACGACGGCCGCCTCCCGCGTTTCGCGCCGCCAAGAGCTGAGATCCGCGAGGATCTCGGCGCGCGCTCGCTCGTGGCCCATGCGCGCGAGGGCGATGCGCGCGTGCCAAGCGCAGCTCGCCCCGTCCCCCGCGCCCCAGGAAAAGACGGCTCGCACCACGCGGCGCGCTCCCCAAGCGCGCCTTTCGAGATGCGAGATCGCACCTTCCAAGTTCAGTTCCCCCGCCAACTCGACGCAGGCCTGTTCGTCCTCGAGCTCAGGCGTTCCCCGGCGCTCGGCGACGACGTCGAGAACCACCGCCTTGCCTCGCGGCCTTCCGAGGCGCGCCAAGTACAGCGCGCAGACGACCGCCATTGCATCGTCGGGATCGTCCACCAGCTGTTCGGCGCGCGCGGCGAGCGCTTCGGCGCGCAGCGGCTCCGAGTCCGCATCGATCGCCAACCGTTCTTCGGCGACGCGCATGGCGATGTACCGGATGGCGCTGTCCGGGTCGTCCAGGGCGCGCGCGAGCGCCTTCGCGACGGCGGCGCCGTCGTCTTTGGCCACGCGAGCGAACGCGATGACCGCTTGGTAACGGACCTCGGGCCGCTCGTCTCGGAGTGCCCGCTCGAGCCGATGCGCGGCGCGCGCGTCGCCGATCTCGCCGAGCGCCGAGAGCGCCATTTGCCTCACGTGGGCGTCATCGTCCTCGACCGCGACGAGGAGGACCGGAAGGGCTTCCCGAGCGACGACGTCGGCGAGCGCGACCGCCGCCGCGACGCGGACCTCGGAGGACGGGTCGTCGCGCAGCGTTTTCTCGAGCTGCGCGATGGCGCGCGCGCGCGTCGCATCGCTACGGAGCGCGTGACGGACGACGTCCCGAATGGCGGAAGCGCGCGTCGCGGCCCGCTCGGAGCCGAGGTCTCGGAAGCTCGCCTCGAGGTTGCGAGGCAGAGGCGAGGGGGTGAACATCGGCGTGCCCTCCTAGCACGCGAGGCCTCCGGTCACCGCTGCGCGGCCTGCCCGGCAACGAGGATCGAAGCGCTCGTCGCGAATACCGCGATCGACCCGACCGCCAGAACGTGCGGCGCGCGCAGCATGCAGGCAACCCCCTGGTCGAGGACGCCGCCGAGAGACACCCCACCGGGTGGTCCGAGTCCGACGAACGCGAGCGCTGCCTCGCTCACGACGATCGCCGCTCCGGTCGACCCCAGCTGCACGGCGACGATCCCGAGGAGATTGGGCAGGATGTGGAGCGCCAGCACGCCCGTCGGCCCCCGGCCGAGCGCCACTGCGGCTTCCACGAATGCCGAATCGCGCAGAACGCGCGTTTGCGCCAGGGCCAAACGCGCGAAAGGCGCCCACGCCGTCAGGGCGAACACCACGCCGAGCGCGAACCTCGACGGCTGACGCACGGCGCTCAGCACGGCGAGCGCCAGAATGAAGCTCGGAAAGGCCTGGACGAGGTCGCACGTCCGCTCGACCCCCCGCTCGAATCGTCCCCGCATGAGCGCTGCCGCCGCGCCGAGGGGCGCCCCCAGGGCCAGGCCTACGAGCGCGACGGCGACGGCCAGCGCCAACGCACGTAGCTCGGCGACCGATACGAGAGCGAGCAAGTCCACGCCTCCCTCCCCGCAACCGAAAGGACGGCTGCTCGAGGGAGCGCACCACGCCTTCCCCGGATCGAGTCGGCCCGCCGGCTCGCGCGCGAGCCCGGCGCCGAGCGCGCTCGCGCCGACGACCAGGAGGAGCGGAACGAGCGCGGACCACCGGCGCCGGCTCGCGCCACTCACCGGCTCCCCCGGGCTCGCGGGTCGATCGCCGCGTGCGTCGCTGAACCAAACGCCTGGGCAAATGCGAAAAGAAGACCTGCCGCGACGACGGCGCCCTCGAGCACCGGGAGGTCGCGCGCCGCGTACGCCTCGAGGATCAGGGTGCCGAGACCGCGACGCTCGAACATCCGCTCGAGAACGACCGCGCCGCCGAGGAGGGCCCCGAGCTGCGCCGCCACGATGGTGACGATCGGGCCGACCACGGTAGGAAGCGCGTGAACGATCCATACGCGAAGCGGCCCCATCCCCTTGGCACGCGCCGTGACGAGGAACTGCGCGTGTTCGACCTCGGCCAGCGCGGCGCGTGAAATGCGACCCACGTGGGCGCCGAGTGGAACGGCGAGCAGCGTGCTCGCAAAGAGCAGTCCGCACAGCCCAGCGTCGGGATCGCCCGGGAGGGGAACGAGGTGGAGGCGCGCCGCAAGCGCCCACGTGGCAACCGGCGCGAAAGCCACGAGTGGCGCGGCCCCCGCAAAGACGAACATGCGATCGGTCCATGCGCGAGCCTGCGGGGGGAGCCAGGGGCCGCTCGCGACGACGGCTCCCGAGATTCCAATTGCGGCGCCGATCGCCACGGCGATCATCGCGAGCTCCGCCGTCGGCACGATGGCCTCGCCGACGCGCGCCATCGCGTGGACCCCAGGCTGGCGGAAGGAATCTCCGAGATCGAGCGTCGACAGACCGCGCAAGAAACGTGCGTACTGGGCGAGGAGGGGCTCGTCGAGGTGCAGCAGGGCTCGCACACGGGCGAGCTCCTCGACGCTCGCCTCGTCACCCAGCACGAGCGTCGCGGGGTCGCCGGGCAGCAATCGGAGGGCGAAAAACACGAGCGACGCGAGCGCGAGGACGACGAGTAGCGCCTCGATTACCCGCGACGCGAGGACCCGCGCCACTCGGAGGGCGGCGATGGGCACGCGGACAGACTCACAGGAATGCCGAATTGTGCAAGCCTCTACTCGCCGGCGGAATCGCCGACCGTCGAATCCGCACCGCCGTCGTCGACCGTGGAATCGGTCTCGGTATCGACGCCCAGAGCCGAATCGACGTCCCCGTCATCGCCAGCGGAATCCGCGGTCGCGTCGAACATCCCGTCCTGCGCTGCGTCGAGCGCAGCCGTGCCCGCATCCTCGACGCCTCCGTCGGCGCTGGCTTCGCTTTCACCGAGCATGGATGCCGACGCTTCGAGCGGCGAGGCGTCGAGCCTGCCCGAGGAGCAGACCTGAGCGTCCAAGAACCCGCCGGGGGGGTTGCCGCTCCCGTCCACGAGCGACACGATAAGGCACACGCGCTCGGACTGATTCGTGTCGAGGACGACGTTCGAGCTGCCCGGGCCGGACGGACTCGCACACGAATACCCGTCGCTTTGCCTGCAATCCGAATCGGAATTGCACGTCTTCAGGCACATGGAGGTCCCGACGCGCGAGGGTGCGGCGTAGTCGTCGTAGGCGCAGCCAGGCACGCTGGCGCCGATTTCGACGCACGCGGCATTGTCCGGGCAGCTATTGGCCGTGCACGGGGTCAGCGTGCAATACCCGTTGGGCTGCGAGGTGTCGCAGAGGCGATTTCCCTGCACCGAGCAGTCGGTCGACAGCGTGCATCGATCGCCGATCCCAGGCGTACAGCCGGCGAGGATGAAGGCGGCGATCGCGAGCGCCGCGAGGTACGAGCAGTCGCGCGTTGCGTTCCGGGGCAAGACGGGCGGCCACCCTAGCTTTGCCGGCCTCCCTGGCGCAAGCATTCGCGCAGGCATTCCCGCTGGCATTGGGCCAATCGCATCCGTTGACATCGTCTCCACTGGTTCCTACGTTGAGCGCCGCGGTAAAGGGCCCAAAGCTTGCCATGTCCACGTACATTACTTCCGACTGCATCAACTGCGGGGCTTGCGAACCCGAGTGCCCGAATGAGGCGATCAGCGAAGGGGACGAGATCTACGTCATCGATCCCGAGCTCTGCACCGAGTGTGTCGGCTTCCACGATCACGAAGCGTGTCAGGCCGTTTGCCCGGTAGAGTGCTGCATTCCCGACCCAAACCACCGGGAGGAAGAGGAAATGCTGCTCGAGCGAGCGATGCGCCTTCACCCCGAAGACGAGGAGCTCAAGAAACGAGCGGATGCAGGGTCGTTTCCGTCGCGCTTTCGGAAGTGAAGCGCGCGGAGGCGAGTAGGCCCCCGTTTTGAGCGTGCGCGAGCGGCGACTCTCTGGGAGGACTCGCTTCCTCTACGTCCCCTTGCTCTTGGGACTCGCCGGCTGTGGTGGCGGCCTTCCTCTTCTTCATCCGGCACAGGCCATCGACCCCGGCCAGGTGAGGGCGGCAGCCGGGTTCAGCGGGAATATGGCCGCGGGCGAATTCGCGGGGGCTCTTCGCGCGGTCGCGCGCCCGAACACGACGGTCGCGGGCGAGCCCGACACCGCGACCGCCGAGGGGGCCCTGGTCGAAGCATCCCTCGCTCCGGGCATCGCCCCTTGGGCGGCCGCGCGCGTGGGAATTTGGGAGAACGCCGAGGGAGGGCTGACCTATACGGGTCGCGCCGTGCGGGCGGACGTACGCCGCGTGTTCAAGCTCTCGCGCACATGGTCAGTCTCCGTCGGCGGGGCGGGCTCCGCCGTGCTCTCGGGCCGACAGGCGGGAGAGACGGTAGCCGAGGTCGACCTGGGCTCGCTCCACGGTTGGGGCGCGGATGCGCCGGTGTTGGTCGGCTACTCGAGCGATGGCGATCTCTACATGGTGTGGCTGGGAGCACGCGGAGGTTGGGAGCACGTCGAAGCGGGCGGAATGCAAAGCGAGCCGGGAATGCCCGCTCCGCCGTTTTCGATCTCGGCTACCCGATGGTGGGGAGGTGGTCTCCTCGGGGCGGCCGTAGGTTTCCAGCACGTTCACGTCGCGATGGAAATCGACGCATCGTACGCGAACGTGACGGGCAACGTGGCCGGCACGCACGCGAACGTCTCGGGCCTGATGCTCACGCCGGCCGGCTGCGTTTGGTGGGACTTCTGAGCTCGGCGGCTCCCCGCGAGTGAGTCCCTCCGCATTTCGCACAACGGCCCGCTTGCGCGTGCCGTCCCGCCGTTCAACGCTCTCGCACCGACTCCAATCTGGACGTCGAATCGCAAACGACCGGGGGCGAACAACAAGATGAGCCTGGACTTGAGCTTAGGCGGACTGCCGCTCGTGCTGCTCGTGGATCCGAGCCTCACGTCGCGGCACTGGATGTGGCGTGCGCTCAATCGCGCCTTCGGCGTCATCGAAGCGGACAACGCGCGGGGAGCGCGCGACTGGCTCGCTCGCCGGCCGGACATCGACGCCCTCGTGGTCGACGACGAGCTGCCGGACGCGCGGGGCGTCGACCTCGTCTCCGATCTCGCGATGACGCACCACCCGGCGGCGGCGCGAGCGATCGTTCTCGCGCGCATGAGTCCGGAGTGGGCCCGCGTCGCGGAAGCGGGGATGACGCTCGTGGAGCGTGGCGATCTGCGGGCCGTCGTCTCCAAGCTATCCGGCTGGTTTTTGGCACGCGATGCCGCCTACCAGCCCTCTTCGATTCACCACCGCCTCTGAATGTTCCCGATGAACTTGTAAGGGTACCCCGGGTCGAAAGCGCTGGCGGCGTCGAGCCTTTCCACATCTTCGACCGAGAGCTTCACCTCGGCGCCTCGAAGATTCTCCTCGAGCTGCTCCGTCGAACGCGCCCCGAATATGACCGACGTGACCGTAGGCTTGGCCAAGAGCCAAGCAAGAGAGACGGCCGAGGACGTCGTGTTCTTCTCCTTCGCGATCGCCTTCACCGCGTCGAGTGTTCGCCAGCCGCGGTCGTTGTCGAAGTCCGCAAAACGGTCCTTCCATTTCGCGAGGCGGACGCCCGGAGGCGGCGGCTGGTTCTTCGCGTACTTGCCGGACAGAAAGCCAGCCGCCAGCGGAGACCAGGGAAGAATGCCGAGTCCGAACTGCCTGCAAACCGGGACGTGCTCGCGCTCCAGATCCCGCACGAGCAAGCTGTACTGCATCTGGAGGGCCACGAATCGATGAAGGTGCTCGCTCTTCGAAATCCAGAGACTGTCGGTCAGCCGATACGCCGCATAATTGCTCGCGCCCAAGTAGAGGACTTTGCCGGCCTTCACGAGATCGTCGAGCGCGCGGAGCGTTTCCTCCTCGGGCGTGTCGATGTCCTGCATGTGGATCTGATAGAGGTCGATGCGGTCGGTCTTCAGCCGCCTCAAGCTGTCTTCGACCGTCCGCACGATTCGGTAGCGGGAGGCACCCGTCGAGTTCGGACCTTCGCCCATCCGAAAGCGGAACTTCGTGGCGAGCACCACGCGGTCGCGGCTCCTGGCCTCGGCCATCCAGGCGCCGACGACGCGCTCGGAGAGGCCGTCTTGGCCGTACACGTCGGCCGTGTCGATGAAGCTCACACCGGCTTCGAGCGCACGGCTCATGATCGCGAATGACGTCTTTTCGTCGCAGCCCACTTTGTGCATGAACGACTTGTCGTCCGCTTCGCCGAAAGTCATCGCGCCGAGGCAGAGCACCGGGACTTTGAGCCCACTGTTGCCGAGCGACCTATACTCCATGCCGAGCTGTCTCCTTCGCGGTTCCGCGGCGCCAGGATAGCGCGCGCCGTACGAAGCCAGCGGCGGCAACGCCGCTGGCTTCGGTTCCGGACTCTCCGGGAGCGGTCACATCCGGCCGCTCCTTCCGGGCGCGATCAGAATACAAAAAAGCCGGAAAGCTGGATGCGGTGATTGATCGAGTGAATTCCGTCGACGGTCATCGTATTGAAGTTGGCATATTCGAGACCAATTCGGAGCGAAGGCACGGGATCGGCGAAGAGATTCACGTCGAACCAATCCTCGGCCGCCAGCGTCTTGGTCGCCGTGCCGTAGTAGTGGGTGTTGGCGGACTCCACGTGCGAGTAGTTCCCACTGAGAAAGATCTTTCCATCGACGCCGGGGAAGTAGTATTGCCCGCCAAAGAGCCACGTCGTGTATTGGATGCCGTGGATCCCGCCGCCGTTATCGAAGGTGACCGTCCCGTTGTCGATGTTCGGGATCGCCTGCGTGCCGCCGGCGGGAGGGGCCGGATAAGTCGGAATGGAGATTCCTCCGTTGAGTCCCGTGTACATGTCGTTGAAGCCGTAACCCGAAGCGAACTCACCGTTGAACGAAAGCGAGTTCCCCTTCTGCTCTTTCGTCCCGGGCAGGACCGGGAGGAAGGCGTCGACGGCGAACGCGCTCAACGTCAGCTCCTTCGTCGTCTTCGGAACCGCCTGGAACGCGTTCACTTCGACGCGTCGGACGAGCCCCGTCGCCGCAATGGATAGCGGAGAAATCTGCGTGCCCGTGGAGCCCACGGTCTGAACGCCGGTCCACGAGTCGACTGCCAGACGAATCCCTCCCTGCCCGTCGGGAATGCCCGTATCGCGCTGCACGGGGCGAGAAGCGGCAACCGCGATCTCGAATGTGATCGGGTCGGCCTTGACCGTCTTCATGATGCGGAACTGAGCGGACCGCGCGTAGAGCTCGCCCGGCACGCCCTGAAGCTCGACGGTGTTCGGCTGGTAGCTCGACTGCCAGCCGAAGAGCTGCCAGTACTGGCCGAAGAGAAAGTCGACGACCGGAGTCTCGACCTTGAGGTTCAGGTGGCGGACGCGGAGGAGCGGGTTCGCCCAATACGCGTTTTCGCCGATGCCGCTGATCGAGTACGCGGTTGCCGTCGCGCCCACGATGCTGGGCTCACCGAGGAAGTCGAACTCGAACTGGGCACTCGTTCGAACTCCCGACACTTCCGGCGCCTTCATGCGCAGTCCGAGGCGGGAGTTTCGGATGCCCATCATGAAGCGGTAGTTTTCGCCGGCCAGCGAGCCGGCCCGGGCGACGAGGCCCCCGCCCGCGAGATCGGTGAAGCTCTGCGTCGAGTCGGAGATCGCGTCGGCCTCGACGAAGCCGTAGAGCGTCGTTGCCCACTTCCCCATCACCACGGTGGTCTGTTGGCCGGCGGCCCTCGAACCCACGGTCTCGGTGACATCGTGGAGCGCGCTCTCATACTCCGCTTGCGAAATCACGCCCTTCTCGCGCATCAGCCGCAGGGACGTCAGCTCCACGGGCGACGCGTACATCGGCCTCGACGTAGGCTCGGGCGGAGGCGCCGGTGCATACGTCGGAGCTTGCCAAGTGGGCGCAGGAGGAGGCGCCGCGGGCGCAGTTGCGCTCGGCGGCGGCTCGGGCAGAGGCGCCGGCGCACCCTGTGCGAGCGCCAGTCCGGGGGTGCACAGCAACAGCGAGCTGACAGTCAGAGTGAGTGTTTTGGTCACGATGGCCACCTCATTTTGGGGGGCCACGATGGTAGAGCTTGGCGACGGCTGGGTGACGAAATTCGTACGTTCCTGAGGCTCAGGCCCGGTTTCTTGTCTGGACGGCCGCCGGCGAACGCGGGCCGCGTGTGACGGCGCTGATCCCTTCCCGTCGGCGATCCGCTATCAGCAAGCTCATGGAGAACGCGATCCCTTCGAACCTGCCATCGAGACCAGGGGCGATTGTGAGCGCTCACCACACGGCGTCCGTTTCAGCTCTGACCCTCGGTGCGCTCGGCGTG
>CAZVPE010000146.1:0-14650 GCA_964628155.1 uncultured Polyangiaceae bacterium | reverse complement strand
AGTGGATAGTGAGGACTTCGCATTCATCTGTCTTGCCGCCCTGAACGCCTGTGAGACCAGGCGGCTCGCGCGGAGCCCAGAGCCGGATAGAAGCGCCAGCGTGCTGCGTCAACCGGGGTCGAGCGCGCAGAGTAGAACTTTCCGACACCTTTTCTCACTTTTCCGCCTTGGCGAGGGTGCTACATTGCGCGGGCGGGATCCTTCTTTTGGTTAGGTGAGGTGTTATGAAAGCGATGCGCGGTGCCTTCCTTTTTTGTGCGTTCTCTCTTTTCCTTGCTTTCGCTGCCGCAGGCTCGGGCTGCGGGAGGACCGATCTCGACATTTCCGAGTCGCTGGCGCTGCCCGACGGAGCGCTTCCGACGCTCGACGGAGCTGCTCCACGGTTCGACGGAACTACGCCGTTGGTCGACGGATCGTCGCCGGCAGCCGACTCGACTCGGCCCGACGTGCTCGCGGACGTGGTTCTCGCCGATCGGACCGGGGACACGGCGACGGGGGTCGACGCGCCGACGGGCGCGGACGTGAATACACGCGACGTCGTGACGGACGTGCATGCCGACGTGGTCGCGGATGCACCGACCGAGAGCGGCCCGGGGTGTCGGCCGCCCGCGACGACGATGTGCGGCGCGACCTGCGTCAACGTTCTCACCGATCCGAACAACTGTGGAGGGTGCGGCACGGCGTGCCAAGGGGGTCTCGTCTGCTTGCTCGGCCAGTGTACCCTGAGCTGCGCCAGCGACGCCGGTGCGGCTCTGACCAATTGCAACAACGCTTGCGTGAACCTCCAGGCCGACCAGAACAACTGCGGCGCGTGTGGCAAGACGTGCACGGGCGGCCAGCAATGCACGGCGAGTATGTGCGCCTGCCCGGCGGGCCAGACGCTTTGCAACGGCCAGTGCGTCAACCTCACGCAGAACCCCGCGAACTGCGGTGCCTGCGGGACCGCATGCGCGGCCAACCAAGTGTGCAACGCGGGAGCCTGCACCCTCGTGTGCGCGCCACTGACCAATTGCAACAACGCCTGCGTCAACCTGACGGGCGACAACTTCAACTGCGGCACGTGCGGCAACGCTTGCGGCGCTCCATCGACGTGTACCGGCGGGACGTGCGTTTGCCCCGCGGGCACGGTCTACTGCAATGGCACCTGTCTCTCGGTCGTGGCCGATCCGAACAACTGCGGTGCGTGCGGGGCGAAGTGCGCCCCAGGCCAGTCCTGCACCGCCGGCACGTGCGTCTGCCCGAACGGCAACGTCGAATGCAGCGGCGCGTGCATCGACGTCCAGAGCGACAACGCGAATTGCGGCGGGTGCAACGCGCGCTGCGCGGCCGGACGGCAGTGCGTCGCCGGCCAGTGCGAGTGTCCGAACGGTGGGATCGCGTGCAACGGCGGAGCGTGCACCGCCGTGCAGAGCGACCCGCTCAACTGCGGTGGATGCGGCGTCGCGTGCGCCGCCGGACAGGTTTGCAATAGCGGTGCATGCGTCACGACGTGCACCGGCACGGACGCCGGCCAATCGCTGACCAACTGCAACGGAGCCTGCGTCGACCTGACGACCGACAACATCAATTGCAGCGCTTGCAACAAGCAGTGCGCCATCGGGGGGAGCTGCGTGAGCGGCATCTGCACGTGCGGCGGGGGCGACACCCTGTGCGGCACCACCTGCACGAACACGAACGCCGACGATGCCAACTGCGGCGCGTGCGGGATGCGCTGCGGACCGAACACGACCTGCCAGAACGGCGCATGCGCCGCCGGCTGCGGGACGGGCGGCCTCACCGCCTGCACCGCGCCGGCCCGCGGACCGATGGGCATGATGATGATGGCGACGACCTGCGTCGACCTGAGCACGAGCGCCGCCAACTGCGGAGCGTGCGGCGTCGCATGCGACGTCGGTTCGACCTGCGTCGACGGGACGTGCACCTGCGCGGCGGGGAACACGCAGTGCGCAGGCGGCGCGTTCATGGGACGGGGTCTCTGCGTCGACCTCCAGCAGAGCAACACGAACTGCAGCACGTGTGGATTGCGCTGCCCGGGCGCGACACCGCGATGCTCCATGGGCACGTGCGTCATCACGTGCCTCTCGGGCCAGGCGCAGTGCGGCAACAACTGCGTCGACCTCACGAGCAGCAAGGGAAACTGCGGCTTCTGCGGAGCGAACTGCGGGGGCAACCTCACCTGCGTGAACAGCACGTGCACCTGCGCGCCGCCGTACACCGACTGCGCCGGGACCTGCGTGGACACCACCACCAGCAACGCGGACTGCGGGAGCTGCGGGACGGTGTGCGTCGCTCCGTCGACGTGCCAAAACGGCATGTGCAAGTAGAAGGGCTCGAAGGTGCGATCGAGCACGGCTCGGCAAAGGATGTGACTTTGCCGAGTAGCCTGCCGCTCCGCACGGGCAGTCGGCGTTCCGGGGGATGGGTCTGACAAGACGGCGTCCAGGCGCTACGAACCTCTTCGCGATGCCCATCACCACCGACTATCTAGTCATCGGAAGTGGAGTTGCCGGCCTGTCGTTTGCCATCGAGGCCGCAGCCCACGGCGACGTGCTGATCGTGACGAAGCGCAGCGCCGAGGAGTCGAACACGAAGTACGCCCAAGGGGGCATCGCCGCCGTCCTCAGCGCTGCAGATTCATTCGCGTCGCACATCTCCGATACGCTCCAGGCGGGCGCGGGTCTGTGCCACGAGCTCGCGGTGGAGGTCTGCGTCAAAGAAGGCCCGGCGCGCATTCGGATGTTGCAGGACATCGGCGCTCGGTTCGACCGCGCCGAGACTCCTGTGAACGGCGACCCGGATCTCGACCTTCACCTCGAAGGAGGGCACAGCGCGCGACGGGTGGCGCACTCGGCAGATATGACCGGCCGCGAAGTGGAGCGCGCGCTTCTCGCTGCCGTCGCGCGCTCGCCGCGGGTACGCATGCTCGAGGGCCACACCGCGGTCGACCTCATTACGATGGCGAAATACGGCGGGCCGGAGGTGTGCGCGGGCGCTTACGTGCTCGATGACGCCAGCGGCAAGGTGCTCACCATTCTCGCGCGCGCCGTGGTGTTGGCTTCGGGCGGCGCCGGAAAGGTCTACCTCTACACGACGAACCCGGACGTGGCGACCGGCGACGGCGTGGCGATGGCGTTCCGCGCGGGCGCCGAGGTCGCCAACATGGAGTTTTATCAATTTCACCCGACTTGCCTCTATCACCCGCAGGCGCGGCGCTTTCTCATCACCGAGGCGATGCGCGGCGAAGGGGCGGTCCTGCGGCGCATCGACGGGACCCCGTTCATGAAGGGCCACGATCCACGCGGAGACTTGGCGCCGCGCGACGTCGTGGCGCGAGCGATCGACTTCGAAATGAAGAAGACGGGCGCCGAGCACGTGCTGCTCGACATCACCGACAAGAAGCCGGACTTCATCCGAGAGCGCTTTCCGGGCATCCACGAAGAGTGCCTGCGCTGGGGAATCGACATCACGCGCCAGCCGATTCCCGTCGTTCCTGCCGCACACTTCATGTGCGGGGGCATCACGACGAACCTCGAAGGGAGGACGACGATTCCAGGGCTGTGGGCGATCGGCGAGTGCGCTTGCACCGGACTGCACGGGGCCAATCGCCTCGCCAGCAACTCGCTCCTCGAGGGATTGGTGATGGCTCACCGGGCGGCGCAGGCGCTCACCTCGACGCTCGACCGCAGCAGGGTGTGGCCGGACGTGCCGGAGTGGGAAGTCGGGAGCGCCACGCCGAGCGAAGAGGCGGTGGTCATCACGCACAACTGGGACGAAGTCCGCCGGCTCATGTGGAACTACGTCGGCATCGTCCGTTCGAACACGCGTCTGCGACGCGCGGCGCGCCGGATCGCACTCTTACAGGAGGAGATCGTCGAATACTATTGGAAGTACTTCGTGACGCGGGACCTCCTCGAGCTTCGCAACATCGCCACCGTGGCGCAGCTCATCGTCGAGTGCGCCGCCAGTCGTCATGAGAGCCGGGGGCTCCATTTCACGAGCGACTACCCCGAAACGGATGCCAAGCTCGCAATCGACACCGCGGTAAAGCGCGGAGTGCCGGCACACTTGCGCGGGCGGTAGCCGCCGCCACACTTCTCAAGCGGACTCGGTATCGCCTCCTCCAACCGCCAACGAAGCCGTTTCTCGCGCCCAACGCGTGTAGTCCCCTCGCGCGATCGCATCGCGCGCTCCGGACATCAGCTCACCGTACCAATGCAGGTTGTGGAGCGAGAGAAGGCGCAAGCACAAGATCTCGCCGGACAGGTACAGATGCCGAAGGTAGGCGCGCGAATACCCGCCTCGACAGCACGCGCAAGAACAGCGTTCGTCGATCGGACGGGCGTCTTCCTTCCACCGTGCCTGCTTGACGACCACTGTGCCCGCGCGGGTGATCGCCTGACCGTTGCGTGCGTTGCGCGTCGGCAGCACGCAGTCGAACATGTCGACTCCGGCGCCGATGGCGGCGAGGAGATCGCGTGGTGTACCAACGCCCATCAAGTAGCGCGGTCGTTCCGGGTCGAGCGCCGAGGCGACCTCGTGGAGCGTTTCGTACATGGCATCGATGGGCTCCCCCACCGAGAAGCCCCCGAGAGCGAGCCCGTCGAGAGGCAGGGACCCCAGCTCTTCCGCGTGGGCCCGCCTCAAGTCGGCATGGCACCCGCCCTGCACGATGCCGAAGAGCGCCTGGCCCTCGGGGCGGGGCTCGGCGAGGGCGCGCTTCGCCCATCGCGTCGTTCGTGCCACCGCGGCCTCGATGGCGGCGCGGGTCGACTCCGCGGGCGGACAGACGTCGAGCTGCATTTGGATGTCGGCACCGATGAGCGCCTGAACGCGCACGGCTTGCTCAGGGGTGAGAAGGTGCGTGGATCCATCGAGGTGGGACTTGAACGTAAACCCGTCCTCGGCCACATCGACCAGCGATCCTTTGACGCCCGCAGAGAGCGAATAGGCTTGAAAGCCGCCGGAGTCGGTCAGCATCGGATGCGACCACCGGGTGAACGCGTGGAGCCCGCCCAGCCGCGCGATGGTCTCGGCGCCGGGCCTCAGCATCAAGTGGTACGTGTTGCCGAGCACGATGCGCGCGCCCGTGGACGCCACTTCCTCGGGCGTCAGCGTCTTCACGCTTCCCTGCGTGCCGACGGGCATGAAGGACGGCGTCTCGACGTCGCCGTGGGGTGTCGTCAGCACCGCCCGCCGGGCCTCACCGTCGCGCGCGACGACGCGGAACCGGAATCCCTCGGAGCGCGGAATCACCCCTGTCTCCAAAGCAACATCGCGTCCCCGTACGAGAAAAATCGGTAATCCTCACGGACTGCCTGGCGATAGGCCTCGAGCACACGCTCGGTGCCTCCAAAGGCACAAACGAGCGCCATCAGCGTCGAGCGCGGCAGGTGGAAGTTCGTGAGGAGCCCGTCGACCACCCGCCACCGATACCCTGGCTGGACGAGTAGTCGCGTTTCACCGGTCGTCGGAATGACGAACCCGGCGTGCTGCGGGTCGGCTGCGCTCTCGAGCGCGCGCACGGTCGTCGTTCCTACAGCCACGACGGGAGCGCCGCGGGAGCGAGCGCCCGCCACCGCATCGGCGGTCGACGCCGAGACGACGTACCGCTCGGTGTGCATCCGATGCGAATCGAGATCTTCGACGGTGACCGGGCGAAATGTCCCGAGGCCGACGTGGAGGGTGACGCTCGCCATCGGGCAGCCGTGGACGGCCAGCTTGCCGATTATGCCGTTGGTGAGATGCAGGCCGGCGGTCGGCGCGGCGACCGCCCCGTCATGGCGGGCATAGACGGTCTGATAGCGTTCGGCGTCTTGCGGCTCCGCTTCGCGTTTGATGTAGGGGGGCAGTGGAACCGACCCGCAATCGCGCACCGCCGCGTCCACCGGTCCGCCGGACTTCGTCCAGAGCGCGACCTCGAGCAGTCCGTCGTCCTCGGTTCGGCGGAGCGGCCGGATGAGCAGGTCTTGGTCGCGCCCGGGCGGCGCCCCGACCTCGATGTCCGCCCCGAACTTGATCGGCTTGCTGCCCTTTCCGAGAGCGCTCCACACCTCGACCGGGCGAACCAGGCCCGGGGCCACTTCGATTTCACGCTGGCCCGCGTGCCGCACGAGTAGCACTTCGACCCGGCCGCCGGTCTCCCGCCGCCGACCGAGAAGCCGCGCGGGGATGACCCGCGTGTCGTTGACGACGACGAGCGCGCCCGGCGGCAAAAGGTCTGAGAATTCCGCGACGAGCCGGTGCTCCGGTGCGCCTCCATCCCTCGGAAGATGCATGAGCCGCGCGAGCTCTCGGTCCGGCGCCGGACGCTGGGCGATCTGCTCGGGAGGCAAGTCGTAGTGGAACGCGTCGACGCGCATACGGTGAAGCTGGGTCTTCTAGCCCGGGCCAGCGCCCCTCGTAAGGCGAATGTCCCGAGATCGACCGGTACCGATCCATCTTTCGCCGCCGTCGGAGCCGGGACCAGCGCGGCCGTCCGCAGCGAGTGAGAGCGGGGGGCCAACCCAACGCAGGCCCGGCTGACCAGGTCGACGTCTACGACACGGCGCAGGAGAGCTTGGACTTCAAGAATCGCGCGAGCTCCGTCAGGTCGAACGGCTTCGGCACGAACCCGACCGCCCCACAGTCCGCACGGCATAGCTGCGGCTGACTCAGGTAGTACGTACTGGTCAACACGACGCGCAAGTGCGGATGCTGGTCGCGAACCAGCCTGGCGAGCTGAAGGCCGTTGGTACCCGGCATCATCAAGTCGACGATTGCAAGGTCGAACGGGCCGGAGGAGAGAGCCGCAAGCGCACCGTCCGCATTCGAAACGGTCTCGACTTCGAAGCCTTCGCCGCGCAAACCCTTCGCGGTGGCGCGCGCTTGGCTCGCTTGGTCGTCGACTACCAAGATACGGGGTTGCACTTTATTTTCTCTAGGTTTTTCGGCTCAAGAGCCGGGATCCGCGGGTACCCGTTGTCCGACTAAGCGTTCATACAGCAACTTACATGCCGTAGGCGGCTGAGCCCCGCTCGCAACCGCCATGGGCAGCATTTCGCGGTCGTTCGTGGCAAACGGGCGCAACCGCGCCGCGCCGCAACATCCCTTCCCTTTCAATTTTGAAGCGCACCCGTTCATACATGCACGATTATGGGCCCACTGATCAAATTAGCGTCGCCTTCGCACCCGAGTCCAAGCCAGCCCTCGTCGAGGGCGCTGCGTGAGAAGCCTGGCGATTTTCGCCGAGAGCAAGCGAGGCCGACGTCGAGCGAGCGGAGCGTACTTCCGTACGCGAGCACGCTCGATGTCGGCATCGCGCCGCTATCGGCGAAAAGCGTCAGGCTTCTCAGCGAGCGTCGAAGGTGATCCCGAGCCTGGTCATCTTTCGCCAGAGCGTCGTCGGCGAAATATTGAGTACCTCGGCCGCGCGCTCCCGCGAGCCATCGCTCTCGCGGAGGGCGCCCTCGATGGCCGTACGCTCGGCGGCGTCGACCACGTCCGAAAGTGCCCGCCCGCCGTGGTTGTTCGACGTGGAGAACGGGGCGGTCAAAGACGGAGGCGGCAAGAGATCGTCGGCCGTGATGACGCCGTTTTGAACGAGAGCGACCGCCTGCTCGATCATGTGTTCGAGCTCCCGTATGTTCCCGGGGAAGTCGTAGTGCGACAACGCCTCGGCGATGTTGTCGTGGAGCCTCGGGCGCACCCCAATCTTGCGCGAATACTTCTCGAGGAAGTGCGTCACCAGCTCGGGGATGTCTTCGCGCCGTTCGCGGAGCGGCGGGAGCTGGAAGCGCGCAACGTTGAGGCGGTAGTAGAGGTCTTGACGAAATCGCTTCTCCGCGACCGCGAGGAGAAGGTCTTGGTTGGTCGCGGCGATGATTCGAACGTTCACTTGGATCGGCTTGTTCTCGCCTACGCGGCGAATCTCGTTCTCCTGAATGGCGCGAAGCAGCTTGGCTTGGAACGTGATGGGCGTCTCCGCGATCTCGTCGAAGAAAAAGGTGCCGCCGTCGGCTTCTTCGAAGAGCCCCTTGCGCGCACTGACGGCTCCGGTGAACGACCCCTTGGCGTGACCGAAAAGCTCGCTCTCGAGCAACGTCTCCGTAATCGCCGCGCAGTTGACGGGCACGTAAGGCCGCTCGCCCCGCTTGCTGTTCGCGTGGATTGCCTTGGCCACGAGCTCCTTGCCGGTGCCGCTCTCGCCGGTGATGAGAACGATCGCGTCGGTGGGGGCGATGCGCACGATGCGGCCGAGCACTTCGCGCACGCCTTGCGAGCGGCCGATGATGTTCTCGAACCGGTAGCGATCCTTGAACTCCGTCGCGAGGAACGTGACTTCACCAGCGAGCCGGCGGTTGTCGAGGGCCTTGGCCACTTTCACGAGGAGCTCTTGCTCCGTGAACGGCTTCTGGATGTAGTCGAACGCGCCGAAGCGCATCGCCTCCACGGCGCTCTCGATCGTGCCGTAGGCCGTCATCAAGATCACTTCGGTCAGCGGATGGGAGTCTTTGGTCGCGCGAAGGACGTCGATGCCGTCTTTCGTCCCCACCCGCAAGTCGGTCAAGACGACGTCGTAGGCGCCGGTTGCACCTCGGTCCGCCCCTTGTTCGCCGTCGGCCGCTTCGTCGACTTCGTAGCTGGCACCGCGAAGCATCATGGCCAGCGTCGTGCGCATGTTGCGCTGGTCGTCGACGATGAGGATCTTCGCCATCAGTTGTTCTGGGCCCCCTGCTGGATCCACTTGCTGATTTGCGCCAGCGCAGGCGCGGAGAACGTGTAGGTCGGTTTGTCCACCGACGGGCTCCGGGGCATGTTGTTCAGCAGTGACGCGCCTTCCTTGTGAAGGGCGAGGTAGAGCTGCGTCGTAGTGGGGTCCGTCGCGCCGCCGTCCGGAACGATGCTCTTGGCGACCAACCCCTGCCAACATGCGTCCGCGGTCTGACCGCAAACGAAGAACGGCCCTCCCGTGGACGTGCTGGACCCGTGGCAGCTGGACCCCAGCCCGCCGCAGCTCCCCGGACCGCTCGGACCGAAGTAGCAGGCGTAGAGATCTTGCCAGCGGTCGCCGCTGTTGGCGCCTCCCGGTTGGCAGGGATCGACCGTGAGAGGATCCCCGCCGGTCACGGTGTCCGGCGCGTCGCTACAGCCCGTTAGGAGAACCGCGGCGACGGCCCAAAGCACGATCGACGTTCGCATCGGCCGCAAGCATAGCGCGCGCTCTTGCAACACGTCGTCTCCCTCAGAACACAATACCGAGCACCAGGCGCGCGGTTTGCGCCGCGGACAGACCGGCGTCGAAGCCGGGGACCGTCACCTCGCCCGGCAAGTAGTTGAGCCCCCCCAGCGGGAAGAAGACGCCGTACTGGAGCATCGTGTAAAAGCCGCCAATTTTGTTGGGGTCGTCGTTGAGCGACCCGTCTTTCGACTGGTAGTAGAGCGTGGCATCGAGCTCGACTCCGAGGTCGCTCGCGTGTCCGGGAGTCTGAATGAATTCGCTCGCGCGGCTCCAAATGACCGCGGCGCCGCCGCCGAGCTTCTCGCCGTCGGGATGCCGGATGAAGTCGTAGTCGACGCTCGGTCGGAAATAGTACGAACCCTCGACCCGCGACAAGATGTGACGGTAAAAAATCAGATCCACGCGGTAATCCGGGTGAAACGCGAACGTCGCGATCGGACCGCTCTGGTTGGCCTCCGTTCGAAGGCCGTTCGGAGCGGCCAGCGTCGTCGCCCAGGGGTCGCCGCTCGCCCAACCGAAGCCGAACTGCAGTCGAAGCTTGTCCTCGATCGCCCGATACTCGCTTTGTGCCGCGACGCCGTACTGCTGGACGCTGATCGCGTTGTTGGCGTTTTGGTTGACGCCGGTCATGTAGCCGATCTGACCTTGAATGGTTGCCGCCTCCACTTCGACGCGGAGCTTCTCCCAGAGAAGCTGCACCCAAAGATCCGGGGTGAGCGTCCATGCCTGGCGAGGCTCGAGCGCCGTGTTCGAGGAAAAGTCGGTCGTCTGGGGCGTCTGGCCGGGGGGCACGTCGACGTACTGCGATCGGAAGACCGTGTAGAGACCGCCGTTGAGAACGATGTCGCCGCGCGACAGCGAGAGTCGTTGGAGGTCCGGGTTCGTCTTGTGCGCGATGAAGGCCGCCCACTCGTTGACGTTGCAGAGGTTGCACGTGTTGTAGGGCTGCCCGCCGTAAATCGTGTAGGGATTGGTGCTGTTCGGCCCCGTCGACACGAAGTCCCAGGCCCCACCGAAGTAGAGATCGATCGACTTGATGCCCGTGACGAACATGACCCGGTCGAGCGTGGTCTGGTAGTCGCTGTCGAGGCCGTCGCCGCTGTTTTCGACCATCCCGAGGCCCCAGTGCCCGGGCATCCGCCCGAAGCGCAGCTGGCCGACGGGGGTCATGTACTCGCCCCAAACCCGAGTGACGTCGATCGAGTTGGTCCAGCCGTTCACGCCGGCGGTGGGCGGCCCCTGGGTGTTTGCGAGCAGACCGACGGGGGCGTAGCCGTTGGTCGGGGCAGGTTGGTAGCCGGTGGGGTAAGTCGTCTGTCCGTTCGTCTGACCGGTAGAAGACGACGTCGCGGGCTGCATCGCATACGAGTCGGGGGTCGAACCGAGGACGAGATTGTCGAGGAGGTTGATCTGCGTCACGATGCGGAGGTTGTCCGAGATGTGGATCTCGGGGTCGAGGCGCAGCCGCAGATTCGCCCCTGACACCGTCTTGTCCTGGCAGGCGCCCGACGGCTTGAGAACGGTGGACGTTGCGCTTCCGCACGCCGCGACGGTCACCGGCGTTCCATTGAGCAACGTGTAGGTGTTGTCGACGGGGATCGGGAACAGATACTGCGCGTCGCTTCCGGTTACTCCGGTCGGAGTGCTCTGCTGGGGTGCGCTGCCGTGCCGACCGAGGGAGAAGTTGTGAAAGAGCTCCGCGCGGGTTCGAAAGTACCCGTGCAGCTCGATGATCGGGCGCGACTTGCCCCACCAATCGTCGCTGAACACGTCCTGCGGGCTGCTCGGCAGCTCGGTCGATGCCGGGCGCCGGGCCCCTTGCGCGGCGAGCTCCTGCTGATCGCGCGCCGGGTTTACCAGCGACGCGGGCGGTGGAGCCGACGGGCTTATCGTGGGCTGGGTGTCGGGGATGAGCGGGGGACGGGCGGCGGGGCTGCTGGACGCCGTGGAGGAAGGGGGCGCGTTCGGCGCTGCGGTCGCCGCGGTGGGCGGCGTGACACCCTGCGCGCGGGCGAAGGATGACGCGAGCAGCGGCGAAACGAGCGCCAACAAAAAGGATAGGTGCGAGTGGCGCCAGAGCATGGGTCGGGCGCGCGTTGTATCACTTCTGGGCCCTAGCGTAAGATTTCACGTGCAGCCTCGGCCGGTCTCGCGCGTCTATCGGGGCCTTCGGGTCTCGTTTGCGCCGCCAAGCTCGGCGAGAAATGCTTCGATATCGCCTCGCAGCGCGAGGAGCCGGTCGCGCGTCTCTCTCGGCAGGCCCAGCTCGGACGCCCGGGCCGGGCGCGACTCTTGGAGCTTCTTCTTGGCCCCGGCGATCGTGAACCCCTCCTCGTAGAGCAACCCCCTGACGAGGACGAGGTTCTCCACGTCGCGTCGCGAATAGACCCGCTGCCCTTTCGCACTCTTCGTCGGCCGGATCGTGCGAAACTCGCGCTCCCAGTACCGCAGCACGTGCGGCTCGACGCCGACGAGTTCGGCCACCTCGCCGATGCGGTAGTAAGGCTTTGGGGGCAAGCCCCCGCGGGCGAGCTCCACCATGGCTCGATTCAGTCTTTGTTCGCCGTCGTGTCGTTGCCGTGGCTTGCCGCCATCATCACCGTACCGGATCCGTTCGCGCCCACGCCGTTTGTGCGCAGCTGGTTGAGCGCCTGCTTGAGGATCTGGCTCGCCTTGAATGTCAGGACGCGTCGCTCGCTTATGTTGATGGGCTCCCCCGTCTGCGGGTTTCTGCCCGGTCGCTGCCGCTTGTCACGAAGAACGAAGTTGCCGAACCCGCTGACTTTGATTTTTTCGCCGCGGCCCAGCGTCTCTTTCATCATTTCGAAGACGAGATCGACGAGCTCTGCGGATTCCTTGCGCGAGAATCCGCCGACCTTGCTGTAAAGCGCTTGGACGATCTCCGCCTTCGTCATGATCGTCTGCCTCACCCCCATGTTCACCGGAAGGGGAGTCTAAACGCGTTTCTTGGCGAACGCGTGCTTAATCGCAAGACGCCGCAGAAGACGGCGGCAGGCTCCCCCCCGAGCGTCCAAGGGGGTTCCCCCCGGGCGCGTTGTCCCCTAAGGAGCGTGATTCGGGCCGCTGCGGCACGAACTTTTCCTCCCGGGCTTCTTCAGCCCACCGAGATGCTCGAGCACGCCTCGATCGCTTTGGAAGAGGCGATTGCCGGCGCCCTCAGCTCGCCATGGCCACGTCGGAGGAGTCCCCGTCGTCGGAAGACGCCTCTCCGGCGCGGCCCGCGATCGAGAGCGAAGCGGACGACACCGTCGCGCTGGCCAACTGCGCCCGGGCGACCTTGCGCCGTCCGAGCTCCTCGGAGGTCACGAAGAACGCGACGTAGCCGTAGCCGAAGGTGAAGAGCATCGCGAACGGCGTTGCAAACCAGTGCCCGGTCTCCACGGATGCGACTGTACTCGCGACCGAGATCAAGAAGAGAACGATCTCGACGATCGGCAAGTCGGCGGCGGAGCGATACCTGCCCAAGGATGCCCCCTTCTTGGGCGTGCGCACGAACTCGCCGGACATCGTTCGTAGCCCTTCCCAGACCGCCGCGGCCAGGTGCGGCGCCAGCCCCGCGCCGAGCGCGAGCAGCGCGGGCAGCTGCTTGAACGCATCGATGGATCGACGGCCCTGCGCGACCTCCGCCATTGCGTAGAAGGTCGCCAGCGATCCGGTGGTGCCGATCACCAAGGGGAGATCGATGAGCAGCATCGTCCGCAAATTCGTGGCGGGCATGAGCACGAGCGCCGGAAGCAAGAGGACGCTCAGAAACATCATCAGCGGGTACGCGAAATGCGGGGTCAGGTGAAAGAATGCCTCGACGCGCTGCATCGGCGTCAGCTCCGCGCGCATCAGCCGCCCGAGCAGTTTGCGAGCTGTCTGCACGGTGCCCTTCGCCCATCGGAACTGCTGGGCGCGAAAGGCGCTGATGTCCTCCGGAAGTTCCGCCGGCGTCACCACGTCTTCCCGGTAGACGAAACGCCACCCCGCGAGCTGCGCCCGATACGACAAGTCCAAGTCTTCGGTGAGGGTGTCGTGCTGCCAGCCCCCGGCGCTCTCGATGGCCTCCGCCCGCCACATTCCACCGGTTCCGCTGAAATTGAACAACCAGCCCGCGGCCGCGCGCGCGCGGTTTTCGACGAGATGATGCCCGTCGAGCATGAGGGCCTGGGTGCGCGTGAGCATTGAGTGATCCCGGTTGATGTGCCCCCATCGGGCCTGCACCATGCCGACGCGGGGATCGTCGATGAAGTGCGGAACGACGGCCCGCAAGAAATCCCGCTGGGGCAGGAAGTCCGCGTCGAAGATGGCGACGAGCTCGCCCCGGGCCATTTTCAAGCCGTTGTCGAGCGCTCCGGCCTTGTACCCGCTGCGATCGGCTCGCCGGATGTAGACGACGTCGAGGCCCTGTTCCCGCAGCGACTCCACTTTGCTCTTCGCGAGCACCCGCGTTTCGTCCGTGGAGTCGTCGAGCACCTGGATCTCCAGGCGGCTGCGAGGCCACTCGATCGCGGCGACGTGGTTGAGAAGGCGCGCGGCGACGGTTGCCTCGTTGTAGAGCGGGAGCTGAATCGTGACGCAGGGCAGATCCTGACGGCGCTCGATACCCTCGAGATCGATCGCGCGAAGCTTCGCTCGCATGCCCCGCAGCGTCCGGCCGTGGCGCAGCACGGTGAAAACGAGGTGGGAACGGTGCAGGCCGTACATGGCGAGCGCAAGGAGGACGCCGAAGTAGGCCGCTGCCAATGCGAAATGCATGGCGAAATCAATTAGTCGAAGCCGTGCTCGACAATTGTAGCCGCTTGTATTTCGTTGCCGGAGATTGTCAGAAGTCGAGGTTGTAGAAGCCCGCCATTCCAAGCAGAAAAAAACTGTGCGTCTCGGCTTGGGTTCCCTGCCCCTGGTCGAAGGAGCCCAGACTCACGCTTACCTTGGGGAGCAGCCGCACCGAGGGGCCGATCGGCCACCAAACGCCGGCGCCGAGCAGCAGGTCCCCGGAGTTGAAGCTGGTCGTCGTCTGCGCGGTGGACGTCGTCTCCGAAAAGCTGAACCAGCGGGCGCCCAGGCCGATCTCCCCGTAGAAGCTGACCGCGTCGGGGTTTCCGATGAAGCCGAGCACGACCGAAACGAGGGTCGTCGACCCACTCGCGTCCGCGACGTCGGGGGGCGCCGAGGCAAGGTCTCCGTGGCCGAGCTCTGCATGTTCGATATCGATACCCACGTACCATTGCCGCGCGAAGCGCAAGCCGCCGTCGAGCCCATATCCAACGCCACCGGCGGCCACCGTGCTCGTATCGATCGTGCTTCCGTCGGCCAGTGGGAGCTGGCCGGCGCCAACCACCCAGCCGATGTGACCGCCGAGAATCAGCCCGGTCCGCGAGGGCCGGCGCACGCCGAGCATCTCTCGGGCAGCGCCATTGACGGGGGGCG
>CAZVPE010000145.1:0-15059 GCA_964628155.1 uncultured Polyangiaceae bacterium | reverse complement strand
ATCCGGACCGCGCAGGAGGCTTCGGTTGAAGAGCGCGGACGCAGCCGGTCCTTCCGCGCAAGAAACGATCAATGTGGACCAATCCATTTTATGGGCGCGGCCCGACGCGTCTACGCGGAACGTCGGTTACTTCATGGGTCTCGTCGAAAAGTTCGGCGGTTTCGGCCGCCGGAGAGCGTGCACGGCCCCGTGATGCGCGGCCGACGCAATCGCTCCGCGAGGGCTCTCCGCTTCGGGGTCCCATGCGACACATGACCCCTCGCGCGAGCGTTCGACACTTTGCGGCGCGCTTTCGCGCGATCGGGCGGGCAGAACGCGCCGTCGGAGCGCGTGCCTACATGAAGAGCGACCTCCGCTTTTGGGGCGTCGATGCAAAGCAACTCCGCGCCGAGTGCGCGGCATTCTGCAAGGACTGTCCGTCCCTCGATCGCGAGGCGCTCATCTCTTCCGTCAATGCGCTCTTCGCGACCGACTGGTTCGACCTGCGCTCGGTGGCAATCGCGCTCCTCGAGCGCAAGCGGCGACTTCTCTCGGCCGACGACGCGCCGTGGCTGATCGAACTCGCGCGCCGAGGCGCCTGCTGGGCGCACGTCGACTATCTCGTCACGAAGGTGATCGGTCCTCTTCTCGAGGGCGATCGGACGCTGCCGAAGCGCGTGCGTGCGTGGGGGGCGGACAAGTCGTTCTGGGTCCGACGCGTCGCGCTCCTCGCGCAGCTCCGTGCCCTGCGGAGCGGCGGCGGCGACTTCGCGCTTTTCGCAGAGTTGGCTGGCCCAATGCTCGCCGAGAACGAGTTCTTCGTACGAAAGGCGATCGGCTGGGTGCTTCGCGAGGTCTCGAAAAGGAGACCCGCGCTCGTGCGCGACTTCCTGATCGACTGCGGGGCTCGCTGCTCCGGTGTGACCTGGAGGGAAGCGACGAAGTACCTGCCGACGGAAATGAAGCAGCAGGTGGAGGCCCGGCGACTCGGGGCGACCCGCGCGCGTGGTGCCGACCGCAGGGTAGAGAAAAACGACGGACGGGCTGCAAAGAAGAAGCGATGAAACGCCAGGCGCTTTTCCTTTTGCCCTATCGAAGTTTTTCGATAGAGACGGCGCTCACGGCGGACGAGGCCATGCGCCAGGTTCGCGAGGTGACGGCGGCCCGTGAGGGCGCGAAGGCGATCTTCCGGGCGAGTCGCATCGAAGACGCCCGCTTCAAAATCATTTTTGCCGCGTTTCGCGGACTTCGACCCGTGGTCGTCGGGGAAGTGAGGCGGACGGAATCGGGTGCACGCGCCACAATTACGATACGGGTCAACGGACCCTATACGGTGATGCTCGCGGGGTTCTGGATCGCACTTTCTCGGATCGCCGGGGGTGTGCGGCCCGTATGGTTGGTCTCGACGGTCCTCTGTCTTTGCGTGGCGTTCGCCTTCGAAGCGAGGCGCGCGGAGGCGCTCCTTCGCACCCTCCTTCTCCCCGCGCCGCCAGAGCCCTCGTCCGCGCCCGCTTCGAAGTCGCGCGTCCTTTAGATCGACGCCGCTGGCTCCCCCGAAGCCGCCTCCGCTTTATCCGCAGGCCGCACCGGTCGACTCGCCGTTCTACTGGAGAGACAGGCTCCCTGGAGTACACTCGCGCTCCGTGATCTATCGAAGTCGACTGTCCCTCGACAGCACCCATCGCACGGTGACGTTGGTTGTCTCCGGGATCGTCGTCGTGGGCCTGGCGGGAGCCGTCCTGGCGGGCGGAGCGGTCGGCATCGGTGCGCTCGCGCTCGTCGGTTTCGTCCTCATGATCGCTTGGGCGATGGCGCCGCGCGAAGTCGAAGTCGAAAACGATGAGCTTCGCATCGAGCGTCGAGCGTGGCGTCCGCAGCGCATTCCGCTCTCCGAAGTGGAAAGCGCGGAACCGCTGGCGACCGTCGGGCGGGCCGTGCGCGTCTTCGGCGTGGGCGGCTTCTTCGGCAGCTATGGCCTGTTCTCGAACAAGGCGATTGGCCGGTTCCTGCTGTTTGCGACGCGCAGGGGACAGGCCGTGATCGTTCGGAGGACGAACGGCCAACTTCCGATCGTCATCACGCCCGACGACATTCAGGGAACCATCGAGGCGATTGGAGTTCGGGGTCCGGTCCGGACCGATTCATCGCTCATCCGGTAGCGGGACCAAAAGGGCCCGTAGGTTCTCGCCGCGGAGGACATCGAAGCTCGAGGCGGGAGGACCGGGCCCGCGCTCAGGTCTCGCGCTGCCTGGTGACGCTCGCCGACGCGACCGCGCTCGCGACCAGCAAGGCCGCGGCCAGCCAGTAGGGCGCCCCGGGGATCGGGAGCGGTGATCCGACGCGGATGGCCTGGGCGAAGGCCTGTGTGAACAAGATGGGCCCAATCAAGCCACCCACGCCGCGCAAGCTGCTGATCGCTCCCTGGAGACGCCCTTGATGGGTCGGGTCGACCTGCCGAGTCATCAGCGCCTGCATCGCTGGAGCGGCGATTCCCCAGAGGGCGCCGAATGGAATGCCCACGAGAAACATCGTTCCGGAAGACGCCGCAGCGTAGACCGCGAAGGCGATTGCCCCGAAGACCATTCCGGAGACGAGCGCCCCTCGCTCTCCGAGGCGCTTCACGGCGGGCCCGATCAACCCTGCCTGCACGATCGTCGTCGACACCCCGACCGCGGCGAGGACGAAGCCGATGTGCCGTTCGTTCCAGCCGTAGCGATAGTCGGTGTAAATGACGAAGCAGCTCGGGAGCGATTCATGCGCCACGTAATCCAGGAACGCGACCACGGCGAGCCCGAGGAGGGCGGGTTCGGAGCGCAGGAGGGCGAACGAGTCGAGCGGGTTGGCTTTCGCCCAGACGAGCTTCGCGCGGCGCTCGCGCGGAAGCGACTCGGGCAAGACGAAGAAGCCGTACGACGCGTTGAGGAGGCTGAGGCTCGCGGCGACCCAAAACGGCAGGCGGAGGCTGACTTGTCCGAGCACGCCGCCGACGGCGGGCCCCACGATGAACCCCAGGCCGAAGGCCGCCCCGACCATGCCGAGATGCGCGGCGCGTTTTTCCGGCGGCGATACGTCGGCGATGTACGCGGTCGCCGTGGAGAAGCTGGCGGCGGTAATCCCCGACACGAGCCTGCCGGCGAACAGCCATGCGAGGTTCGGCGCGAGCGCCATGAGCACATAGTCGAGCCCCATGCCGAGATTCGAAAGGAGCACGATCGGACGGCGCCCGAAGCGGTCCGATGCGGCGCCGACGAGGGGCGAAAAAAGAAACTGCATCGCGTTCCAAGCGAAGCCGAAGACGCCTGTCATCGAAGCCGCGCGAGCCATATCTCCGCCTTCGAGCTCGATGACGAGCTTGGG
The DNA here is from genome assembly GCA_964628155.1 of uncultured Polyangiaceae bacterium. Lineage (GTDB taxonomy): Bacteria > Myxococcota_A > Polyangia > Polyangiales > Polyangiaceae > Palsa-1150. The sequence continues at coordinate 11,723 of CAZVPE010000145.1, read as the reverse complement.
AAGCACGGGCACCATGATCCCCAGCGCCAGCATGTCGAGCGCCACCGTCACGAAGATGAACGCAAACGCGGCTCGGCTCGGGGGTCGAGGCGCGGTGGGGGCGAGGGAAGGCACCACGGCGGATTAGCAGGTGGAGGCGTTGCGGCGAAGAGCCTCTGGCCTACGCCGAAGACCTGGCGGAGGCTATGCTGAAGTCATGGGCGATCCCGCGAAGCGTCGCGCGACGTACGACGACGTGGTCGCCGCTCCAAACGGGTTAATCGCCGAACTAATCCACGGAGTGCTCGTAACGCAGCCGAGGCCCGCCGTGCCTCACGCACGCGCCGCGAGCCGCCTGGGCGCGAAGCTCGGCGGTCCCTTCGATCTCGGCGAGGGAGGCCCCGGGGGCTGGGTCTTGCTGGACGAGCCGGAGCTCCACCTCGCAGGGGGGCACGTCCTCGTTCCGGACCTCGCCGGATGGCGGCGCGCCCGCATGCAGGAGGTTCCTATGGCCGCGGCCGCGTTGGAGCTGGCACCCGACTGGGTCTGTGAGGTCCTCTCGCCCGGGACAGAGGCGACCGACCGGGCGGATAAGGTGCCCCTCTTCGCCGCGGAGAGCGTTGGCCACGTGTGGCTCGTGGATCCGCGCGCGCGAACGCTCGAGGTCCTGAACCTCGACGGTCCGACGTACCGCTTGTTGGGCACCTGGCGCGACGGCGCGGTGCTCCGCGCCGTTCCGTTCGACGCCGTGGAGCTCGATCTCGCCGTATTGTGGGCGACCTGAGAAGTAGCGGTGCCTGGCGTTCGTGCAATCGATGCAAAGTCCCTCGTTGACGCCGCACTGGTTATCGCTCGCGGCCTGGCCCGCGGAGTCTTCGACGCAGTTGCCGCGCGTGCTCGTCTCTGGTCGCCCACCGACAAGAAGTCGGCGCCGAGTCCGCTTGGCCGCGCGCTGCATGACCGAATTGTGACCGAGCGCCCCTCCGTGGAAAACCCGGGCGCGGACGTGATTTGAGTCCCCAGATTCGACGAGAACCTGCAAACGAGGGGCCGTACCCCCACCAAGCCGAGGGGCGAAACACCGGGCGGGTGCTTATGGTCTGGCTCGCGGATGGCGAACGGCCCAGGAGTCCACATGAACGCACGGGTACTAATCGTCGACGACGATTGCGACATGCGGGAGGCGCTGGGGACGGTCTTCTCCCGAGACGGGCAGAGTTGTGACGTGGTGTCGAGCGGGTCGGCCGCTCTGGAGATCATCAATCGACGGACGTTCGACGCCGTCGTCTGCGACGTGCGCATGTCGGGGATGACCGGGCTCGAACTCCTCGACCGAGTCAAGAAGAGTCGGCCATCGCTGCCGTTCATCCTGATGACCGGGGCGGGCGCAGTCCACGATGCGGTGGATGCAATCAAGCGGGGCGCCTTTCAGTACGTGACGAAACCTTGCGACGCCGATCAGCTGCGGGCAATCGTCGTGGAAGCGATGGGCGGTTCTCGGGAGAACGCCCACGAGGAAGGGCGCAGCCAATCGACAACTTTTGACTCCCCGCTCATCGGATTTGGCCCGGCGATGCGGGCGCTGCAGGCGTCGATCGACCGGGTCGCAACGTCGGTGGCACCGGTGCTCATTACGGGCGAAACCGGTGTCGGCAAAGAGCTCGTCGCTGAAGCCATTCATGCTCGCGGCGAGCGCCGCGGCCGCCCGTTCGTTGCGGTGAATACCTCAGCAGTTCAAGCAGACTTGTTCGAGAGCGAGGTGTTCGGACACGTTCGCGGAGCTTTCACCGGCGCCGTGCAGGCGCGTAACGGGCTGCTCACCGAGGCCGACGGAGGAACGCTCTTCCTCGATGAAATCGGCGACATGCCGATCGCGATGCAGGCCAAGATGCTGCGCGTGATCCAGTTCGGCGAGGTGCGCCGCGTCGGGAGCGACCGCCCGCATCGGGTCGATGTCCGAATCATCGCCGCGACGCATCGTGACCTGCCCGCCTTCGTACGCGATGGACGGTTCCGAGAAGACCTCTACTTCAGGCTCAACGTCTTGCCGATATTCGTGCCGCCGTTGAGGGCGCGGCGAGACGACATTCCCGCGCTCGCTCTCCACTTTCTTTCGGAAGCCCGTCGACGCGCGTCGCAGACGCCGGTTCGGTCGATAAGCGAAGACGCGCTCCGCGTGCTGGCCGACGGCGCATGGCCCGGCAACGTCCGGGAGCTCGCGAGCGCCATCGAGCGGGCGGTCGTCTTCGCGAACGATGAAGTTCTCGCGCCCGAGCACCTATCGCCTACCCTGGAGAGTTCCGGCCCCACCCTCTCCTGGCCGCCGATGGATCGCGCTCCGTGGACGCTGCAGCGATTGAACCAGGCATACACGGAGTGGGTGCTGAGCCAAACGGGCGGAGACAAGCCGCGCGCCGCCGAGATCTTGGGCATCGATCTGTCGACCCTCTATCGCTGGCGGCGCACCCAACGCGATTGACCGGCAAAGCCAGCCCCCGCGTCGGCGTCCGGGCTCACGCTTTGTCGACCAACGTCTTCAGGCGGTTCCACTCCGCGTCGAGCCGCGTCTTTGCTTCGTCCCAGGTCGATGCCGTCGCGGTCTCGAGCGCCCGGTAGTGCGTCTCGAAGGCGCCTCGGTCGGCGTGGATCTGCTTCAACGCCGCGTCGAGATCGGACTTCGTCTTTCCCATCGCCTGCCGGGACTTGGCCTCGAGATCGTTTACCGAGCGGTCGAGCTCCACGAGGTTGGTGGTCGTCGTGTGACGATAGTCTTCGCGCAGCTTCATGAAGCCGCTCTGCGCCGCCGCGATTTTCTGGTCCTCCTCCTGCTGCGCGCTTCGTACTTTGTGGTCGGCCTCTTTCGTGGCTGCGCTGATCTTGTCGTCCGCTTGGGCTTGCGCGACGTTCATTTTCTTCTGTTCGTCCGAGGCGTTGTCGCATGCGAGGGCCATGGCCGAGGCGAGAACGGTAGCGGCTATCGAAGTGCGGATCATGGGAATCTCCTTGAGGCGGTGCGTGAACGCGGCCATGGGCCGAGAGGGTTTTCTGTATTGCGAATCGCGTTGTGCCGTCTGCGACCGTCTAGCTGTGCAAGTTTCCGGTGAACCACAGAACCACCAGGACCAGCACTATCAGTCCAGCGGGAGACCACCCGGCATATCCGTAGCGGGAGTGACCCCAGCCTCCGCCCACGAGGGACAAAAGGAGAAAGACGACGAGAATGGTGATGAGCATTGGAATTCCTCCGCTGTATGTTTGGAGCCGAGATCAAGCGATGCATATGCCGAGCCGGGTTCATGCCGCGGATATATGCCGAACCTATCGACAACGATGGCCATCGCTTTGCACATTGCGAAGCAGCGCGCGAAGCGAGCCCTCGAATCTGACAAGACCCGTGGCGGGCTAGCCGCCGAATGCGCCGACGAGAACGAGCGACGACCCGCCTTTGCGGTCGGACGGAGCGTATCGTTGGACGAACACGCCCCGAAAGGTCGCGTGCGTCTCGGGGCGGTCGCCCGTGAACGGCGTGGCGAAGTAGACCGGCTCGGCGTCGGTCGTCAGCGTGCCGACGAGCAGCGGACCTTCGCTTCGGATCGACGAGAAGCGACCGGTGACGACGACGACTCTTCCGCGCGCGGCGTCGGGGTCCGCCGCCGCGGCTCCGGGCGCCATCGTCGGGATGTTGTCGAGCGTCGACTTGCCGCCGAGTCTGAGGGCCTCGGCCAACGTTCCCATAATCGTCGGGTCGAGCGTCGCCCCATCGCTCCCCCTTTGTGCTGCGGCGACGACCATCGGCGCGTACGTGATGCCGCTCAAGATCTCGCGTTCGGCCGGATCGGTTGCCGCGCGAAGCAAATTCTCGATGGCCGATCCATCGCAAGAACGCACGTCGGACGTGCACCCAGCGGCCAGCACGCGTGCCTCGTCTTTGCGAAAGCCGGGCGCCATCGCGGCGTAGCGTGCGACCTGCCGGGCTGAATCGGTCTTGCCTTCGGCGGCGGCCGCCGTGCCGCGCATCGCGGCCGTCTTCGTCCCGAACCAACTCTCCGCTCCGACGAGTACCAGGCCGTTGGCGCCGTCGGAGAGATCGTAGCCGAGCCCGATCCAGCCGAGGTCCATGAGGACAGCGCCGTCCTGCCGCCCCGAGCGTCTCGCATACTCGGCCCGAATCGACGTGCTGCCTCCACGTGCGAGAAGCGAGAGCACTTCAAACGACGAAGGCGACACCCGGACTTGCGCGTCCGCTTCCAGATCCGGCATTCGAAAGACGGCGGCGGCCCAGCCTGGGACGCCCATGTTCCGAGAGGCGATGGCCGTCGCAGGACTGGCGTCTTTGGCCGTGACGTGGACCTTTGCATCGAAGCGAGCGGGGGCGCTCGTCCGCAGCGTCGTTTCCCGGAGGACCGCGTTTCCCCACCAGCCGTCCTCGGATGAGGCGCCCTGCCCGGTACCGGCGTGACGAATCGCGAGGGTACTGCCCGACAGTTCGATCGAGCCATCTGCGCCTTCCGCGCGCTTCGCCGTGACCACTCCGTCGAGGTCCCCGAAGAATTCCGTCGCGCCTGCGCCTACCCGGATCGCCCGTCCCGTCATCACGCCGTCGCCCTGGAGGGCCCCCGATTTCAGCTCCAACTCGGCGTGCAATCGCGCTCGGCCCGTCCCTCCCCGTATGCGAATGCCCGCGGGCAGCGGGACGAGCCCGGAGATGGCACCGAGATCGCCGAAGTCGACTCTCGGAAGATCGACCGACACCAGGCCCTCCGCGCCAGAGGGGGCGAGTACGAAACGACCTGCGACCGCGGTCATCGCGGGAACGCCGAGGAGGGTCGCGCCGCCGCGCGCTGAGCTCACGGACAGCTCGTTTACGGTGACGCTGGCACTCGTGAAGTCGAACCTCTTCTCGGCCCATGCGCCGCGGTGCAGATCGACGTGCACATCGCCCGAGACGTCGCCGACGAATGCGTCTTTCTCGTGCTCCACCGTGAGACGTCGGGCCTCGATGCGAAGTGCCGCGTGACCGCTCCGCTCCGTGAACGACCCGTCGGCATGGCCATCGCCCTTCACGGTTCCAGACCGGATCATCCAGGGCGAAGCCGACGACAGAAGAGCCCCCCACGCACCTGGGTCGCTCGTCTCGGCGCCATCCACGTCCAATGTAAAGCGGGCATCGTCGACGACGTGCGCGAGGTGCAACTGGCGGCTGGTCAGGGTGGCCGCGACCGAGGCGACGCGCGCCTGTTCCACTCCGAGGCGCGCCACCCGAAGACCCGTGACTTGGGCGTCCATGGTTGCGAGCTCACGTTGAACACGGAACTCCGTACGAACCGGCGCTTGGAAGGCCAGCCCGCCGGCCTCGATTTGGCAGTCCTCGGCGTCCATCCGCACGCTCGTCCCGTCCGCCAGGACTCCGTGGTCCACAATCAGATGTGTCTCGAAGGGGGCTTCCCATCGTTTGAACCCGACAACCCCATGCGGCTCGAGCAAACGGAGGGCGCTGGCGACCATCGCACGGCCTTGTAGTCGCCCATCAGTCGACAGGTGTTCGAAGATGGCGGGGCCCTTCATCTCTCGGAGATCGAAGGGATGCACGGTCCCCGCGAGCGATCCGCGGATTCCGGTTGCCAGCGGGTGGCTTCCGTAAGAAACGTCGACTCCGTTGGCGTCCACCGTCGCGGGGCCGACGTCGAGCCACCGTCCCGGACGGAAAATCCATCGTCCGCGCACGTGGGTGTCGCCCTCGGAGCGCACGGTGTGGATCCACAGCTCGCGCACGTGGTCCACCTCCACGTCCTCGAGATCGATCATCCACAGGTTGTAGTTCGCGTCCGTGAGAGGCGGCGGCTCCGGGCCGTCGTCGAGGAAGGGGGGATCGGCGAGGCCGGCGATCGGCGGAAGCGCGGCGAGGACTTCTGGGCGGGCCGTCGCCCGATCGATCCGCAGGCGTGCTCGCATCGTGAATCCGCTGGATCGGAGGTGGGTCGCGTGGAAGCTGCGGTGGAAGAGGTCAGTGAGGGCGACGGCGACGTCCGCGTGGTCGAGGGTCAATCGCCATTCCACGGTGCGTTCGCGTCCGCGAATCGTCAGGCCTTCCAGGTGCACGCGGCCTGGGAAGATCGAGTACGCGCGGTCATAATCGAAGCGAAGCGCCGTGGAGCCCCCACTGACGCCGAATGCGATTGGTGCGCCGCTGATGACGTTGCGAAGCAACCGGGTCCGCAAGACCACGTTTGCGGCGGCCAAATACGTGACCATCGGGATCGCGACGAGGCCGAGAGCCGCCCCGCCGAGCCACCGCCACAGGCGCCTTCGCAGCAGGGGCACGCGCCTGTCGACGGTTCCGTCTGCGGGGCCTGAAAATACCTGCGGGTGGGCCACCATCTGCACCTATCGTGAGCGACGACCAACACTCGCTCGCAAGCACGTATCCGGCTGCGCTGCATGCGCCGTACCGCCTCGCCAACCCGCCCCCCCAATGCCGATGGGACAGCTACGCCGTTCAGGTCACGCCGGCACGGGTGTTGCGGGCGATCGTCGGCATGAACGACGACAAATCACATAACGAAGCGCACCACGACGCGGCGAAGACGACCGGGACGAAGTCGAACGGAAGCCCGCCGGTCGGGAACGGTGAGTTCGCCCGCCGCGCGAGAGCCGTCTTCTCCGACTTTCCGTCAGGCCTCGACGCGCAGATGAGGAGCAGTCCCTACGTGGTGTTGGGCATCGCGTTCGGCATCGGAATGGGTGCGGGCGTCCTTCTGGGTTCGCGCATTCTTCGCTCCGTCCTCACGAGCACCATTTCGTATGCGGCGATCGAGATTGGACGCTCGTGGCTGCGCGACATGGGGCCTCGAGCGTCGGCCCAGCAGTAAAGGTTCGCGGCGCCGGCTCCGGGGGGCGTCGCGCGCCGTCGCGAGACGGTTGGCGTCTTGCAACGCGCCGACCATCATTTCGCGAATTGGCTCACGCGGCGAGATGGGCCGCGTGCTCGACCACGGCCCGGCCGGCGACGAGGCGAGGCTTCGGCTTCCAAACAAGCGTTTCTAGGTCGTGGACGGGCGGAATGCGCCAGCGGTTCGCGTCGCAAAGCGATTCGACGCACCGGCTGAGCTCTCGCATCGAGAACGGCTTGCGCAGGAATGCGTTTCCGCCCGCTTCTTCCGCGTATGAAATGTCCTCGGCGCTGCCGCGTTCGCTCGTCATGAGGACGGGCAGCCCCGCCAGCCCCAGCGAGCCGCGGATATGCTCACACAGCTCATAGCCCGATTTGTTGGGAAGCCCGACGTCGATGCACACGACGTGAGGCTCTCGTTCTGCCAAGTGGCGGACGGCCGCATCGAAGTGGTTCGCCGAGAGGACGTGAAAGTCCATCTGTGCGAGTTGCCTGCGCATGGCGCGCTGCAGCCGCGGGTCGTCTTCCACAATGAGGGCGGTGCGCTTCGTAGAGTCCGTAACCCTCTGCCGTGAGGACGTCGCGAGTAGCATGCGGGTGGGCAGTGCAAGAACGTGGCCCGAGCGCACGAGGACTCAGGCCGAGAGCCCCCTCAGGTCCCCCCGCGGCGCGGGGGGACATTCCACGAGGATGCGCACGGACCGAGGTGGCGAAGGGCCGAGCTTCATCGTTCTCAAGTGCAAAGTCCCCCCGCGCCGCGGGGGGACCTGAGGGGGCTGCAAGAGATGACGCGTTCGCTTTTCATGCGGTCACGCTGGCAGGCAAATCCTGCGACGCGTTCGAAGCGCGCCGGAGGTCCGCGAGAATTTCGGTGGCGGGACGGGCCGCCCGCATGGGACGTGCCTCCCCCAAAAATGGCCAGACTGCGTCGCGAATGTCGTCGGGAAGCACCGTCTCGAGATACTCGAGCGCCGTACCGCGGCGGCGGTCGTCCTTCTCGTGCAGCGCCTTGAAGGCGAGACGAAGCGATTCGCGATCGAGGACGAGGGCGAGCAGCGTGAAGACGTAGTCGATTCCGCGATCGACCCGGTCTTGCAGGAGCCTGTCGATCAGAGCCGGCGGCTCGTTTTCTTCTTCTTCGTCGGCGTCGGCGGCCGGAAGGCTCTCCCACGCCTCTCTGCTCAGCGCCAGCTCTCGCTTGACGATCGCGATCACTGTCGCCTCGGGAATCACGATGCGGGCATCCGCGCAGCAGATCTTGGTCAGCGCGCGGCCACACTGGTAGCGCACCTCGAATCGCGGGTCCGCGGTGCCGAGAATCAGCCCATCGACCGCGCACTGCGTCGTGCACGTGGAGAGGACACGCGGGATGCGCCGGCGAATGTCGAAGTCGGTGCGTGCGTCGCAAAGCGCGTCGACGAATTGTCCGACGGCATTCGACGCGTCGACTCGCAGGGCACGAACCGCGTCCAATTGAAACTCCTTGTCTGCCAGCAGCAGGATCGCAAAGCCGACCAGCGGCCGGGCGAGCGGAACGGCGGAAAGGACGCCGCGAACGCGCGCCGGGTCGCGGGATCGAAGGTGGGCGATGGCGAGAAGCCATGCGTCGGTGCCCGCGTTCGTATGTCCGGTCATTCGCTCGTCGGCGCGGGCAGGCTCCGAGGACAACACCTCGAGCCGCTCCACGATCTTATCTCTCACATCGCGGCCCTCGTGCGCAGGTGGACTCGCCGGTGCCGCCGATTCCCCTCGCTTGCGCAGGCCCTCTTCGAGCACCTGGACGTAGCCGGCGTGCAACGCACGGGAGCGGCCCAGGCTGACGATTGCGCCTAGGACGGCCACGACGAGCAGGATGGCTTCGGCGTGCGCCGCCGCCAGGGCGAGCGCGAGACTCGTCGTCAACGCCGCCGTCACTGTCCCGAGTCGATCGAAGCCGACGTCGATGAGAGTCTTCGTCGCGCGCTTGCGTCGTTCGGAAACGGGCGTGTAAAGGAGTTCGTAGGCCATTCGGAAGAGCGAGTTCCGGTGCGTTGCTTCCGCGCCTCGAAGCATCGCGGTGCTGGCGAGGCCGGGAACGGCGAGGCCTGCCGCGCCGCCGAGAATCACGATCCCCGGAAGAATTGCCAGGGTCACCGCCAGACCGAGCTTCTCGAGCGCCAGCCGCCCGAAGAGCAGCTGGAGCGCCAGCGAGAGAGCTCCGACGACGACCCAGAACAAGGAAAAAAAGGCCAGCAGCGCGCGCCCGTTCGCAAAGGCCCTCGCCGCCTCGGCGCTGAACACGTAGTCGAGTAGGCCCGATGTCACGGCGCCCAGCGCCACGACCATGGCCAGATTGCGCAGATAGGGCGATTCGCGAAGAATGCTCACGGGAGACGGGGGCCCGCCAGGATCGACGGGCTCCGACTCGGCGGGTTCCGCCTCGGGTCTGGCCTTCAGCCGGAGGCTGCCCCAAAGGGAAACGAGGTTCAGGGCCGCAAGCAGCGGGAGCATCGTCGGCACCTCGATCAGCGCCGCTGCCCGCCACGCCATGAGTCCGCCGAGAAGGCCCCCCAGGGTCCCACCGCTGGTGATCGCCGCGACGGAGAGCCGACTCGCGTGTGCGTCGAAGGTCTCGTTGACGAGCGACCAGAACGACGAGATGACCGCTGCGCCGAAGAGCGCGGTGTCGATGTAGAGGACGACTGCGGCCAGCCGCGGCGTACCGAAGCTTAGGGCCCACGCCAGCAGCAAGACGACCGAGCTCGCGCCGAAGGCCGCGGGAACCACCTTCGCGGGTGAGTGCCGCAGCATCATGCGAGACAACCAAAGCACCGCGACGAGCGAGAGCACCGCAGAACCGGCCATCATCGCCGGCAGCAGCCTCACGGTGAAGTTCGAGAGAAAGAGGGCGTCGCGCGTCGCTTTTCCGGCTACCTGCTGCGCGATCATCGCGGCCGACGCGACGGTCGCGACGCGGGCACCCGGCGGAAGTCGGCTGTTTCGAGAAATCATCCGATTGTTCGTTCGGCCCGTACCGACTTCGAACGCGGGCTGGGCGCGCCTTCGCTAGACAGCAGCAGTTGAATGGCGGGAAGGAAGAACGAGATCGAGCCGCCAGGGCACTAGGAACGCCGGAAGCGCGACAGAGGATTGGGGCCACTCGCCCAGGATTCTCTCGTGGCGGCCCTGGCGGCCCTGGCGGTTTTCTGGACCTTCCAGCACCAGTCCTACTGGGCTGATGAGTGCGACGGCTGAACGACGATCTCCACCCGTCGGTTGTTCGCGCGCCCCTCGGCCGAAGCGTTGTCGGCGATCGGCCTCGTGAGACCGAAGCCGACAGCGGTCACGCGGTCCGCGGCGATCCCATGGGAGACGATATAATCACGCACCGACTGCGCGCGCCGTTGGGACAGGTCCTGGTTGTACGACGCCTCTCCCTGCGAATCGGTGTGCCCCTCCACCGTGATCTTCGACTCGGGATCCTGCTTGGACAGCGCGTCGGCCACTTCGTTCAGCTTTGCCTGCGCGCTTGCCATCAAGTCGGACCGGTTGGTGACGAAGAGTACGCTTCCCGAGAGGGTGATCACCATGCCTCGCGGCTCCTGCTTCACGGAGGCGAATGCGGCGAGGTCGGCGGCCGCCCGCGCCGCACGCTTGTCGGCGTCTGCCCTGCGCTCGCGCTCCGTCTGGAGCTGCTGGTTCTGGTCCTGCAGCGCCTGACCCTGCATCGCGATCTGAACGTTGGCGCGACCGAGCTGCGCCGACGTCGCCTGCACCGTCGCCGTTTCCGCGTCGTGCATTTTTGCGAGCGTCTGCTGTTGCTGTTGCGCGGCTTGCATCGCGACTCCCCGCGCCTCCGCGATCTCCGCTCGCCGGGTGGCGACATACGCCAAATCGATGGTCGCGGGGCTCGGCCCGTTTGCCGCGAACGACTGCTCCGCCTGGTCGAGCGATTCGCTCGCGGCGTGCACGTCGGCAGGATCGAAAGTGGCCGCGACGCCACGGCTGGTCCGCGCGTAGGTCGCGCGCGCCGTGACCAGATCTTGCGGGGGCAGCGTCGATGCGCAGCCGGCGACCCCAGCCAGTGCGACGAGGATTGAGGTCGTTCGAAGTGCTCTCATGGCTGTGCCCCTTGATTCGCGTTCGTGATTTTCTGGTTGTTCGATTGAATCGCGGCGCCTTGAGCCTGGACTTTGGCGCCTTCCTCCCGCGTCAGCGCGATCGCAAGCTCGGCGTCCGACTTTGCGCGCGCGAGGAGGCGGTCTGCCCGCTCGTTGTCGCCGTCGCGGAGGGCGGCGTTCGCGGCGACAATTTGCTCGTGCGCGAGCTGCAAGTGCAGCTGCGCGGTCGGCTGAGCGGCAGCGCCGAGGTCGGTAGCGCTTCGCTCCGCGGCTTGGGCGTCCGCCAGGTGTTGTGACGGAGGAGCGTAGCTCGCGCCACATCCGACGATGAGCGCCGTGGTCGTTCCCAGCAATAGCGTTGCTAACTTCATGATGGACTCCTCCGTGCGGGATAGTGATCTTTCATCTGCGTCTTCGCGATCCAGGCCCCCGAGAGAGCGGTGTACGAAACGGCGTACGTCGACTTGAGGAGATCGATCACGCGTCGCCACTGCTTGGCGAAAAGGTTCCAAATCATTGTTTCCCTGCTTTCCCTTCGTCGAGCACCGACCGTCCCTTGCGACCGGCTCGACGGGCGTTGTGCAAGGAGGGTGCCGCAAGGCGAGTACGGTACTTTTCCGCGGCGGTTTGACGGGGGATGCGTTTGGGCTTGGCGCGTGCGGGCGGCCGATTCGCAAATTGCCAACTATCGGCGTTTTGAAAAGGGAGACTCCGATTCAGAAACCGTGACACCCAAAAAGATGCTCCGCGCCCGT
>CAZVPE010000144.1:0-15151 GCA_964628155.1 uncultured Polyangiaceae bacterium | reverse complement strand
CGACGGGCGGGGTCATCGCGTACAGCAAGATCGAGCAGCTCGAGCCTTCCCCGGAGCCGGCCGCGTTCGCAAAGAAGATTCCCTAGCAGAAGCCTGGCGCTTTTCGCCGATACCGGCGCGATCCCGGCGTCGAGCGTGCTCGCGTACGGAAGTACGCTCCGCGCGCTCGACACCGGGCTCGCTTGGTCTCGGCGAAAATCACCAGGCTTCTGGGTGCGACCGTCGGCTTTGATCGGGCGTGTGTGAACGAGGCTCACGGGCCTCTGAGCGGGCGGCTCATCGTTCGCGACCGTCCGTCTCCGGCCTCGTCTCGAGGATACGTAGCAAGCGCCGACGCTCATCGTTCGCCAGAGCGGCAACGCCCGTGTTGGTCACGGACCACGTCGCAAGAATACCCCGCAGCTTCCTCCGATCGTCCGCAGACCACCCCGACTCGGGTCCTTCCAAGATTCGTAGGGCCGCGGCCGCGCCCACTCCGCGCGCGAACGTCGCTTCCTCCGTGGGCGGAGTGCCAGCGGCCATTCCGCCGTGTCCGAGTGCCTCGGCGATCGCCCGCTCCGCCAGCAGCTCCAGCGCCGGCGAAGCAGCGTGCCGGTTCTTCACGAGCGCGTCGCGCGTAGCTCGACCCAACGCCGCGTCCACCTCTCCGTCCGGGAGTCGCGCGAGCGCGCGCATCCCGATCGTTCGTCCGGCCCGCGTCGCCACCAAAGCCAGCGTCGCGCTCGCCCAGGTGAAGGCCGGCTCGGTTCGCGTGCAGGTCGCGAGGTCTGTCAGCGGCGTGCGCGCCAGGAACCGACCGAGCACGTCGACCGCCGATTCGCGGTCGATCGCCAGCGGAGCGAGCTCGAGCAGCCGGCGCGAGGACCGCGTCACGCGCACGCGTCGCAGTCCCGGCCAGGCCTGAAGTCGCGGCGGCGGATCGACGCCCAGAAAGACACGCCGCTCGCTCCACCACGAAACCGTGGTGTCCGTCCGGGTCACCTCGAGCAGACGCGCGAACCAGGCGTGCCGGGACACGGTCTCACGAACGCTGCGCGGCGCGCCGACGGAATCCACGGTTCGTCTCGCGAGTGCGACCAGCCGCCCCGCCGCACCTCGTCGAAACGTGGCTAATTGCGGGTTCATCGACTGGAGGAGATCGTGCAGCGCCCCGGCGAGGACCCATTCCGCGGCGCTCGGCGGACCGAGATCGTCGATGGGGACGAGAAGCCGCGCGCGCCGCACCCGGGCCCGCTGCACGCGAGCAATCGTCTCCGGATCGACGGGCGGCATCGATGCGACACTCCCGAGAGCCCGTGCCGTGGCGGTGCCGATGGCGCGGCCTGGGCGCAGGCTTCCGCCGAGCACCAGAGGAGCCATCACGCCTTGGAAGAGGCGGAGGGCGATTGCATCGACGTCCGTCTCCACGTCTCACCCGCCCGCTTTGGTGGCTGCGTCGTCCACGAGTTTGGGCACCGGCCCAACGGCAACCACTTTGAGTTCGATGAGCGCTTCGGAGAGCGATTGCTCGATTGCCTGCGCCGCCAAAGGCTCCCACGAGGGCGCCTCGAGCAGGACCGACTCGAGCGTCGAGAACGCACGCTCCTCCACGGTCCAGGCTTGCCCGTCGGTGCCGACGAAGACGACCTGCGACGGTGGGGCGCCGAACGCTCGCGCCACGACGTCCGGGGCGAGCGCCGGGGTCACTCGGTAGCCCGCGGGTAAGTAAAAATTCGGATGGATCTCCACGAAGAACGAGCCGAGCGGCATCGATTCGATGCCCGCCTCCGAGCGCACGAATGCTCCGCGCGTGGTCATCGCGATCCGCGCTTTCGCCACGACCGCACGGGGCAGGGCGTAGGCGAGGCGGCGAAAGAGCGGCAGCTCTTCGGGCGCAATGAGAGTCGCGGTCGCGTCGCGCCAGCGCGCGTTCGAGGGAACGACACGCACGGGGACTTGCGTGATCGCAGCCTGGGTGGTCCGCACCGCGACCGCCGCGTCTTCCCCCTTGGTGCGCATCTCGAAACGCGCGAAGGTCGAGAGGGGCGCCATGGGCGCCACTCGGTCGATGACCCACGGGTCGCCGCCGCCTCCGCGCAGAAACACCAGGGCGGCCGGGTCGAAGACCGGGCACGCGCGGAGTTCGACCGGGTGCCGGTATCCCGACTCGACCACGACGCCGGGACTCGCGGGGACGAAGCAGGTGATTCCGGGCGTGGTGTGCACCAGCTGTCGCATGCGTTCGGGCAGTTGAGGGATGCGCATCACCCAGCGGCGGACGGGCGAGTCGTCGAGCGCACTCTCCTCGGGCCACTCGGCGACGCAGACGTCCCCTTCGACCCGGGAGCGCACCAGGTACTGTACGGCAGCGGGCCCGAGCCCCTGCTCGGTGACGAGGAAACGCGTGCCGGGTTCGAGCTTCGTCGAAGGATCGACGCGCGGCATGAGGCGAAGCAAGAGCGTGCGCAGATCGATGCGACGTTCGATGTCGTAAGTCTGCGAGAAACGCTCGTGGTAGAGCGCGTACGGCGCCTCCGTGGAGACCAGGTGCGAGGCGTCGTAGCCGAAGGGTGCGGTCGAGTCGCGGTACTGTACGAAGTGGCGCGACGTTCCCGTGAACGCGATGCCCCCCACGAGGCGCGCGATCTCGGCCATCCGGTCCATGCGATCGCTCGACTCGGCCGCGAACTCGAACGTGATCTCGCGGGTGCCGAGCTTCGACTTGAGCAGATTCATCGCCAGCGACGGGACGATGTGCTCGAGGGAGTGTTCGCGCGTATAGGCCGCGAGCAGCATGACGAGCCGGTCGATGGACGGGAGCAAGATGAGCCCCTTGGCGCCGAGCGCCACGCCCTTGGAGTCCAGGCTGAGCCCGGGGGTATGCAGTCGCGTCTGATGCAGAGCGATGCGTTCGACCATCGGCGTATTCACGATAGCCTGGCCGGGGGTTTCGCGGTCCGACGGGCGACGAGGCCGAGATTCCGAGTCAGCGGGACTTCACGGCTCGATCGCGCCTGCCATCACGAGTACGGCACCGAGCACCGCTGCCGCGACTGTCTCGGTCCGCAGCGTCAGCCCTCCCAACGAGGCGATGGTCCATCCAGCCGCCGCGGCGCGCTCCACTTCACCGGTTTCGAGTCCGCCCTCGGGCCCGCAGGCAAACGCGAGAGGTCCGCCGCGCGCGATGGCCTCGAATAGGGCTGGCCCGACCGGCTCGGTCGCGCGCTCCCAGAGGCAAAAGCGCGCTCCCTCGGCCGGCTCCACGCCCGCGATGGCCTCGGTCCACGCGCAAAACGGCTCGACGGCCGGCGCGTCGCTCCTCCCGCACTGCCGCGCGGCCTCCTGCGCGATGCGAGTCCACCGAGCCTGCCGGGCCGAGGCTCTCGCGGCGTCGAGCCGTACGACACTTCGCTCGGTTTGCGCGACGACGATTCGCGTCGCACCGAGCTCCGTCGCGTCCCGCACCACGGCGTCGCATTTGTCTCCTTTGGCAAGGCCTTGGATCCACGTGACGGCGCGAGGCCCCCGGGCGGCGGCTTCGCGCGCGTCCTCGAATCGGACCGTCATCCCGTCCGGGTCGGTCTTGACCACGACCGCGCTCGCTTCGAGCGAACGGACCGGGTCGAAGCCGACGAACGCGTCGCCCGCGCCCAATCGAAGGACGCGCGCGAGATAGTGAGCCACCGCGCCTTCGAGGCGCCGCTCGCCGGAGGCGAGGTCCGGAATGGGGGCACGAACCATCACCCGCGCATCACGACCGCGACCCATTCGCCCTTGCGAACCGTGCGTTCCTCGGTCAGCGCGGAGTACGCCGCGCGCACCTCCTCGAGCTGGGCGGGCGCCACGTCGCCGGCGAGAATTCCGGAGAGGACGAGGAGTCCGCCGGGAGCCAGGCACCTCTCGAGCGAACGCGCGATCTCGACCAGGACCCCCGCTTCGATGTTTGCGATGACCGCCGCGTATCGCCCCTCGACGTCTGCAACGGGGCACCCGTCGGCATCGACGCGCTCGTTCATTCGATTGCGCAGGGCGTTCTCGCGCGTGACGAGCACCGCGTCCGGATCCACGTCGACGGCGCGTGCGCGGGCGGCCCCGAGCGCCAGCGCCACGAGCGACAGGACTCCGCTGCCGCACCCGACGTCCAGCACCGGAAGGCCTTGGAAACGTGCGGAATTCTCGCCGAGCACCTCGGCGACCAGACTCGTCGTCTCGTGAAGTCCGGTGCCGAAGGCCCGGCCCGGCTCCAGGACGACGGTGGTCTCTCCGGCCTCGGGAGTGTACCGGCGCCATGGAGGACATATGACGATTCCCCGGGCGATGCGGAAGGGCTCGAAGTATTTCTTCCACTCGTCCCGCCAGGCATCTCCGACGACCGTTTCGACCCGCGGCGACCACTCGGCCGGCAGCTCGCCTGCCGCGGCGCGCGCGTCGTCTTCGCGTTCGAAGCTCGCGATGAGCGTGACTTTGCCGATCGAGCCGCGCGCCAGAGTCGTTTGGTCGCGTGACTCGACCCCGCCGGCCCCGAGTTCGAAGAGCTGCGCGCCGGCCTCGTCGGCTTCCTCCTCGCCGACGTCGATCGCGACGTACGGATATCGCGCGGTGCTCGCCGCACCGGAGCCGGGCCCGTCGCCGTCGCTGTCGCCGTCGACCGGCTTCGCGGAGGGCTCGTCGGTCATGGCACCGGCGCGCTCGCTCGCCCTTGGCTGTATCGCCGCCTCGCCCGGACGCTTCGGAGCACCCCGCGCGCACTCGCGCCGCGCGGCATCGGCTCGCCATCTGCGAGCACGACCGCAGTCAGCCGCCCTCCGTACACGCAGCCCGTGTCGATACCCGTCGCCCACGCGTGAAACTGCGGCTCGGCCCCGGCGTTGTGTCCGAAGACGACGTGAGGCGGACCGTCGTAGCGCGATCCCCACAGCGGCCCGGCGTCCGGCTCGTCGCTCCAGCGGTTCCGCGAGTCGACGGTGCGTATTTTCAACAGCGCTTCTGCGGGCGTGCGCTTCGGCGCCGCCCCGGGTACGACGCCGGCGTGAACCACCCGTATCCCGTGTTCGGGGAGATCGAGCCAGAGCGGCATCGCTTCGAGCAACCGCCACTCGTCCTCGGAAAGGGCTCTGGCAAGGCGTTCGTGGTCGGCGCTGAGAGATTTGGGCCGGTGGCGTGCAGACAGGAGCTTTTCTTCGTGATTGCCCCGTACGGCGCGCGCTCCCAGCCGCCGAACGAGCGCGAGCGTGCCGCGGGAGTCCGGGCCGCGCGTGACGAGGTCTCCAACGAAGATGAGCCGATCGCTCCCCTCCGAAAAGCGAATTTGCTCGAGAAGCTCCTCGAGCTCCGAGGTGCACCCGTGCACGTCGCCGATGATCGCTGTCCGGCCCATGACGCCCCCTACGTGCCGTCGAGTTTGGCGCGTTTGGGGATGACGACCGTTCCCGACTCGGTCACGAAGAAGCGTGCGCGATCGGCGTCGCGGTCGAAGCCGATGATCGTTCCAGACGGAATCTCGACGTCTTTGTCGATGATCGCGCGCCGAATCTTCGCATGCCGCCCCACGCGGACGCGCTCGAAGAGCACACTTTCCTCGACCTCGCTGAACGAGTTCACGCGGCAGCCGACCCCCAGCACGCTCCTGTGGATGCGCCCTCCCGAGATGATGCAGCCGTGGCTCACCATCGAGTCGGTCGCGATTCCGACGCGTGCCTGCGCTTCGTCGCGAAAGACGAACTTCGCCGGGGGATCATGAGTCGCGCCGGTACGGATCGGCCAGCGGAAGTTGTAGAGATTGAACTGGGGGTTGATCGCGATGAGATCCATCTGCGCCTCCAGGTAAGCGTCGATCGATCCAATGTCGCGCCAATAGCCTCGGTTGCGACCTTCTTCCCCCGGCACGGCATTGGTTCCGAAGTCGTAGGCGAATACGTCGGCACCCTTTTTGACCAGGCGTGGCAAGATGTCGTGCCCGAAGTCGTGGCGGCTTTCGTCGATGTTTTCGTCTTCGCCGAGCTCGCGCAAGAGTACGTCAGGCCTAAAAACGTAATTGCCCATCGAGGCCAAGCACATCCGATCGTCGCCGGGTACGGTCGGGGGATTGTCCACCTTTTCGTGGAATGCCAAGATCCGGCCACCGCGGCCAATCTCGATGATGCCGTATTCCTTCGCGGTTTCGCGTGGCACCGGGATGGCGGCCACGGTCGCATCGGCGTGCGAGCTCTCGTGGAACGCGAGCATTTGCCGGACGTCCATCTTGTAGACGTGGTCCGCGCCGAAAATGCAAATGAGCTCGGGCCGCTCGTCGTTGATGACGTGCTGGCACTGCCAGACCGCATCGGCCGACCCGCGGTACCAGGTCTTGCCGGTGCGCTGCTGCGCGGGGATCGCCTCGATGAACTGATCGAGGATCGGCGCCAGGCGCCAGTTGCGCGCGATGTGCTCTTCGAGCGACGCGCTCTTGTACTGCGTGAGCACCTTGATGCGCGACAGGCCCGAGTTGACGAAGTTCGAAAGGACGATGTCGATGATGCGATAGCGTCCGCCGAAGGGTACCGCCGGCTTGGCTCGGTCGAGGGTGAGCGGGAACAGCCGCTTGCCCTCGCCGCCGGCGAGCACCATCACGAGCACCTGGTTCGTGTCCACGTTGAATGCCGTGCCGTTCATGGGATGGTCCAGGGGGTGGGTCGGGAGGACGTATAGCAGGGTCTCGGCGCCGCGATGGCACCACTGCGATCCGGATCAGGCCCCCAGGAGCCCGGGAGGGCTGCATTCGACCGTGGGCATGCGCCGATGATGTCGCCCGGCGAGCCGGAGGGCAAAGGCTTCGAGCCCTTCTTCAACAATCTGTTACGAGAAAGCTTCGGTCTCGAGTCGACGAAAGAGGTTCTCCAGTTCGGGCCGACCGCGGAGCGGCTCGCAGAAGAGCGTCGCCAGCTCGAGAAGCCGCGCCTCGACGCGCTCGGCCCGGGCGTTCCGATCGACCAGGCGCTGATGCGCGGTCTCGCGCTCGCGGTCGACCGCCTGCTCGTGGCTCGCCAGCGCTCCCCGCAGCTCGGCGAGCTGGTAGTCGAGGTCCGCGACCGAGCGCCCCTTTTCTTCGAGCGTCGCCTGTGCGGACGACTCGATTCGTCGGGCGGCGCTCCAGGCGTCGACCGCCCGCGCGCACTGCCGATACCCGTCGGCGAGCTGCACGTACGGCTCGTCGAACCCCGCCCGTCCCTCCCATGTCATCACTTCGCGGAGCGCAGCCGCGTACGCCGCTGCGGCCCGCCTCGCGTGGTTCGCGAGCCGATCGAAGTCGATGTGCGCGGCGCGAAGCTCGTCGCGTGCCCTCGACGCATCCAGCCCGAGCGCGTCGACCGCGAATCCGAGCCGCTGTCGCCCCTCCCGACCGCCGGCGTCGATCTCCTCCAGTCTGCGCTGTTCCACCTCTCCCGCGGCTCGTGCCTCGGACAGGGCAGTCACGAGCTCCTGCATCTCGCCCAGGGCCCGCGCTGGCTTTGCGCCCCGCGAGCTCGTGAGCATTTGCCGGAACAACGCGAGACGCCCGGCCCATTCGCGAGGAAGCTCTCGGCCGGCGGCGAGCGGCGGCAGTACGACCGGAACGGAGCTCGCGGGGTCCTTTTCCGGGTCCGGCGGCACCGGTGCGTGGACCTCGGCGGCCAAGGCGAGAAGGTCCTGCTCGACCCGATGGGCATCCACGGGGCGCGCGCGCGGATCTTTTTCGAGCAGTTGAAGGACGAGCGCCTCGAGTCTTTCGGGTAGGTGCGGCTCGATCAGGCGGGGAGACGGAGGTCGCTCGTGGAGGTGCTTGACGAGAAACGTGGCGGGGTCGTTCGCCTCGAACGGAAGCTTCCCCGTGGCGATTTCGTAGAGGATGACGCCCATCGCATAAAGATCGACGCTGGGCCCTGCCTCTCCCGCGCTCACGCGTTCGGGCGCAATGTACTGCGGTGTGCCGAAGAGCTCTCCTGCGCTGGTCAAGCGCGGGTCGTCGCGCGACCGCGCGATTCCGAAGTCGAGGATCTTGAGGAGGTCGCTCCCGTCGGCTCGGCGGCAAACGAACATGTTCTCCGGCTTCAGATCCCGATGAACGATTCCGAGGTCGTGGGCGCGGGCGATACCCCGGGCAAGTTGGATCATTATCGAGAGGGAACGGGAGAGAGGAAGCGAGCCCTCGGACAGAAGCTGGGCGAGCGTGCGGCCGTCCAAGAGCTCCATGACCATGTACGGCGTCCCGTCGCTGGTCTCGCCGTGATCGAAAATCTCGATCACGTTCGGGTGGGCGAGCATCTGGGTACTCTTCGCCTCGCGACGAAACCGCTCCCGGACCGTTGCGTCGGCGGCGAGCGCGGGGTTCATGACCTTGATGGCGCAAGCCCGGTCGACGAGCTTGTGGCGTGCGCGGTAGACGGTCGCCATGCCTCCCTCGCCAATCGCCTCTTCGACGAGGTAACGCCCGGCGATGGTCGCGCCGATCAGCGGATCGCGGATGGCCAGGAGCTCCGCCCCGTCGACGAAGCAGTAAGCCGCGTCCGCCGGATAACGCAGGTGGCACTGGACGCAAGCCTTCATTGCCGTTTGGTCGAGCGGGCGCCCCGGCCACTCGGTGCCCTAACGCAGTGGGCTGCTTCCCGCTCACGGATGATGCTAGCGTGGGACGCGTCCGGGGCATATGGGCCGCGTCCCCCCCCGAGCGCGTTTTTTCGCGTACGGAGACACGCCGTGAGCCGCATCGTTTGGCGACTGTTCATCATCGCGCTCTTTGCTCTCGGTGTAGGGCTTTGGGTTCGAGGAGCGTGTTTGCGATGGTGGCCGCTTCTCTTCGCCGATTCCGGGGCGGTGCTACCGGGGCTCCGCGTCGGCGGCGTGGCTCTCGTCCGAAGTGCCCCGGCGCGAGCCCAGGTCGAAGCGCGCGCCCGAGCGCTCCAAGACCGGCCCGTCCGGCTCATCGTGCGCGACGGCGCGAGCGCGCGGGTCGCCGCGGAGTCGACGCTTGGCTCGCTCGGCGTTTCGTTCGACGTCGATTCCGCCCTGTCGTGCGCCCTCGGTCTTGGCCGGATCGGGGACATGGCCACTCGGGCCCACCTGGCGGATCGCGCTCGGGCGGGCGCTCTCGACGTCCCACTGCAATCGATCGTCGACCTGCGCGCGGCGGTCGAGCGCCTCCTGCCGCTCAAAGAAGACCTCGACGTTCCGCCCGTGGCCGCGCGGCTGGACGTCGAGCGTCACTCGAGCGTTCCGGAGCGAGACGGCCGCGCGCTCGACATCGACGGGGCCATCGCCGCCATCGCCCATGCCGCCGCGGATCCGAACCTCGCAGAGGTCGAGCTCCCGTTCGCGGTCGTCCCACCCCACGTGACGAGCGCTTCGCTGGCGAGCGTCGACGTGTCGCACTTGCTCGCGTCGTTTGCCACGTACTTCTCACGTCGCGGCGACCAAGCGCAGCGCGCCCAGAACATCGAGGTCGCCGCCGCGCACCTCGACGGGCTGGTCATCGAGCCGGGTGAGATCGTGAGCTTCAACGACGTCGTCGGTGCGCGCAGCGGAGACAACGGTTTCCAGAAAGCGTTCGAGATTTACAAGGGCGAGATGGTCGAGGGCACCGGCGGCGGAACGTGTCAGGTCGCTTCGACGTTGCACGCGATAGCGTTCTTCGGCGGGCTCGACATCGTTCAGCGGCTCCCCCACTCTCGACCGAGCGCGTACCTGCCGGTGGGTCTCGACGCGACCGTGGTCTATCCGGTGGTCGATCTCAAGCTCCGCAATCCGTACTCATTTCCGGTCGTCGTGCACGCGACGGTCGGCACGAACGACGTAATGATGCAGCTTCTCGGCGCCGACAAGCCGGTGCGGGTGGCGCTCCTCCGCTCCGTGCTCTCCAGGACCCCCTTCGAGCGCAAAGTCGTCGCCGATCCGGCGATCGGCACACCGAAGCGAAAACAGAGGGGAGTCGACGGAATGAAGCTTCTCCGCAAGCGACTCGTGGTTTCTCGAGGGGGGTCGAGCCGGGTCGAGACGTCGCGCGACAACTATCCACCGACGACCGAAGTCTGGAAGGTGCCCCCGGGCTACGACGACGCGGAACTGCCGCCGCTCGGGGAAGACTTACCCAATCCCGACGGCCCCGACAGTTCCCCTCCTGCGCCCGCTCACACGAGCGACCCCGAGCAGACGATATGGGGGAGATGACTCTCCCGAATTTGACCACACCTCGTCCACGTGCGACCGTTTTTGCGTGAACGCGATGTTTCGTCGGCGGCTGGTGGCCCTATCGATCGGCTGCGCGCTGCTCCTCGACCTACCTGCCGCACGCGCGGCGGACCCGCCCCGCACCGCCAAACCGGCCAAGGCGGCAAGTGGCGCCAAGCCCGGACCTAGGGGCGGATCGAAAACCTCGCACGCCGTCGACCTGGGAGCGCGGCGAGCGATTGCGGGCGGGTCTACGGTCGACGACGTCTCCCTGGGCGTGGAAAGCCCCGAGCTGGTTGCTCTGCGCGAAGCGGAGCGCGAGCTCTTTCCTGCGGCAGCCCCCGCAGCCGGAAGTCAGTGGCCAGCGGAGGTGCCTCTCGTCCTGCCCCGGGACGTAGGCCCGCAGATCCACGCGTCCGGTGTACCGCCGAGCGGGCCGACCGTGCCCCCTCAAAACGAAAGTGCCGTCGACATGGCTTGGCTCGCGCACCTCGACATGCCCGACGTGCCCGTGCGGTGGGACGAGCGGGTCGTGCGTTACCTCCGGTTCTTCCGCGAGGACCCCCGTGGCCACACGATGTTCGCGAACCTGTTCCGACATTCCGGGCGCTTTCGCGACACGATGCGCCGCGTGCTTCGCCGAAAGTCGCTTCCCGAGGATCTCGTGTGGGTCGCGATGATCGAGAGCGGCTTCGACCCGAGCGCGCGTTCTGCGTCGGGTGCGGCTGGTCTCTGGCAGTTCATGCCGGAAACGGCCCGAATCTACGGTCTGGCGACGGACCGCTGGGTCGATCAGCGCTACAGCCCGGATCTGGCCACCGCCGCGGCAGGCGACCTGCTCGGAGACCTGCACCGTCGCTTCGGGAGCTGGGAGCTGGCCCTCGCGGCCTACAACATGGGTCACGCGGGCCTCGCGTCCGTCGTACGCCGCTACAACACCAACGATTTTTGGACGCTCGCTCGTACCGAAGGAACTCTGCCTTGGGAAACGACGCTCTACGTGCCGAAGATCCTCGCGGCCGCCGTCGTCGCGCACAACCTCGCGGCGTTCGGCTTTGGAGACCTCAGCGCCGACCCACCGGTCGAGACCGATCAAGTGGACGCGCCGCCGGGAATGTCGCTCGCGGCTCTGGCCCAGGCTGCGGGCTGCGACTCCAAAGAAATCGAAGCGCTCAACCCCGAGCTGCGCGCCTTACGTACCCCGCCCGCCGGTGAGGGCGATTCCCGCTACGCCCTGAGGGTACCCAACGGCAAAGGCCCGGCGTTCGCACAGGTCATCGCCCGGTCGCGCAAGGATCTGCCGCCGCTCGACCGATATGTCGTGCGCTTCGGCGAGAGCCTCGATCAAGTGGCGGCGGCGCACATGACGACGACCCAGCGCCTGGTAGACCTCAATACGATCGCGCCCGGCGAGGCGGTTCGGGGGGGCACGGTGCTACTCGTACCCAAAGTCGACGGTACCCCTGCGACTCCGAGCGACGCGCCGGCCAGACCGAAGCCGAGCGCTATCGTTCCGTCGGACGAATTTGTCTACCCCGATCGGCAGCGCGTCTTCTATCGCGTTCTGGCCGGCGACACCCTGAAGGAAGTGGCGAGCGCGGTGCACGTATCGGTCGACGACCTGTGCCGCTGGAACGATTTGGACGCCGGCGCCCGGCTCCAGGAGGCAATGACGCTCCAAGCGTTCGTAGCACCCGACGCGGATCTATCGCGCGTCGTCGTTCTCAAAGAGGAGGACGTTCACGTCGTCGCGATCGGCTCCGACGAGTTCTTCGCCGGCCTCCAGCAGAGCAAAGGCCACAAGCGCGTGACGGTTGCCGCAAAAACCGGGGACACGATCGAATCGATCGGAAAGCGCTACGACGTGGCCGCACGCACGATGGAACGCGTCAACCGCCGTGGTCGGACCGACCCCCTCAAGCCGGGCGAGCCCGTCGTGGTCTACGTACCCAGCTTCGTTTCGACGCCGGGCGCGAACGCCGTGACTGCGTCGAACGGACCGGCCCCGAACGGGCCTACCCCCCTCCCGCCTCTCCCCGAACTCTCGCCCTGACCCCGTCGATGGAGACGACGACCGCCATCGTTCTTGCTGCGGGGCAGGGGACGCGCATGAAGAGCGCGCTCCCGAAGGTGATGCACACCGTCTGCGGCCTTCCCATCGTGCACTTTGGCGTGCAGGCCGCGCTCGACGCCGGATGCGCCGACGTGGTCGTGGTGGTCGGGCATGGCCGGCAGCTCGTCGAAGACTACATTGCCCGTGCGTTCCCAGCGGGGCGTGTGCGGACCGCCGTCCAGGAACGACAGCGAGGGACGGGCGACGCCGCCAGAGTGGGGCTCGCGGCGGTCGGAGTCGAGGCGACGCGCGTGCTCCTGCTCAACGGGGACGTGCCCCTGATTGCGGCGTCCGACGTGCAGTCGGTGCTCGCGCCACTGGACGTGGGCCCGTCTCCCCCCGCCCTGTCGATCGCCACGTGCATCGTCGACGACCCGACCGGCTATGGGCGTGTCTTGCGCCATGCGGGCGCGGTGACGGAGATCCGCGAACAGCGCGATTTGCGCGGGGACGACGAGCGCGGGATCCGGGAGATCAACGCCGGCGTCTACGCCGGTCGCGCGGGGCTCTTGCGAGAAGCGTTGGCGGGCCTCGTCCCGAACAACGCGCAGGGAGAACTGTATTTGACCGACGTCGTCTCGTTCGTCCGCAGGGCTGGCGAGCGCGTCTACACGGTGCAGCGTCCCGAGGAAGTGCTGGCGGGAGTCAACGATCGCGAGCAGCTCGCCAAGATCGAACAAGTCATGCGCGCACGAATCGTCCGCAGGTGGCGGCTTGCGGGGGCGACCGTGCGAGAAGGCGCGCGAATCGACGCCGGCGTGGTGCTCGAGCCCGATGCAACGGTGGAGGCCGGCGTGTCGCTTCGAGGGCTCACGCGCATCGGAGTCGGGGCAGTCATCGACGTCGGCTGCGTCCTCACCAACGTCGAAGTAGGTCCGGGCGCGATCGTGAGGCCCTACTCGGTGGCCACCGACTCGCGGATCGGGGCGCGCGCGTTCGTGGGCCCGTTCGCGCACCTGCGTCCCGAAAGCGACATCGGAGAAGACGCCCACGTGGGCAACTTCGTCGAGACGAAGAAGACGCAGATGCGTCGCGGCGCGAAGGCCAACCACCTGGCGTATCTGGGCGACAGCGTCATCGGCGAGCGCGCGAACGTGGGTGCTGGGACGATCTTCTGCAACTACGATGGCTTCCGGAAGCACACGACCGTCATCGAAGAGGGCGCCTTCATCGGGAGCGATTCGCAGATCGTCGCGCCGGTGACGATTGGCGCGAACGCATACGTTGCCACGGGAACGACCGTCACCAGGGACGTTCCCGCGGACGCGCTCGCGATTGGCCGGGTGAAGCAGGACAATAAGGATGGCTACGCGGCGAAGCTGCGCGCCCGCTTCAAGGCAGAACAGAACTCATCCAAATAGACGAGCAACTGCCAGCCCAGGCGGCTGAAGCGGATGGAGGCTGCACCGCCGTCTTGCCCTGAACTGCGGAGGACGTATCCCATCGTGGCGAATCGCCCCGACGCGGACGGGCGCCCGCCACAGTCCGCGTGGCGATATTGTCGGCGGGCTCTTCTTCATCGCGCCACTGCATCGGTCGGAAAAAGCAGTTCGCGCGCACTCGTTCCGACGGCACGCTCACTGCAATCCGCCCGGCTCGTCTGTGATGGGCACCCTTGGAGGGGTGCGTGCGCGAGACGAGGAGGGAGAAGAGGAGCATGATGTCGATTCAACGCTGCGGTGTCGCCGGTATGGCTTTGCCGTTCGCCCTCGCAGGTGCGATTACGGCGTGCAGCGGCGGACGCACCCAGGCCAAGACTCCGGCCAACGCGACCGCGACGCAGCCTCGCGCATCGGCGGCTCCCCGCGCATCGGATGGGCCGGCTCCCCCGCACTCAGCCGCGCGGGACGCGTCGAGGCCGGCGGGGGAAGAATCTCGACCGGACGACTCCGACGCCGACGATGCCGAGCTGGTCGTGGCGCGCGAAGTCGTCGCGAGTTGCCCGACCTTGCGCCTCGTCCGTCAGCATATGGGCGCGTTCGACCCGGATATGATTTGGCTCGCAGTCCTCGAGTCGATTGGCGACTGCATGCGGGAGGGGGGAACCATGGCGCAGCAGACTATCGGCGTTTCCGGCGACGAGGAGCATCGACACGTGGTGCGTGAAGTCTTGGGGACGCGCGGAGTCGCACCGACACGCGTCATCGCGCGACTCCCACCGGGAGCGGCGGAATGCCAAGGAGGCGCCAACTGTACCAAGCGAGTCGAGATCACGCTCGTTGCGCCGTGACGGCACCTCGATTTTGCCGGATCGAAACTCTCATATGAGAAAAAGGAGACGATCAAAACCGATGGACGCCACCCTTGCCCTCGTCGAGCAACATCGGGTCATCGAAGGACTGTTCGACGAAGTCGCGCGCGAAGGCCGACGCCGGGCGCGCTCGTCGCTGATCTCGAGGCTCGCGGAAGAGCTGATCGCGCACCTCGCCGCGGAAGAGACCGTGTTCTACCCGGCTGTTCGGCGCGTTCTCGAAGAAGTACCCGAGGCCGGCCCTCTCGGAGGCGACGAGCACTTGCTCCTGCGAATCGAGCTCCGGACCGTCCTCAAGACCAGCGTGAGCGATCGGTCTTTCGAGGGCCGCATCGCCGCGCTCCGGACCCTCTTTGCCGAGCACGTTCGCCGCGAGGAGGTCGACCTTTTCCCGCGTGTATCGCGCGGCGTTTCGGACGCTCAGCGGGATGTGCTCGGCGAGGAGATCCTCGCGTCGCGCCCGCACGTATGGATCGTCACGGCCGAAGGCAAGACGCCGCGTCCTGCAGTGGGCGACTGGCGCTTGCGGAGCCGGGTGAGCGTGCTCCTGGGCGCGGGATAGGCGTACGCGGCGCCAGTAGTTCTCGTCGTCGCGCCTCGCGCTGCTCGAAACTCGCAGCAAATCCTCG
>CAZVPE010000143.1:0-15169 GCA_964628155.1 uncultured Polyangiaceae bacterium | reverse complement strand
TCTCGGCGGCCGCAGGAGCCACTGCGCAGGGCGTCCAGCTCGACCACCTCGTGCCCAACTGGAATGGAGGTCTGGTCGCGACTTGGTATGTCTTTCAGGGGGGACTCACCAATGGCCTCGTCCGCCAGGTGGAGGCGCAGGTGCAGAGCATCGACGCCCAACGCAGCCTCGAAGAGCTGCAGGTTCGCCTGGACGTCGACACGGCTCGGCTGGCCGTCCGCGCGGCGAAGGCGACGATCGGAGCGGCCGCGGACGCCGCGACCAGCGCGCGCGAACAGCTGCGCCTCGCCGAACAGCGCTACGCGACTGGCGTCGGGAACATCATCGAACTCAACGACGCGCAAGTCGCTTCCACGTCGGCCGCAGCACAGCTCGTGGAGGCACGTTACGGACTCTCGACCGCGCGCGCGCAGCTCCTGGCTGCTTTGGGGCGAACATGATGCACGACGATCCGATAGCCACATCCCCAGCCCTCACGCCGGCTACGCCCCGGCGTTTTCCGACCACGAGGGTCGTCCTGCTGCTTTTGCTCGTCTCGACCGTCGCTGGCCTTTACTGGACGTTCTCGGCCCGACAGCACGACGCCGCGATGTCCGCCGCCGCGGCGGCCAGCGCCGCCGCCAACCGGCCGACCGCGGTGCTGACGGCGCAGGTCGCACAGCGCGATGTCCCGATTTGGCTCGAAGGACTGGGAAACGTAACCGCGTTCTATACCGTCACGGTGAAGTCGCTGGTGGACGGTCGCCTCGACCGAGTGCTCTTCACCGAGGGCCAGCACGTCCGGAAGGGGGACCTGCTCGCGCAGATCGACCCGCGGCCCTTCGCGATTCAGCTCGAATCGGCGCAGGCCGCCTATGCGCGCGACATCGCCAACCTGAAGAACGCGCGCGTGAATCTCGATCGGTACAAAACGCTCGTCCAGCAGAACCTCATTGCAGTCCAGCAGATGACCGATCAGCAATCGAGCGTCGATCAACTCGACGCGCAGGTTCGGTCTGACCAAGCGCAGATCGACACCGCCAAGCTCAACCTCGACTACGCTCGGATCGTCTCCCCCATCGAGGGCGTCACCGGCGTTCGCATCGTGGACCCGGGAAACATCGTGCACGCCGCCGACGCGACCGGTCTCGTCGTCGTCACGCAGCTCGATCCCATCGCTGTATTTTTCACCCTTCCCGAGGACGATCTCGGAGCGGTCCACGACGCGATGGCCGGCGGCGACCTCACGGTCGAAGCGCTCAGCCGAAACGGCGACAAGCCCATCGGACAAGGAAAGTTGGCGGTCATCGACAACGAGATCAATCAGGCGACCGCGACGATTCGCCTCAAGGCGATCTTTCCGAACCCGCAAGCCCTTCTTTGGCCGAACCAGTTCGTCAAGGCGCGCTTGCGTCTCGCAACCCGGAAGAACGCCGTCGTCGTTCCGGCCAACGTCGTGCAGCACGGACCTCAAGGAACGTTCGCGTACGTCGTCGGAAAAGACTCGACCGCGGTCATGCGCCCCGTCACCGTCGAATCCATCCAGGGCGAAAGCGCCATCCTGAGCAAGGGCCTCGCGCCCGGCGAACAGGTGGTCACCGACGGCCAGGCGCAGCTCCGTCCGGGGGCGCGCGTGTCGGCCAAAGCAGCGGGGAGCGCGAGGCCAGACTCGCCAAACGCCTCACCACAGGCGACTGCTTCCGGCGCCATCGCCGGTGAGAGGCCGTGATGGGCGGCGGCGTGTCCGAGCCGTTCATTCGGCGGCCGGTCGCCACGACGCTCCTCATGGTGGGCTTGCTCCTCGTGGGGCTCGCGGCCTTCACGCAGCTGCCCGTGTCTGCCCTTCCGCAGGTCGATTATCCCACGATCGTCGTTTCGACCTACCTGCCGGGCGGCAGCGCCGAGACGATGTCGTCGGCGGTCACGACCCCCCTCGAGCGTCAATTCGGGCAGATGCCGTCGCTGACGCAGATGACGAGCGTTTCGAGCTTCGGGTACTCGCAGGTGACGTTGCAGTTCGATTTGGACCGCAGCATCGACGCGGCCCAGCAGGACGTGCAGGCGGCGATCAACGCCGCGTCGAGCCTTCTGCCGGCCGAGCTGCCGACGCCTCCCACGTACTCGAAGAGCAATCCGGCGGACCAGCCGATTCTCACGATTGCCATCGGTTCCGACGTCCTGCCGCTCGATCAAGTCGACGACTTCGCCGACTCGATCCTGGCTCAGAAGATCTCGCAGGTTTCCGGTGTGGGCCTGGTGACGATCAACGGCGGCCAGAAGCCCGCCGTGCGCGTTCAGGTGGACCCCCAGTCGCTCGCCGGTGCGGGGTTGACGCTCGAGGACGTGCGCGCAGCGCTCGTGGCCGCCAACATCAATCAACCCAAAGGGAACATCGACGGTCCGCGGCAGGACTACGCGCTCGCCACGAACGACCAGCTGTACAAGGCATCTGGATTCAAGCCTCTGGTCATTGCATACGCGAACGGGTCGCCGATTCGCCTGGCCGACGTCGCCGACGTGGTCGACGGCGTCGAAAACGACCAGCTCGCCGGCTGGGCGAACGAAAAGCGCGCGATCATTCTCAACGTGCAGCGCCAGCCGGGGGCGAACGTCATTCAAGTCGCCGATCGCGTGAAGGCCCTGCTTCCACAGCTGCAAGCGTCCCTGCCGCAAGGCATCGACGTGAAGGTCCTCAGCGACCGCACCGAGACCGTGCGCGCGTCGGTGGCCGACGTCGAGCGGACGCTCGTCATCACCATCGGCCTGGTCGTCGCCGTGATCTTCGTCTTCTTGCGCGACCTTCGCGCGACCTTGATTCCGAGCATCGCCGTGCCGCTCTCGCTCATCGGGACGTTCGGGGTGATGTACCTGGCCGGCTACAGCCTGAACAACCTGTCTCTCATGGCGCTGACGGTCGCTACGGGGTTCGTCGTCGACGATGCAATCGTGATGATCGAAAACATCGCCCGCTACATCGAGGCGGGCGATAGCCCGTTTCAAGCCGCGCTCAAGGGCGCCGGGCAGATCGGCTTCACGATCGTATCGCTCACCGTCTCGCTGGTCGCCGTGCTCATCCCACTTCTTTTCATGGGCGGGCTCATTGGGCGCTTGTTTCGCGAGTTCGCCGTCACGCTGGCCGTTTCGATCGGTGTCTCGGCCGCGCTATCGCTCACGCTGACCCCGATGATGTGCGCCCACCTCTTGCGGCGAGCGCCCGAGGCAAAGGATCGCAGCGCGGTCTACCGGTGGTCCGAGCGCGCGTTCGAGAGCACGATCGAACTTTACGACAAGGGCCTGCGGGTCGTCTTGCGGCACAAATTCACGACGCTCATCGTCACGATCGGAACGCTCGGAGCGACCGTGGCGATGGCACTCGCCGTACCCAAGGGCTTCTTCCCCGAGCAGGACACAGGGATGATCCTCGGCGTGTCGGAGGCCGCCCCCGACGTGTCGTTCCCGAGGATGATGGAGCTGCAGCGCGCGCTGGCCGACGTAATCCTCGCCGACCCCGACGTCCAGACCGTGGCTTCGTACATCGGGTCGGACGGCACGAACGCGACGACCAACAGCGGCCGAATGTCGATCACGCTGAAGCCAATCGAGCAGCGCAAGGCGAGCGCCGCCGACATCATTGCGCGCCTCAAGCCGAAAGTTGCGGCGGTCGACGGGATTCAGCTCTTCATGCAATCGGTCCAGGACCTGCAGATCGACAGCCGCGTGAGCCGGACGCAGTACCAGTACACCCTGCAAGACGCCGATCCGAGCGAGCTCGCGACATGGGCTCCGAGACTCGTGACGGAGCTGAAGAAGGAGCGCACGCTGCGCGAGGTCGCGAGCGACGAAGAGAGCGCGGGACTCCAAGTGTCGCTGACGATCGACCGGGACACGGCGTCCCGACTTGGCATCTCGCCGCAGGCGGTCGACAGCACTCTCTACGACGCGTTCGGGCAGCGTCAGGTGTCGATCATCTTCACGCAGCTCAACTTGTACCGAGTCATTCTCGAGGTAAAGCCGGAGATGGCGCGCACCGCCGCCGCACTGGACAACATATTCGTCCGCTCGCCGAGCGGTCAGCCCGCGCCGCTCAGCGCGATGGTGCACCGCGCGACGACCACGGCGCCGCTCGCGATAAACCACCAGGGGCAATTTCCGGCCGTGACCATTTCGTTCAACCTCGCGGAGGGTGAGTCGCTCGGCGACGCCGTGAAGGCGATCCAGTCCGCGCAGTCGCGCATCGGAGTGCCGGCGAGCGTGCATTCGGCCTTCGTGGGTACGGCGCAAGCCTTCAACGATTCGCTGGCGAGCGAGCCGCTGCTCATCGCCGCCGCGATCGTGACCGTCTATATCGTTCTCGGCGTTCTCTACGAGAGCTACATCCATCCCATCACGATCATCTCTACGCTTCCGTCTGCAGGCGTCGGCGCGCTCCTGGCGCTCTACGCATGCCGGACGGACTTCGGCGTCATCGCACTCATCGGGGTCATTCTGCTCATCGGGATCGTCAAGAAGAATGCGATCATGATGATCGACTTCGCGCTCGAGGCGGAGCGCTCGCAGAAGATGAACCCCGAAGAGGCCATTCACCAGGCGTGCCTGCTCCGGTTTCGACCCATCATGATGACGACCCTGGCCGCCCTGCTCGGAGGCTTGCCCCTCGCGCTCGGTACCGGAATGGGCTCGGAGCTGCGCCGGCCGCTCGGAATCACCATCGTGGGCGGCCTGATCTTCTCTCAGATTCTCACGCTCTACACGACCCCCGTCGTCTACCTCTACATGGATCGGCTCGGCCGGGCCCTCTCTCGCACGCGGGCGCGCGAACCGATCGCCCCGGAGGCGGCGTGAGGCGGGGGGCTCGTCTGGAGCGGGGCGGATGAGCATCTCGGCTCCGTTCATCCGCCGCCCCGTCGCCACGTCGCTCTTGGCGGCGGCCGTGATGCTGGCGGGAATGGCGGCGTACTTTCAGCTCCCCGTCGCGCCGCTGCCGCGGGTCGATTACCCGACGCTTCAGGTCAGCGCCAGCCTCCCGGGGGCCAGTCCGGAGACGATGGCGTCGTCGGTCGCGACGCCCCTCGAGCGACGCTTCGGCCGCATCGCGGGGCTGACCGAGATGACGTCGATGAGCACGCTCGGCTCGACGTCGATCACTCTGCAGTTCGACCTGGATCGCAACGTCGACACGGCCGCGCGCGACGTGCAAGCGGCGATCGCGGCGGCGGGCGGGGAGCTTCCGCCCACCTTGCCGGTCAAACCGACCTACCGGAAGGTCAATCCGTCCGACGCGCCGACACTCATCATTTCTCTGACGAGCGATACCCTGCCGCTGGCCCAAGTATTCGACGCGGCCAACAACATCCTCGCGCAGAAAATCTCGCAAGTACACGGGGTCGGGCAGGTGTCCGTCGCGGGCGGCCAGCAGCCCGCCGTCCGCGTGCAGCTCGACCCGAGCTCGCTCGCCGGCATGGGGGTGAGCTCGGCCGACGTCCGCAACGCCCTATCTTCGACCACCAGCGACGAGGCCAAGGGGACCATCGTCGGGAAGGTCCAGTCGTCGACGATTGGGGCAAACGATCAGGTCTTCGAAGCGCGCGGATACAAGCCCCTCGTCATCGCCCAAAATGGGCAGACGACGGCGCGCCTCGGCGACGTCGCGCAGGTCTTCGACAGCGTGCAGAACGACCGGGTGGCCGGTTGGGCCGACAAGGACCGCGCGGTCCTGCTCATCATCCGAAAGCAGCCCGACGCGAACATCATCGAGACGAACGAGCGCGTTTTGTCACTATTGCCGCAACTGGCAACGTCGATCTCGCCCGCCATCAAGATGGAAATCAGCAGCGATCGCACGCAGACGATCCGTGCCTCGGTGGCGGACGTGGAAAAGACCCTGGTACTCAGCGTCGCGCTCGTCGTCGTCGTGGTCTTCGCCTTCCTACGGTCCTGGCGCACGACGCTCGTTCCGACCGTGGCAATGCCGCTTTCGCTCTTGGGTACGTTCGGCGCCATGTACCTCTTGCACTACAGCATCGACAACCTGTCGCTGATGGCGCTCACCATTTCGACCGGGTTCGTCGTCGACGACGCGATCGTGGTGACGGAGAATATCACCCGCTCGATCGAGCACGGCCACTCACCGCTCGATGCCGCGTTCGAAGGCGCAAAGCAAATAGGCTTTACGATCGTTTCCATCACGGCGTCGCTCCTCGCGGTCTTCGTCCCGATCCTGCTCATGGGGGGCATCGTCGGGCGCCTGTTCCGCGAGTTTGCTGTCACGCTCAGTGTCGCTGTCGCGATGTCGGCGCTCGTCTCGCTCACGCTGACGCCGATGATGTGCTCGCGCATGCTCCGCGCCGAGCACGGGACGTCCAAGGGTTGGTTCTACCGTGCCTCGGAGCGGGGCTTCGACGCAGCCCTCGCTTTCTACGAGCGGGGACTGCGGTGGGCGCTCGCGCACCGCAAGACCATGCTGCTGGTCACGCTCGGTACGGTGGCTGCCAACGTGGCCCTGTTCTTCATCGTACCCAAGGGCTTGTTCCCGCAGCAGGACACGGGCCTCCTCATGGGGTCGACGCAGGCGGCGCAGGACGCCTCGTATCCAGAAATGCTTCGCCTGCAAACGACGGTCAACGAAGTGATCAATGCCGATCCGGACGTCGATCACTTCGTTTCGTTCATCGGGTCCGGAGGAATGGGGACGGGCAACACGGGGTCGGCGTTCATCACGCTCAAGCCTCTGCCGCCGCGCAAGGCGACCCCCGACGAGATCCTCGCCCGCTTGCGAGGGAAGCTCTCGAAGATCGAGGGCATCACGACGTATTTGCAGTCGAGGCAAGACGTCAATGTCGGCGGCCGAATGGCGCGCACCCAGTATCAATACACGATCGAAGACGCGAACTTGGCGGAGCTCCAGGCTTGGACGCCGAAGATGCTCGAGGCGTTTCGCAAGCTGCCGCAGCTCAAAGACTTGAACAGCGATCAGCAGAACTCGGGACTTCAGGTCAACGTCGATCTCGACCGCGACACCGCGTCGCGCGTGGGCGTGACCGCGCAGGCGGTGGACGACGCGCTCTACGACGTCTACGGGCAGCGCCTCGTCGCCAAGACGTACACTCAAATGAACGAGTACTATGTCGTCATGGAGGCTGCGACGCCTTACCGGCAGTCGCCGGATTCGCTCGACGGCATTTACGTCAAGAGCGGTAGCGGCGCGGCCGTTCCGCTGCGCGCCATCGCCACGGTTTCGCTGTCGATGACACCGCTCATCATCAACCACAATGGACAGTTTCCGGCGACCACTCTCTCGTTCAACCTTTCGGCGGGCGCGTCCCTCGGCGAGGCCGTCGACGCGATTCACAAGGCCGAACTGGCGATGCAGTTGCCCCCGAGCATCCACGCCGACTTTCAGGGGACGGCGCAGGCGTTCACCTCGTCGCTCAAGAGCGAGCCGCTTCTGGTCATGGCCGCTCTCCTTGCCGTGTACGTCGTGCTCGGGATGCTTTACGAGAGCTACATTCACCCCGTGACGATCCTGTCGACGTTGCCGTCGGCCGGAATCGGAGCGCTCGTGGCGTTGATGCTGTTCGGCGCGCAGCTCGATGTCATTGCGATCGTCGGACTACTCCTCCTCATCGGCATCGTGAAGAAGAACGCGATCCTCATGGTCGATTTCGCCCTCGAAGCCCAACGAAACGACCACGCCGAACCGGACGAAGCGATCTTGCGCGCCGCGCTCTTACGCTTTCGTCCCATCATGATGACGACATTTGCCGCGCTATTCGGCGCTCTGCCGCTCGCATTCGGGCACGGCCTGGGTTCGGAGCTGCGGCGTCCTCTCGGGATTACGATCGTCGGCGGCCTGTTCGCCTCGCAGCTCGTCACGCTGTATACGACTCCGGTCGTTTACCTCGCGCTCGAGCAGCTCACGAAACGGAAGAGTCGCGCATCGGGGCAGGCGGGGACCCGTCCAGCAGCCGCAACCGCGGAGTGACCGGACGGCAGAATTGCCGCGGAGGCTCGGCCGTCCGAGCCGTCACTGGGGGACGCCCTGTCCGGCGTCCTGACCGCTGCCCGGGGGCGCCAGGCACGAGGTCAAGTCGAAGAGCATGAACTCGAGCGCCTTTTCTTGCGGCGAGAGCGCGACACCGGCATTGCACCCGCTCGGCACGACGCCGCCGCTCGGCGGGCTGGACGCCATGGGCGATTCTCCGTAGTCGCCCGAGTTTCCGCCGACGTGAAGATCGCTGTACACGAAGCGCCCGCACGTGGTCTCCGTTCCTGGCGCCTTCGTATCGTAAGAAAAGTACAGCGTCGAGTTCAACGTCGAACTCGACACCAGGGGATCGTTCGTCGAATTGGGGTCCTCGAACGGGGAGCTGGCCACGTCGAAGTTGATCCAGGGGATTGCAACCTGGGGCATGCCGGTGGGAATGTCGATGTTGTGGCGCGCCTGATAGACGAGGAGCTCGTTCTTGGCGTCGACAGCGCCGGTCGCCTGGAGAAAGGCGAGCAAGGACTGCCCTTCGTAGAAGGGATTGCCGTTCGGGAGGGTGGTCTGAATCACGCCGTGCGACGTCGCAAGCTGGTTGGAGTTCTGCTTGTACCAAATGCCGAAATTGGGGAACGGTGCGCCGAGAAACCACTCGTAGTGATAGTGGGAAGCGAAGACGCGCCCGCCGGCTTGTCCATACGCGTAGAGGTTTGCCGGGTTCGACTTCATCGTTTCCGCCCCTTCGCACGAGAGGAGCACTGCATCGTATTGGGACAGGTGAGCCGGCGAGTCCCACAATGCCGCGGAAGACTGCGGCGCGGCCGGAGACGTGTTCGGCGCGGCGTTGGGGTCGGATCCCTGATAGATGTGCACGTGGCCGCCGCCGGCCGTGCCGGGCCCGGGTACGTACTCCTGCTTGTCGACGCCGACGCGTGTGAGCAAACACTCCAGGGTATCGGCTCCTCCGGTCGAGACCGCGATCTCGGGGAGATCGCCCGGAAACATCACTCCGGTCCCGGGACGACCCTGGGGCAGACGAAGCGTCTTGTCGGGCACGTCGTTCTCCATCCCGCACGTGACGGCGACGCGGGTCTGGTAGCGCCACTTGCCCACTTGTACGACGATGGGCACCGACCCACCGGTTCTTGCAGATGGGGCGCCGGTGATCGTGAACGACCCGTCGGGCTTGGTCAGATCGTACGCCCCGACGAAGCCCCCGGTGTAGAGCTCGGAGCAGTTGCAAGTGAGGCCGGTCGGCATCGGACCCGGGGTCGTGTAGGGCACCCAGACGGCGGCGTTGTAGACGGGATTGTTGCCCGCCGGGTCGAAGACCTTGCCTTTGATCGTCGTCGTGGTTCCCGAGCAGAGGTTCGTGCAGACGTTGCCGTCGTGGCTACAAATGTGAGATCCGTTGCCGGTGATATTGCCGTCATAGCTGACGAAGCCGCCGCCCGAGCCGGCGCCTCCCGAGCCGCTCGCTGCGCCTCCCTCGCCCGCGTCCGGCGTGCTGTCATTGCCCCCGCCGCAACCGGCGCTCCACCCGAGGAGAGCAACCCATGCGGCCAAGGCAAACGACGCGATGTAACGAGTTGTGCGCATATGAACCGCTCCGTCAGAATGTCTGTTTTCGGCAAGCGCGACGCGAAACGCCATAAAAACGCGACGCGAAGAATCGAGTCGGGCGAGACACGACAACACTCGCGAGTCTCTGGGACGGCACACTGCGAGGGATCCGATTAGCCCAGTTGCGAAGATGGCCCTCTGCTTCGATGAACTCCACCCGACGGTGCTCAGGCGAGAGGAGTCCGCGCCGACGAATCGCGGTCGAATGTCCCGCCCACAAGCGAGACCCTGGTGCGGCAGCGGGCGCGCAGGAACCACTGCGGTCCCGTCCACGAAGGGAGTGCGCGGCGCCTGGCCCGAACCGGAGCCGTATGCTACTGGGTGGGCGCCAAAAGTGAACCGCCGTTCACGTCCCAGAACCGTGTCCACAAACGTCCGGACGCAGGCAGAAGACTTCGAGTCTCGCCTTGTGTTCTCACGTTCCCGCCCATCGGAGTAGCCCAATGTCCTCGACGGCGAGCACCCAATCGTTATCGGAGAGGACCGAGCGCGCCCCGGGCGCCCTCGGCGACACCGCGGAGCCCATACGGGTTGCGAAGAAAAACCGCGCAAGGCCGTATCTCATCCTCGGCTGCGTCGTCGCCGCCGCACTCATCGTGTACGGGGCGATGGCATGGATGTCGCGGGGCAGAGAGAACACGGACGATGCGCAGGTCGACGGCGACACGGTCACGGTTTCCACCCGCGTCGGTGGCGCCGTCCTCAAGGTGCACGTCGTCGACAACCAACAGATAAAGAAGGGTGACTTGCTGGCCGAAATCGATCCGGCCGACCTCGCGACCAAGGTAACGGAACAGCGGGCGGAGGTCGCCGCAGCGCGGGCGCAGGCCGATGCCGCGGACGCCCAGGTCGCCATCGTGGAGGCCATGTCCCGCGGAGGACTCTCGGCGGCGCGCGCGCAGCTCTCCGGGTCGACGCTGTCGCTGGCCGGCACCGACGCGCAAGTCGAGTCGGCGAAAGCCGCGCTCTCCCGAGCCCAGGCGGAGGCCGCCCGCGCGGAGACGGATCTCGCTCGGTCCGAGTCGTTGCTCAAAGATCAGGCGATTCCCCGCGCGCAGGTCGACACCGCACGATCGAACGCACAAGCGGCGCACGCCGCGGTCGAGCAGGCCCAGGCGCAGCTCGCAGCTGCCATCGACACGAAACGCACGGCCGAAACCCGCATCGCCGAAGCGCAAGGCCACGTCGTCCAGAGCGCGCCCATCGAAGCGCAGCTCGCTGCCGCGCGCGCCAATGCCAGCCTGGCTCACGCCCGGAGCGACGCCGCGCAAGCGGCGCTCGATACCGCGGAGTTGCAGCTGTCTTATACGCGCATCCAAGCGCCGACCGACGGGCTACTCTCGCGCCTCGCCGTACGCGAGGGACAGCTCGTTCAGGCCGGACAGCAGGTCGTCGTCATCGTCCCGAACACGACCTACGTCATCGCCAACTTCAAAGAAACCCAAATCGGGCAGATGCACGCCGGACAGCGCGCCGAGATCACCATCGACGCATTCCCCGGTCGGACGTTCGAAGGAAAGGTCGACAGCACTGCACCAGGCACCGGGGCTCGCTTCTCGCTTCTGCCTCCCGACAACGCCTCGGGCAACTTCATCAAGGTCGTTCAGCGCGTACCGGTCAAGGTCTTGTGGACCGCCGTCCCCGCGGACATCAAGCTCTCGGCAGGGCTCTCCGCGGACGTGACGGTTTACACACGGTAGGTCGGGATACCTTCATGGGAAGAGCAAACGTTGTCTCGGCGGCGCTGTGCCTGGCGATGGGCCTCGGTTCGCGCAGCGCACCTGCGCAGCAGCCATCGACGGTGCGACAGTTGTCCCTCGCGGATGCGGTCTCCATCGCGCTGGAGCACAATCCGGACTCGCTATCGAGCGAAGCCGAATTGAAGGGCGCCGAGTCGGCGAGAGCCGAAGCGCGAGGCGGCTTCGGACCCAAAGTGCATGTCGATGCGAACGCACAGCAATGGAATTCGCCGTTCGACATCGCTTTCGGTGGCGGGAGTATCCGCGTCCGTGACGCCTTCACCTGGACCGCGAGCGTTTCGGCCGTGCAGCCGCTCACCCAGCTATTTGCTATTTACGATCAATACAAATTGCAGGACTTCGGCGTCGACGTCGCGACCATGCGTCGCGCGGCTACGAGACGAGATATCGCCTTTCGGGTCATCGAGGCCTATTATCGGCTCCTCGAGGCGAGTCGGCTCTCCCAAGTGGCCGAGGCGTCGGTGGCTCAGCTCGAAGCCCAGCAGAGGCAGGCCCAGTCCCTGTTGGACAACGGTGTAATCGGAAAGAACGACCTTCTCCGCGCAAGCTTGGCGCTGGCCAGCGCGCGCCAGCGGGCCATTCAAATGCGTGGACAAATCGACCTCGCGCGCGGCCAACTGGCCACGGCAATGGGCGTACAGGAGACCGAGTCGTTCGAGCCCGCTCCGTTCCTGGGGGAGCCGCCCCCGACCGGCACGGCGACGATCCGTTCGGCCGAAGCGCTCGCGACGGCCCAGCGGCTCGAACTTCGCGAGATCGATCGACGCATCGATCAGGCGGACAAGAATGTCGGCGTGGCGAAGACGAAGCTCATACCGCAGGTCAGCGCGGGCGCGAACTACACCCACTTTGAAGGCTCCGCGTTCCAGCAGTCGAACGCGTTTTACGCCGGTCTCTTCGCGTCGTGGGATGTCTGGGACTGGGGAACGACGCCCGCGGGCATCCGAGCGGCGGAATCGCAACTGAGTCTTGCGAGGCTCGCGCGCAGGAAGGCCGAAGACGAAGTGAGGCTCGAAGCGCGCCAGGCGTTCGTGAACGCGACGACCGAGCGGGAAGCGCTCGCGGTCGCCCGCGCGGCCGTATTGCAGGCCGAAGAGAACTTCCGGATCGTCACGAAGCGCTTCGAAAACGCCGCGGCCACCTCGTTCGATGTCGTCGACGCCGAAGCACTGCTCACGCAGACCCGCGGGCAGGTCGAAACGGCGCTCTACGATTTGCTCATCGCCCAGGCCGCGCTCGAGAAGGCAACCGGAGCACCGCTGCCGGGAGAGCGGTAGTCGCCATAGGTCGGTCTGCGAAGCTGTTACGACTCTTCGTCCATCGGGGCTTCGGTGAACCGATACCCCACCCCGCGGACGGTCTCGATGTATCGACCGACGCCTTTGAGCTTTTCTCGGAGTCTCTTGACGTGCGTGTCGACGGTGCGCGTCGTGATGTCGGCTTCGATGCCCCAGATGTCGTTGAGCAGGACCGAACGCGTTTGGACTCGGTTCTTCCGCTCGTAGAGCGTCACCAGAAGCTTGAACTCCAGCGACGTCAGCGCGATCTCCAGGCCCCCCACCCAGATCCGGTGGGCGGCTGGATCGATGCGTAGCTCCCC
The DNA here is from genome assembly GCA_964628155.1 of uncultured Polyangiaceae bacterium. Classification (GTDB taxonomy): domain Bacteria; phylum Myxococcota_A; class Polyangia; order Polyangiales; family Polyangiaceae; genus Palsa-1150. The sequence continues at coordinate 2,226 of CAZVPE010000143.1, read as the reverse complement.
GAACTCGACCAGATCGGAAGGCGGCACGTCCTTTCGGCGAAGCACCGCGCCGACCCGCAAGAGGAGCTCTCGCACGCTGAACGGTTTCACGACGTAGTCATCTGCGCCGAGCTCGAACCCGACGACGCGATCGATCTCTTCGCCCTTCGCGGTCACCATGATGACCCGGACGTCCCGCATCGCCTGATCCTTCTTGAGGGTCTTGCAGACCACCGTGCCGGACATGTCCGGCAGCATGAGATCAAGAAGAATCAAGTCCGGGTGCAGCTCGCGCGCGAGTCGCAGGCCATCGGCCCCCGTCGACACGAGATGGACGCGATGCCCTTCTTTGGAGAGATTGTAATCGAGAACCTCCCGCAGGTCGGCCTCGTCCTCGACAACCAGCACGCGCGCCATGGGCAAGCTCTAGGGCATTTCGCGGGCGAAAGGCCAACGATCACGTGACGGTCCGGTGACGGTAGCCTTGAGGCGCTCCCGTCTTAGGTTGGGCAACCGTGCGCCCGAGGGATTGGAGTCGTCGAATCGCAGAGACGTTCGCCACTACCGCGATGACCGCAAGCGCTCCGACAGGGGGAGCATGCTCGAGCCAAGCGGGAAGCATGAAGTGGTGCGCCAACCACCGGAACGGAACCACCATCCCGACCCCCACGCAGAGGCACACCGCGCGCTCCGGACGGCGCATTGCGCCGGGAGGCGCGGGTTTCGCGAGTGCCTCGGCCTTCGCGCTGCCGTAGCTGACCATGAAGGACCCGGCGAGAGCCGCCAACGCGAGAACGAGAACAACCACCGCGCCACGGAAGAAGATCGCCAAGCCCCCGATAAAGAAGAACTCTTCGTAACGATCAACCGAGGCGTCGAGGAGAGCGCCCGAGACGGACGCGCAACCGGTCCGGCGTGCGACGAGACCGTCGAGCGCGTCGCCTAGCGACGCCGCGACCATCGCTAACGCCGCAGGGCCTGAGTATCCGAGAGCGAGAAGGACGCCCCCCACCACGGCTATGCCGGCCCGGAGCAGGCTGACGGCATTGGCCGACATCCCGAGTGTGGCGAGATGGCGCGCCGCCCGCTCGAGAAGCCACAATGTCCCGTCCGAAAGAAGCCGAGGGACCACAAGCGAGAGACGGGCGTTGCGCACGGTCCCGGGGCCAGATCGATCGGGCATCGTAGGGGCTGCATCTACTTGGCGGAGCGTGACAGGCTTCTGGAGCAAATCCGATGCGCGGGGGGTGCGGTCCCCAGCGAGCGGGGCTGGAGCGGGAACTCAACGCACGAAGAGAAGGTTTTGAGAGGTTGACGACAAACCCTCGCCTCAGCAAAACTCTGCGCCCGCTCTGGTCGGAACGCAGCGCAAGGAGGAACGAATGGATCGACGGGTCGTATGGTTGGCTTTGAGGCTGACGGTACCCGCGGGCGCGGGTCTGGCAACCATCGGTTGCGGCAATGGCGATGACGCGAGCGTCGCGCCGGCGGTCGACGGAGGCTCCGACGCCAAGGCGGATTCCACGACGCAAGCGGACGTCGGCGCGGACTCCACGGTGGGTCAGGAAGCCAGCCATGGCAACGAAAGCGGAACCGACGCTGGCGCATGCACCCTCGTCGATACCGGAACCCTCGACGACGCTTCGGTCTCCGCAGGTCTCGACCTCGTCGCGAACGTCTACAAGTGCTGGAAGTGTCACCAGAACGGACCGCCGGATGCAGGGCTCACGCTCGAAGGGCGAGACGCGTCCATTAAGGACGGAGGGCTGGTTTTCCCGCCCAACCTCACGCCCGATCCGACGGGCCTCGGGTGTTGGACGAACGACCAAGTCCAGAGCGCATTCCTGAAAGGCATCGCGCCGGACGGCGGCGACCTTTGCATCATGCCAAAATACGGCGTGATCGCGGATGACGCGGGGACCGAACCGATCGACGCGGGGACGGCGGCGCAGATCGTCCAGTTCCTCCGCAGCCTGTCGCCGGTCGCTTACGAGGCGCCGAACACGGTTTGCCCATTGCCCGAGCCCGACGGAGGTGCGGTCGATGGCGGCGCGGATGCTTCGGACGGTGCAAATGCAGGGGATGGGAGCGGCCCAGGCTGACGGTGGGGGCCGCGCGCGGTACAGCTCGCGTTGACACCTGGCAAGCGTGCGCGCTACATGGCGGGGGTTCCGGTCGCCAAGCGGCCGGGCTCGCGGGAGTAACTCAGTGGTAGAGTGCCACCTTGCCAAGGTGGACGTCGAGGGT
>CAZVPE010000142.1:0-15175 GCA_964628155.1 uncultured Polyangiaceae bacterium | reverse complement strand
GACGACCGCCAACTCGCCTTGTGTGCGACCGCGCCCGAGGGGGCCCCCTTCCGCGCCTGGTGAGTCGTTAGGACATTGACTCACGCTTCAAGACGTTCCGGGTCCGAGCCACACACCCATCGAAGTAGCTGTTCTCACCCGTCAAATGCCGAATCTTGGCATTTGCACACATTTGCATTCCTGCGGTCGAACGAATCGCTACGATTCGTTTGTTGGAACCCCACATTTTGCCGCGGCATATTTTTGCAAATAAGCCACAATGGGAGAGTCATCCGCTTCCTCGTCGAAGCCGGAGGCACGGGAGGCTCGCTCGATGCGCATGCGCAATCTGGGGCACTGGATTCAGCAGTTCACGATCGCGGCCGCGCTGGGCGTCGCGAGCATCTCCTGCGGGAGCGCCGTGAGCAGCAAGTTCACCGGCGGCGCGACCAGCGATGCGTCTGCGGTCGTGCCTTCCGCGGACGGCTCCATGTCGCCGGGGCCGACCGGATCGCTGCTGACCATTCCGGACGCGAGCGGGTGCACGCCCAAGACGTGCGCGGAGCTCGGGTACGACTGCGGAATGAACAGCGACGGATGCGGTAGCGTCCTCGATTGCGGGTCGTGCGCACCGGGACAGACTTGCGGCGGCGGTGGATACAGCGTCTGCGGCACGGCCGGTGGATCCTCCGACGCATCGCTCGGTGAAGCGGGCGCGGTCCCGTGCGTTCCCAGCACCTGCCAAGCGAACGGATACACGTGCGGAAAGAACGGCGACGGATGCGGCGGTATCCTGGACTGCGGTGGCTGCACGGCCCCGGACACCTGCGGGGGGGGCGGATTCAGCAAGTGCGGGTCAGTCGGTGCGAGTTCGGATAGCGGCTCATCGTGCGTTCCGACGACGTGCGCGATGCTCGGCTACGATTGCGGGCCCGCGTCGGATAGCTGCGGCGGCCTCCTCCAGTGCGGTAGCTGTACCGCGCCACAGACCTGCGGCGGCGGCGGCTTCAGCAAGTGCGGTCTGCCGGCCGGCATCGGGCCGGATGGGGGACGGGTCTCGTCTTGCGTGCCGACGAGCTGCGCGGCGCTCGGGTACAGCTGTGGAGCAGCCGCCGACGGCTGTGGCGGGCTTCTTCAGTGCGGCACGTGCACGGCGCCGCAGACCTGCGGGGGCGGCGGGTTCAGTAAGTGCGGATTGCCGCCGGGGATCGCCCCGGACGGCGGGCCGATCTTCTCGTGCAAGCCGACGACGTGCGCCGATCTCGGATACGCGTGCGGCCCGGCAAGCGATGGGTGTGGAGCGCTCCTTCAGTGCGGCACGTGCGCCGCGCCGGAAGTGTGCGGAGCCGGCGGCTTCAACAAGTGCGGGTTGCCCGCAGGCGTCGGCTCCGACGGCGGCAGCGTCAGCCTTTGTGTCCCCTCTACTTGCCAGTCCCAGGGCATCAGCTGCGGGCCTGCAGGCGACGGGTGCGGCGCTCTGCTCTCGTGCGGAACGTGCAACGCGCCGCAATCGTGCGGCGGCGGCGGAGTTCCCGGCCAGTGCGGCTGCCAGGGTCTTTGCCAGCAGCTCGCGGCATGCGACGCAGGCGCGGTGACGACCGTCACGGGAACCGTGAGAGCCGGCCACTCGGCCTGGACGGGATTGGCCGCCGACCCCGTACCCAACGTCCTCGTTTACGTGCCGGAGGCTGGGTCCAGCGGCCTTCAGCCGTTCACGCGTGGCGCCGCGTGCCGTCAATGCGGCGCCGACGTCTCGGGGAATCCACTGGTGTCGACCTACACGCAATTCGACGGGACCTTCACGCTGACCGGCGTGCCTGCCGGAGACAACATCCCTGTCGTCATCCAGCTCGGACGATGGCGCCGGCTGTTCCAAGTTCACGTTCCGGCGTGCGCGACGACCGCACTCGGCGACCTCAACTTGCCCCGGAACAAGAGCGAGGGAGACATCCCGCTCACGGCGATCTCGACCGGATCGGTCGACCCGCTCGAGTGCGTGCTCCTCAAGATGGGGGTCGACCAGGCGGAGTTCACCCCGGACAGCGGTAGCGGGCGAATCCACGTCTACGGCGGCGGCCCCAACGGCCCCAACGGCGGAACGCCGGGCGCGACTGCGGGAATGGGGACGCGCGCCGAGAGCTTCCTCCTCGACACGGGCGGCACGTTCATGAACTACGACCAGGTCATGCTGCCCTGCTGGGGGAGTCCGGCGGTCAAGAGCGCCGCGGAGCTGGCGAATCTCATCTCGTATGCAGACAACGGCGGGCACTTCTTCGCGACGCACTACAGCTATTCCTGGCTCCACAACAACGGCGAGTTCGACGGCGTCGTGCACTGGCACCCCGACTACAACAATCCGGGAAACGTCAACTGGACGCTGAACGCGAGCATCGCCACTCCGCCTTCGCCGCCGGCCGCCCACGGTGGGACGTTCGCCAAGTGGCTGAACTTGGTCGGTGCGCTCTCGAACGCGGGCAACCCCATTCCGGCGCAGCCGCACGTATCGATAAACAATCCGCGCCACGACGCCGACTACGTAGTCGGCCAGACGCTCGACTGGATCGACGGCACCGACCCGCAAAAGAACGCGTCGATGGTCGAGCATTTCACGTTCAACACGCCCGTCCCCGCCGCCGACGCGGGGGCGACGGCGACCTGCGGTCACGCCATCTTCAGCGACTTTCACGTGTCGCAGATCGCCGGCGGCGCGGCGAGCACCAAAGGCATGACCTTCCCGAACGAATGCACCACGACCTTCACGGCGCAGGAGAGGATCCTCGAGTACATGGTCTTCGACCTCGCCTCTTGCGCGGGACCGCTCATCACGAACTGCGTGCCGCGTACCTGCCAGCAGCAGAACGTCGGCTGCGGTCCTGCGGGCGACGGATGCGGCGGTCAGCTCAACTGCGGCGCGTGCACCGCGCCCCTCACTTGCGGCGGCGGAGGTGTGGCCGGACAGTGCGGGGAGCCCGACGGCGGGACTTGCCAGCAGAAGACTTGCCAGCAGCAGGGCCTCCAGTGCGGCCAAACCGGCGACGGATGCGGCAACGTCCTCAGCTGCGGGATGTGCACGGCCCCCGCGGCATGCGTGGGCGGACAATGCGTGACTTCCGATGCGGGAGGCTGCATTCCGACGTCATGTCAGCAGCAGAACCTCGCGTGCGGCGAGGCAGGTGACGGCTGCGGCAACGTCCTCGATTGCGGGACGTGCGCCTCACCCGATGCGTGCGTCGCAGGCCAATGCGTCGGCGTCGACAGCGGTCCGGGCTGCGTCGCGGCGACGTGCAGCCAGCAGAACCTCCAGTGCGGCCAGGCGGGCGACGGTTGCGGCAACGTCCTCGATTGCGGAGCCTGCCCCGCGGGCGCTTCATGTATCGGCGGAAGCTGCGTCGGGTCCGACGGCGGGGGGTGTGTCCCGGCGACGTGTGCGCAGCAGAACCTCGCGTGCGGCCAAGCCGGAGACGGCTGCGGCAACGCGCTTGACTGCGGTCCGTGCGCGGCGCCGGCTACGTGCGTCGCCGGTCAGTGCGTGAGTCCGGACGCCGCAGGCTGCGTGCCGCTCACGTGCGAGCAAGAAAAGATCAACTGCGGACCCACTGGCGATGGCTGCGGCAACCTTCTGGATTGCGGCAGCTGCGTTCCACCCGCGACCTGCGGGGGGAGCGGAGTCCGCGGCCAGTGCGGAGGCGCGGCTCAGTAGGCTCGGGCGAACGCCGGTTTTTACTCTAAGTACAGGGCCCCGCAAATGAGTGTCTAGCCGGTGGTGAGGCGCCCCGCCGGCAAGGCGCGAGGAGGGCGCATAGCGAACCTATGTAACCGACGAGCAACGAAGCCGCCGGGGACGGATCGCCAGCGGATGGGCACTTATTTACGGGGACCTGTACTAAGGCCCTAGCGCTAGGGACCCTTCACGCCGCGGCTCGGCCGCGCCCAGCCAGAGCCCGCGGTCCAGACCGACCGCGGGTGCGTCCGCGAGGTGCTCCACCTCCTTGGTCGCATGACCCATCTTCTCCAGCGCACGCCGCACGTCGTCCGGGAGCGAATGCGGCTCGAGAAGGACCAGGTCCGGCCAATCTTGCTGATGGAAGCGGGGCGCGCGCACCGCGTCGCCCACGCTCATCCCGAAGTCGATCACGTTCGACAGTTCCTCGAAGACCGTCGTGATGATGCGCGAGCCGCCCGCCGCGCCGAGCACGAGCTCCACTGCGCCCCCGGAGCCCAGGACGATGGTCGGCGACATCGACGAGAGCATTCGTTTTCCGGGCGCGATCGCGTTCGGTTCGCCCTGAACGAGACCGAACGCGTTCGGCGCGCCGGGCACCGACGCAAAGTCGTCCATCTCGTCGTTCAAGACGAAGCCCGCACCGGGCACGGTCACCCCGCTGCCGAACCACGCGTTCAGCGTCGTCGTGAGGGCCACGGCATTGCCCGCCGCATCGACGACCGCCAAGTGCGTCGTGTGAGGACCCCCGGGGTCCGCCGGCGCAAGGCTGGGGAAGAGCTCGGCCGTCGGCGTCGCGCGGTCGAGTTTGATCGTCGACTGCTCGTGCCGGGCCCAGGCATCGCTCGTGAGAACGTCCACGGGGTTACTCACGAAATCCGGATCCCCGAGCTTCGCGTTCCGGGCCGCGAACGCGCGGCGCATCGCTTCGACTGCCACGTGCACCTGTTCGGCGGAGTGCCAGCCCATCGCGCGAAGGTCGAAGCCTTCGAGGACGTGAGCGATCATGGCCATGGTGAGGCCACCCGACGACGGCGGCGGCATTCCCAGGACATGCCTGCCTCGATAGGTGTACTCGACCGGAGAGCGCCATTTCGCTCGGTAGCCCTTCAGATCCTGCTCGGTGACGAGTCCTCCGCTCTCTTTCATCGCCAGCGCGATCGCTTCGGCGACCGGTCCCTCGTAGAAACCCGGCGGCCCCAACTCCGCGACGCGACGAAGCACGCTCGCGAGTTCGGGATCGCGCCACGTCGTGCCCGCGGGCGGGGCCGCGCCGTTCGGCAAGAACAGGGTCGCGGAGGCCGGATACTTGGCGAGACGCGATTGCACGAGCGTTATCGGCCTCCGGAAGGCCTCGTCGACGACGAAGCCTTCGTCCGCGAGCTTGATCGCGGGCGCCACGAGCTCGGCCCACGTCTTTCGCTTGGACCCGAGCGTCCGCCATGCCTCCCAGAGCCCCGCGACGCTGCCCGGAACGGCGACCGAGCGCGGCCCGTCCCGCGAGTCCCTCGTCGGCTTGCCGTCTGGACCGACGTACATATCGCGTGTGGCCGACGCGGGCGCCGTCTCACGGAAGTCGAGCGCGTAGGACCGGCTGTCGACGCGCGCGACGAGCACTCCCCCGCCCCCGACGTTTCCCGCCGTCGGAAATACGACCGCAAGCGCGAGCGCCGCTGCGACGGCCGCGTCGACGGCATTGCCGCCGTTCGCGAGGACCTCGGCACCGACTTGGGTGGCGAGCGCGGCGTCGGTGGCGACCATCCCTCGGGCCGACGCAGGCGACGCGACTCCTTGAGCAAAAGGCCACTCGGGCGGAAAACGGGGTGGGGCGACGATGCGCTGGTCCGAAACGACTTTGGCAGCAGCCGGCTCGCCGCCGCGGGGCGGCGCGGAAGGCGGCGTGCACGCGGCCAGGGCAACGGCGAGGAGCACGACGGGGCGCCGAAGGGACATGGCTTCTCGTATCGCACGAGGCGAGGGCCATGGCGACTCGTCTCGGGCATCGAAGGGCCACAATCACAGGGCCGGTCCGCGGACCCATGGCCGCCCCCGCGCGCGTGCTATCTTTTACCATGTCCCATCCAAAGGCCATTCGAGCCATCCCGCTCGAGCTCATCGAGAAGCTGCCCAAGACGGATCTGCACGTCCACCTCGACGGGTCGCTGCGACTCTCGACGATTCTCGATCTTGCAGAAAGGCAGAAAATCGAGCTTCCGGCGGACGACGCCGATGGGCTTCGCGCCGCGATGCACCTCGGACATGGCTGCGGGTCGCTCGTCGAGTACCTCAAGGCGTTCGACGTGACGCTCCGGGTGATGCAGACCGAGGACGCGCTCCGGCGAATTGCCTACGAGCTCGGCGAAGACGCGTCGCGCGAGAACGTCCGATACATGGAGGTGCGCTACGCGCCGATGCTCCACACGCGGCGTGGGCTGAAGCTGACGACCGTCGTAGAGTCGGTGCTCGAGGGGCTACGCGAAGCCCAGGAAAAACATGGCATCGAGTCGAACGTCATCATTTGCGGCATCCGCAACGTATCCCCCGAGCACTCGCTGGAGATGGCGGAGCTCGCGGTCGCTTACAAGGGTCGTGGCGTCGTCGGTTTCGACCTTGCCGGCGCGGAGTACGACCACCCCGCGAAACACCACAAAGCGGCGTTCCAACTCGTCCGCGACAACAACATCAACGTTACGATCCACGCGGGCGAGGCCTATGGACCCGAGTCGATCGCGCAGGCCATTCACGTGTGCGGGGCGCACCGCATCGGACACGGTTGCCGGCTGCGCGAAAACGGAGACCTGCTGCACTACGTGAACGACCACCGTATTCCGCTCGAGTGCTGTCCGTCTTCCAACGTCCAGACGGGGGCGATACGCGACTTGGCGAGCCACCCGCTCAAGCTCTACAAGAACCTGGGACTCCGCGTGACCGTGAACACGGACAACCGGCTGATCACGGATACGACCGTGAGCAAAGAGCTTTGGCTTTGCCACACGCAGATGGGCCTCGGACTCACGGACATCAAGCAGATCATCCTCAGCGGTTACAAGAGCGCGTTTCTCCCGTTTCACGTCAAGCAGCAGACGCTGCGAAAAGTCAGCGAAGAACTCGCGGCCTTCTCCGACGAAGATCCCGTGGCGGCACATCCGGCCTCGTCTCCGGCGGTGCAGATGTCTTCGTAACGCGGCCAGACCCTGTGCCACGGTGAGACACACCCTGATCGCGCGCGCATACCTCACGGCTACGAGCCGCCGGGAGGTCGCCGGAGACCCGAGCGTGGCCCAGCGTGTGCTCTGCCTTCGAGTGGGGGAGAACGAGGACAAGGTTTCCCGATGAAGCGTGCATCCGTTTTCGTGGTCGTCGCGGCCCTCGGTCTCTCGATTCCTCACCTTGCGGGCGCACAGCAAAGCCCCGCGTTCTCGGAATGCCCGGTGACCGACGTCGGCCAGCCCTGCGGAGGGGGCACCACGTGCATCGATGCGACGTGCTGCGATGACCCCGCGGGGTGCGCCGTGGCGCTGCCGGACCTGGGAGACGGCGGCGCGGGGTCCGGAAGCTCCGGCGGAGGCGCCTCCTCGAGCGGCGGCGGCTCGGGGAGCAGCTCGGGGAGCAGCTCAGGAAGCACCGGGGGTGGCTCGGGGGACGGGGCGGGAAGCAGCGGGGCCGGGTCTGGGGGCGGGGCGGGCTTGGGTCGAAGCCGGGCGTGCGCGGTGTGCCAATTCCTCGGTGAAGGCCCGTATTGCCGCTCGGCCGACCTCGGAAAGGCCTGCGCGGACGGCGGTGTGTGCACGGGATTCGGCGGAGGCGGAGGACCGTCGTCGACGCCGGACGCCGGGAACACCTTCATCTCCTTCGGCTTTCAAATGTGCTCGGAGCCGGTCCCGGCGTTCGATGGTGGAGCGGGCAGCAGTTCCAGCGGCGCAGGAGACGCAGGCAAGACCGGCAGCTCCGGCGGGTCGGGCGGCTTCAGCAGCACCGACGGCCCGGGCGGTTCCAGCAGCTCCGGTGGCTTCGGCGGCTCCAGCGGGTCCGGCGGGTCCGGCGGGTCCGGCGGTACGGGTCGCACCGGCGGCGGCGCGGAGGGCGACGCAGGCGGCGCGGGGTCGAGCGGAGCCGGATCGAGTGGGCAGGGAACGGGCAGCGGCAGCGGCAACGCAGGCAGCGGCGGAAGCGGTGCGAACACCGGTGCGGGCAGCAGCAGCGGGGCTGGCTCGAAAGTCGGTTCCTCGAGTAGTTCGAGTGGGAGCGGTTCCGGTGCAGCGGTCGTGGATTCCGGTCTCAACGGCGAAGGCGGCGAGGCCGTCTCTTCGGGAGCCGCGGGATCGGAACCATCCGGCGATCAGGGCTCGGGGTGCGCTCTGACCGCGATCGGGCCGCAAGGCAGCGCTCTCGGATCCCTTCTTATTGTCGGCGCCGCCGTTCTCGCGAGCCGCGTTCGGAGGTCACGACGCGTGTGAGCGCATTTTGCCGCGGCGACCGGACTTTCGCGGAGCGCGTGTTTTTTCTTGCGCGAAAATTGGCGATGGAGGCTTAGCTTTTCGACCGCGATGGCCCTCGTCGGAAGCGACCGCTCCGCATGGTCACGGCTCGGCACACACGTGCACGCCGCGCTGCGTGCGCTCGTATTTCCGGTTCTCGGGATCTTCTTCGTTGGCAGTCTCAATTGCTCGCCGGGATCCCCCGCAGCAGGGTCGTCGACCGCGGGATCGGCGGGGGGCAGCTCCTCGGGTGCATCTTCCAGTGCGGGATCCTCCGGATCGCCGGCGAGCGGCTCCGGGGGGGCGACAACGGATTGGGACGCGACAATCTCAGTCGACTCCGCGGGCGCGGCGGCAGCCGCGACCGGCGCCCCCGATGCGACCACCGGCCTAGAGGCGGGCTGCGCGGGTTCAATGACCGTTTGCGGAGGCTCCTGCGTCGACCTCACCACGAATGCGGCGAACTGCGGGGCGTGCGGAGCCGCTTGTCCCGGGGGTCAGGTATGCCAAAAGAGCGCGTGCGGTTGCCCGCCGGGCGCGAGCACCTGCGCCGGCCAATGCGTGGACGCCGCGTCGGACGCGAAAAACTGCGGAGCTTGCGGCAAGGCATGCCCGGCGGCGATGGTGTGCTCGCAAGGCGCTTGCGCGTCGGGATGCGCGGGACTGCTGACCGCGTGCGCGGGCTCCTGCGTCGACACGTCGGGGAGCGCGCTCAACTGCGGCAGCTGCGGTCATGCATGCGTCGGAGGCCAGTCGTGCTGGATGGGGGCCTGCCGGTGTCCGACCGGACAAGACGCGTGCGGGGCCAACGGGCAATGTGTCGACGTGACGATGAACGCCCTTCACTGCGGAACGTGCAGCAACGCCTGCGCCACGGGCGCCGCCTGTACGTCGAGCGCGTGTTCGTGTCCGGCGGGGCAAACGGCGTGCAGCGGCGCGTGTGTGAACCTCAACACGGATCCGAAGAACTGCGGCGCGTGCGGCACGGAGTGCACGACGGCCGGCACTCAGTGCCTCGACGGTGCGTGTATCAATCCGACCAGCGTCCACTGCGGGGGCGGCGCGATGTCCGGCTATAGCTGCACGTCGTACGCATCGACGCTCCTTGGCCAATATTGGGTGAACAACAACGAATGGGGAGTCGTCGACGGCGGGACCAGCGGGCAGCAATGCATCTGGGGAACCTGCCAAACGGGCGACCTCGTCGGCTGGGGCACGAGCTGGAATTGGACCGCCGGAAACGGCCAGGTCAAGACGTACGCGAGTCTCGTCTTCGGATGGCAGTGGGGTTGGAAGGTGACGAATACGGGCTTGCCCGTTCAGATTTCCGCCAACCATGCGGTCAATTGCGGCTGGGACTTCACGGTGTCGCAAAACGGCACGCTCGACATCTCGTACGACACGTGGCTGCACTCGATCGCCAATCCCGGTTACGCCGATACCCCGTCCGAAGAAGTCATGATTTGGCTTTATTACGCGGGGGGCGCGGGGCCGATCGGGCCCACCATTGCGTCCGGAATCAGTATCGCCGGCGCGACCTGGGACCTTCATCAAGGGCAGGCTTCGGGGTGGCCCGTTTCCTCGTACGTTCGAACGAGCAACGCGACGACCGCGGTCATGGACTTGATGGCATTCTACAAGGACCTCGTTTCTCGCGGTTGGATCCCGAACACCCGCTATCTGACCGGCGTCCAGACAGGCACCGAGGTATTCACGGGCACCGGCACCCTCACGACGAATGGGTTCTACTGCCGGATTCAGTAAACTATCTCCCGATCGCCGGCGCCTCCGAAATAGAACACGACCTCAGGAGTCCCTCATGGCATTCTTGCACCTATTGAACAAAAGCACGCGCCTCGCGACTCTTTCCTTGATTGGATGCGTCGGCGCGGCCGGCGCGTGCACATCATCGAGTCCCGGCAACACCGGGAGTCCGTCGCGAAGCGGTGGAAGCTCCTCCGCGAACGGGAGCTCCAATGGGAGCGGCAGTTCGTCCGGGAGCGCGAGCTCCTCGGGCGGCCATGGTTCGTCGGGCGGCGGAAACTCGTCTGGTGGATCCGGGAGTTCACCGGCGAGCTCGGGGTCGTCTGGAGGCGGCTCTTCGTCCGGAAGCAGCGGCGCCGCGTCTACGGGCGGTTCGGGGAGCAGCGGCGGCTCGGACGCCGGAGGCTGCGTCCCGGTGACGGGCCCGTCGCTCATCAACTTCGAGGGCTACAATCCGACGTTGGACGGGGGAAACTTCAACGGCTCTTTCGGCACGTGGCCTCAGCTCGGATACATCGGGCCGTACGCGTTCTCGGGGGGTGCCCCAGACGGCGGACCAAACTACACGCTCAATCCGGTCACGGGCCAAACGGGAGGGTTGGTCGACGGCGGTGCAGACTGGGGCATCGAGCTCCACGTGATGCAAGAGACCCATTTCGGCGCGGGCCTCGGGTTCTGGATGAGCTGCGCGAACGCGTCCGCGTACAAGGGGATCTCCTTCTGGGTGAGAGGCCAGGTTCCCTCGAACTCCATCTCCCTGACGCTCAGCACGCTCGATACGACGCCAACGAGCGCGCAGCCGCCGGGGACTTGTCCTGGGATGACGAGTCAGGCCCTGTGCGGCACGCCGCCGACGGCGGGCGCATGCTGCGCGCCGTTCGCGGCCAGCATCCCGGTCACGATGGTTTGGACGAATGTGCAGCTCCCCTGGGCAAAGTTCACGGGAAACGCGGGCGGCGCGAGCTACGCGTTGACCGGCGCGGAGATCGACGGCCTCACGTTCAACATGAACCTGAACTACGGGGAGGTGGACGCGGGCCCGGACGGGGCAGCCATTTACGGCCCCACTCCCGCCGACCTCGATCTGCAGATCGACGACATCGCCTTCATGCAGTAGACCGCGACTCGAAGGGGCGCGTCCGCGTGGGGAGGCAACGACAATGGCGAGGGTGACAGGGATTGGGGGAGTGTTCCTGAGGAGCGCGGACCCGAAGGCGCTCGGAGCCTGGTACGCGAAGCACCTGGGCATCGAGATCGGCGACTACGGGGCAACCTTCCTGTGGAAGGACGAAGTGCCCCGCGGGGGGACCTACTTCGCGACGCCCGCCTCCATCGGCGGAGGCGGCGTGAGGCCCGGGGGGATCGTGAACTCGCCCCACGCGGGGATCAGGTTATTGACCGTGAAATCCTGGTTCCAGAGATAGATCGGCGCGTACGTCGAGATGGCCTTCGACGCGTTGTCGACCACGATGCCGGCCACGTAGAGCTGCTGCCGTCGCTTGCCACCGTTCATCGGGTCCGGCGGCGACGTGGGGCTGCGCGTAGACGAGAACGTGATCCAATAATACGTCTTGCCGTCGATCACCTGCGGCGTCGGCACTTGCGCTCCGCCATCGCCCGCAGACAAAGGATTGGGCGCCCACTTCGGCCACGTGTTCTGGACGGCATGGGACATCGCGCCGGTGCAGGCGACCGGATCGTTCGACTTGAGAGCCATCGCGGTGCCGCCCATTCCACCGTTGTACGGGACGACGTAGATGTCGGCCTGGGGCGCGTTGTACATGCTGGTGCCCGTGGGGACCCGGTTGAACGCGATGAGCTGGTCGTCCGGCGACCAAGACGGGTAATACTCGCTCTGCGCCTTGTCTGCGGCGCCCGGAAGCCCCGCCGCCGCACCCCCAGCCCCGTTGTTGTAGGGGACGACGTAGACGTCCGAAGTGCACGTCGTGCCGCTCAGCTCGCAGTCCATGCGGCCGTCTTTCGTGCCTGTGTTCGTCGATCCGTACGCGATCGCGTCCGTCCCGTTGACGCCGTGGCTCCAGTTGGGGCCGCCGGCGCTGTTGGTGTCTCCCGTTCGTGCGATGAGTCCCCAGCCGCCGGTCGACACCCCGGGCGCGGCGCATCCGGCGCCCGTGCAAGGGACCGCAAGCGGCAGCGGAGACGTCAGCATCCCGGAAGACCAGGGGTTGTAGGCGGTGCCCGTAGGCAGCGTTCCGGCGAACTCGAGGTCGAACCATGCGAGCTGCGAGACCACTCCCGTGGCGGTTCCCGGGGAATTCGCCATGATTTGCATCTCGGTCTGGTTCCAGGCCGCGCCGAGGGCGGCGATGAGCTTTCGGTCGCCCGTAACATAGTGCGCGGGGGAGAACGTTTGGATCCCCATCATGACTTGGTTGACGCTGGGCGGCGCGTAGTACCCGTTGATGTTCGGGCTCAAGTTCGAAGCCGCGGACGGCGTCAGCCACGGCGGCGCGGTCCCAACAGCGGGCGCACCGTTGCCGGTCGCGACGGACGCGAGCGCCGTGGCCCACGGCCATTGCGACGTGAAGGACACGTACTGTCCATCGGGAGTGGCGGTGTGGCAGCCGATGCAAAATACGCCGTTATACGAGGCCGGATTCAGATTGCCGCCGTCGACGGGCTGGGCACGGACGGGTTGCTGGACCTGATTGGCCTGAAGGGCGGTCGTCGTTCCCTCGTCGCCGACGTGGAAGCCTTGCAGCGTGGTGTTGGTCGCCGTGGTGGACGCAAACGACGAGGTCGTCCAATAAATGAGGGCGCCGTCCGCGATGGCCGGCGCGATGGTGAACGTCGCGGAGTTGCTGATCGACGGCGTTCCTCCCGTGGCGCTCGTCCCTCGGACGGTCACCGTGAGCGTCTTGTCAACCAAAGTGCCGTCGATGGAGTTTGCGCCGCCCATGTAGGCGATCGCCTGCCAGGTCGCGAGCGGCATCGTCCAGGAGTTCTGGTCGGTGTAGACGACGTAGTCGTTCGCTTCGCCGTCGGCGTGGATGCGCACTTCGAAGAGATTCTGCGTCGTGGAGGCCGGAATCCACAGAACGCGCGGGCGCAGCCAGTTCTTCGGGTAGAGCGCCCCGTCCGCGGGTTCGGCCAGACAGGGGCCACCGGTCGCCGACCCCGTTCCGGCGTCGCCGAACAGCATCGGTGCGCTCATCGGCGCCTTGCCCGCAAATTCCGGGGCGGAGGGGAAGTCCTTGCACGGAGTGTCCGCCGTGCACTTGTCTCCTTTGCTCGCGTCGGGCCGGAACGTGATCACGGGGCCGCCGCCGGAGCTGCCCCCGGTCGGCGACGCGGTCCCCACCGGCGACCCGCCTCCGCTGCTCGATCCCCCCCCCGAGGACGTCATTTCCCCAGAGCTCGCGTCGTCGCCAAAGTCGTTCGACGTCCCGACTTTCTTCGCGCAGCTCATGGCGATCACAAGGACCGAAACGAGAACGAAAAGGGGTACGTAACGCAGGAGCGATCGTCCGATCGGACTAGACGGCGACATGGATCCTCGGTCGTTCTTGGGGTCGAGAGGCGCTCGAACCGGTAGGCACTGTTCCCGGCGGCCCGCGGCGCGGCTCAGAATACGTCTTACAGGTAGTATGGCCGGTTGCCAGCGGTTCAGTCATTGGAGATGGCTCAGGGAACGTGCGTACATGCTAAGAGCGCCCTCTCCCGCATGACGGAACTGCCGAAGCCGCTCGAAGCCGTAGGTCTTTCTTCACCCGGAAGCGCCGATAACGTGTTCGACGCGCTCGAGGCGGCGGCGCTGGCCGCCGAGGGCCGGCCCATGCAGCGCGACACGATTCCGGTGTCGACGAATGATTTCCAGGCTGCGGTACGGCTCGACGTCAGACAAGTCCGCGCTCGCTTGGACCGGGTCGTCATGAGTGAGGATCCGGAGCGCGGCCTCGACGAGCTACTCGGTGCGGGGGCTCTCGCGGCCCTGTTCCCCGAGGTGCACGCCATGGTGGGCTTCGGCGACGGCGAGTGGCGTCACAAAGACGTCTGGAAGCACACCAAACAAGTCGTACGCCAGTCGGTTCCCCGGCTCGAGGTGCGCTGGGCCGCCCTATTTCACGATATCGGCAAGATTCGAACGCGATCGTTCACGCCAGACGGCAAAGTGCATTTCCTCGGTCACGCCGAAGTCGGGACGCGCATGTTCGACAAGCTCGACCGGCGCCTCGGGATGTTCGTGCACGAGCCATCTCTCAAGGACACAGTTCGTTTTTTGATTTTGCACCACCTGCGCGCCAACCAATACTCGCCGGATTGGACCGACAGCGCCGTCCGCCGCTTCGCCCGCGAGCTCGGGGAGCATCTCGAGGATCTGCTTTGCCTTGCGCGCGCGGACATCACGACCAAGCGTCCCGAAAAGAAGCGCCGCGGCCTGCAGCAAATCGAGGAGCTCCAGCAGCGCATCGGACAACTCGCCGCCGAAGACGCCCGGGTGGCGCCACTCCCGAGCGGAATCGGCGACGACATCATGCGTGCGTTCGGCTTGCCCCCCTCGCGCCTGGTGGGCGAAGTGAAGCGAGCGCTCGAGCGGTCCGTCGAGGCGGGAGAAATCGCCCCCCAGCAGCAGCCCGAGGCGTACATCGAGTTCTTGAAAGCCAATCGCGAGCGATTCGGGATTTGAGCCCCGCTAGGGAGAATCCGCCAGGACCGCAGGAGCGGCGCGAGAACGCAACGCTCGCTCTCGGCTGAGCGTCGCTCGAGCGCTCGGGGGCGGCGTTCACCCGCTCGCGAGCAGCGCTCGATCTGGGGAGAGTGCCCTTCGATTGCACGATACTCGAGGTCCGTCTTCGGACAGCGAAGCTCCTTTGTGCGGAAGATACCCTCGGCGCTCGGCCTCCTTCACTCATGGCGCGATGAGTGACGTTCCATCCCCGGCGAAGAAACGCCAGTCCTGCAAGAGAGAGGCTCACCCGCGAGGCCGTTGCGTTCCTTCGTTTGACAACGAAGCTCACTTTCCGAAGATTGAAGCGTACTCCCGCGAACGCGAGACTCACGCCCGCAAACGCGAGACTCGCTTTCCGGAGAATGAAGCTGACTGCCGCGAACGCGAGATTCATTGCCGCGAGGGCTGGGCTCACTTGCGCGCGTGCGAAGCTCACTCTCGTGAATGCGAGACTCACGCCCGCGAGGACGAACCTAACACCCGCGGGAACGAAGCTCACTCCCGCGAGCACGAAGCTCACTCCCGCGAAAACGAAGCCCAGCT
>CAZVPE010000141.1:0-15312 GCA_964628155.1 uncultured Polyangiaceae bacterium | reverse complement strand
CGTCGTCAGCGACCCAATGCTCGCGCCCGTGCCCCCTCCCAAGCGGGTTCTGTCTTCGTGGCAGGAAGCGATCACGTACTTGCGCGCGCGCTCTACCGACCTGCGAATCGCGATCGACCAGGTCCTACAAGCCGAGTCGCAGACGCGCATCGCACTCGCAGCTTATCTGCCAACGATTGTCGGCACCGGCACGTACACCCACAATCTTCTCACGAACGCTCTCGTGACCAGCATTCCAGGCGCGACTCCCCTCACGCAACGAGTGCCGCTTCCCGATACGGTCAACGGCAACTTCCAGCTCCAGCAGGCGCTCATCAACGTGCAGGCGTTCGACCAGATCAGCATCAACGAGCTCGGTACGGACGCCGCGAAACTGTCGGTCGACGACGAGAAGCGCACTCTTGCCCTCTCAATGGCCAACCAGATCGTCGCCGTCGTCACGGCGGAACGCAGTGCCGAGATCAATCGCGTCGGGCTCAAAGTTGCCCTCGAGCAAGCGGAAATCACCAAACGCAAACAGGCTCTGGGAGCCGCCAACGGGCTCGACGTCGTGCGGGCCGATCAGAACGCGGCCAATGCGCGGGCCACCCTTGTCACCGGCGACGAATCGCTGCGCGAAGCGCGTGAGGCGCTCGGTCTGACCCTCGGCATTCCGGAGGAGACCGGCGTCGCCCCCGACGTCAACGTCAACGGGCTCGCGGAGAGTGCGCTGAGCTCTTGCCGCGCCGTCCAGCGGCTCGAGGATCGCGCCGATGTCGCCGCCTCCCGCACGAAGCTCGAAGTCGCCAAGCGCAACTTGCGAAATGTCTATTTCCAGTTCCTCCCCACGCTCGGCGCGCAGAGCACGTTATATGCGACCGGGAACCCAATCGTCGGCTACCCGAATCCGACTTGGAACATCCAAGGCGTCCTGTCGGTGCCGATATGGGACGGCGGCAACCGATACGGATTGCTGATGAGTGCTCGCGCGGCCGAAGACACCGCGGCGCAGCAGCTCGAAGCACTCCGCAGACAGGCCATCATTCAAGTGGAGCAAGCGCAACGGCAGCTGGTCGTCGCCGAAACGACGGATCGGGTGGCGCGCGAGCAACGGGACCTCGCCGCGCAGAACGACCAGATGACGCAGACGGCGTACATGGCCGGACAGGGGACGAGCCTCGAGCTCGTCACCGCGTCCGAGGCGCATCGCCAGGCCGAGCTGAACCTCGCCCTACAGGACTTTGGCGTCGTCAAGGCACGAGTTCTAGCCGTGCTGGCGCTCGCCACCTGCCCGTGGTGAGGCCTAAGCTCCGCTCGGCGCTGCGCTATCCCAGCCGCTCGCGAGCGCCAGGTTGCTCATCGCGATGTTGTAATCCATGAGCGCGTAGAGGTGCTGGACGCGAGCATTGCCGTACGCGCGAAGCGGCTCCATGAGAGACCGTTCGTCCCACGTTCCGAGGTCGATGTGGTCCTGAACGATTGAAATCCACTCCTTGGTCTCATGCTCCGCCTTGTCCCACGTCTCGACGCGTGTCTTGGCTTCGACAGCATCGGCGTACGCCTTTTCGACCTCGAACATCGCGTTGCCGAGCGCGGCCCGCTCGAGGGCACGGGTTTCTTCGAGCTGCGCCTCGGCCTGTTGCGTTCGGGCCGCCTGCGGCAAAAGGTCGAGGCTCCACTTGAGACCAAAACCGAAGTAGTAATAAAAATGGTTGAACGGGTCGCTGGCCCACGCGTTCTGCTGTGGTTGGGCGCTCGGCGTCGACAGAAAATCAGCGCCGAGGCCCAGCCCGAAATCTGGAAACAGCTTCGCGCGGTTGTACTCGACCAGCCGCTTTCGCGCCACGACGCCGGCGCGCGCCATGTTGACGTCGGCGCGAAGAATGCGCGCCGCTTCGAGGTACTGGACAATCGCCACGAGCGGCCTGTCGGGAAGCTTCAAGGGTTCGTCGACGATGTCGAAATTCGTCGGAACGCCGGTTATGAAGCGGAGGGCGGCAAGCGCGTAAGCCTCGTTCTTCGGGGCCTGAAGCGACTGCGCCGTGATCTCCTGGCGGAACGTCTCGAGGCGCAGGCGATCGACGTCGCCGACGTTCGGGTCGCCACGAGCGATCTTGTCTCGGACTCCCTGAATCCCCTTGTCGAGGCGGTCTTTCGCGTCCTCGACTACGTACTTTGCGTCGCGCGCGAGCTGCAAACCGTAGTACGCGCGTCGCACATCCATACGCATTTGCTGGCGCCACTTTTCCATATCCCACTCGGAGACGCGTACGTTGGCGTCAGCGGCTTCGAGCGCCGTCTCGATCTTGCCGAACGTGTACAGCGGCAAGACCCCGCTGATTCCAAACCCGAAGAATGGTTGCAGGTTGCCCAGGCCCGTGATGTTGCGGGAAGAGAGCGTTGTCGAGCCGGTTGGGCTCTGGGGGTAGAGGACGGTGCCTTGCAGTGGAGGCAGAACGCCGAACGTCGACTGGGCCGACCACTGAAACCATGGCGTCCAGCGCGCTTCTTCGAGCTGCGCGTGGGTGTACGCGAGCCGCGCCCGGGCGGCCCAAAGATTCGGAAAGTTCCTGTCAGCCAGAGCCAGACACTCGGCGAGCGTGTGCTGATGCGGGCGAATGGTCGCGCGTGCAGTCGAAGGGTCGTCCGGGGAGAGGCCATCGCCGTCGGGCGCCGCTGTGGTCAATGCCTCCCGGGGGGACCACGGGCCTTCGGCGAGCGCAGCCGGCGTGCGCGCCGCGGATGCCGCGACGATGAGGAGCGGCAAGCGCCATTTACGGAGCATGTCCAAGCGCGACGTTATAGCGCCGGCGCGCCTCGCTGGTCACCCGCCGTCTTGCGGATGCCCCCCGCTCAGTCTTCCTCTTTGTGACGCTTCAAAAGACGACGGAAATTCGAACGATCCAAGCCGGCACGGCGAGCCGCTTCAGACATGTTGCCGCTCGTTCGACGCAAGATTTCCCCGGTGTAGGTCTCGTCGAAGCGTGCCACGAGCCGTCGCTTGGCTTCCGCGTAGGGAAGCTCGGCCAAGTCTGAGAGAACGGCGTTCGCCACGGCACCGCCTTGCACCTCGCCGGGCGGTCGGAGGTTCGATCGCTCCGGACCCACGGTCGATGCGACGGCCAGTTCGCGGAACGTCCCGGAGGGGCGAACGAAGGGAAGGTCGGACGCGCAAATGATGTCCTTCTGCGACAACACCATGGCGTGCTCGATCGCGTGCTCGAGCTCACGGACGTTCCCCGGCCATTCGTATTCGCGAAGCGCCCGCACGGCATCCGATGAGAGGTGCTTGGGTTCGCGATGCATGCTCCGCCCGAACTTTTGGAGGTAGTGGTTCGCGAGCAGCAAGACGTCGTCGCCCCGCTCGCGAAGCGGCGGCAGTTCGATGGCGATAACGTTGAGCCGGTAGTAAAGGTCCCGGCGAAACTGGGCTGCCTGAATGCGGCTCAGGAGGTCCACGTTGGTGGCCGCGAGCAGGCGGACGTCCACGGTGCGCGTCTCGTCGGCGCCTACGCGCTTGATCTCCCCGTCCTGCAGCACTCGCAGAAGTTTCACCTGCGCGGCGAGCGGCAGATCGCCGACTTCGTCGAGCAGGATTGTTCCGCCATCAGCCGTCTCGAAGAGGCCCGCTCGCGAGCTCTGTGCCCCCGTGAACGCGCCCCGTACGTGACCAAAAAGCTCCGATTCGACGAGTTCCTTCGGAATGGCCCCGCAGTTCACGGCCACGAACGACTTCTTTGCGCGGGGGCTCATTTGGTGGATCGCGCGCGCGACCAACTCTTTGCCGGTGCCGCTCTCGCCCAGAATGAGAACCGTCGACGACGTCGGAGCAACTCCGCCAATCAAACGGAATACTTCCAACATTCGCTGCGAGGCGCCGATGATCTCGCCGAACCGCTCCTTCGAGAGGAGCACCTGCTCGAGCTCCTTCGCGCGGTCCGCGAGGCGTCTGTGCTCCGCAGCCTTGACCACGGCGTGAGCGACTGCGTCGTTCGAGTGGAACGGTTTGGTCAGAAAGTGATAAGCGCCCGCTTTCATCGCGGCGACTGCAGAATCGACGTCAGCGAATGCGGTCATCAAAATTATCTCCACTGGAATGTCCGAGGTCTTCACGTGTGAGAGCAACTCCAGGCCGCCGAGCCCGGGCATCATCATGTCAACGAGCGCTACGTCGGGCGGCGTTCGCTCCATATATTCCAACGCCGCACGCCCGTCGTCGGCGATGCCGACTTTCATTCCGCGCGTCTCGAGCACACGCGCCACGCTCCGGCACAAGGCCGGTTCGTCGTCCACAATGAGAACGTGTACGGCCCCGGCGTCGACAGACGGAGGCGGGGGTGCTGCGCTCAGCGTTTGCGCTGAGCCGGGGCGTATGCTGGGGGCGCTCACTCCTTCCAGGGTAAACCGCGCAAGGGCACATTGGCCACAATCAGGACCTTGCGGGCCAGAGAAGAGTGGGCAAGCGACGCGAGGTCCTCGAGCGCGACCCGCTCGATTGCGTCGTAGTCGGTGCCAGGCAAAGCCCAGCGCTTCCTACGCGGGAGTGCGCCTCTCGCGACTTCTACACGCATGCGCCGATGCGTGAGCACATGTACGACTTCGCCGGCAGACTGCAGACTTCGCGGGTGGACGCCGAGCCGCGAGGCCAGAACGTCGATGTCGCCCTCTCCACTCGGCGGCTCCCACAGACCTCCCATCATGGAGTCCGTACGACGGCGTGCCAGCAAGACTGCCACGGACGAGGCGAGGACGACTGCGACACGGCGGATCAGACGGGGTCTAGGCCTGGCCTCGCTGCGTGGAAGTGTAGCGACCAACCCGCGCTCGAGCGCCTTGCAATGGTCGCGCACAGGGCACGCCCCGCAACGGGGATCACGTGGCGAACAAACAGTCGCCCCCAACTCCATGAGCGCCTGGTTCCAATCGCCGGGATGGCCGTCCGCCGTCGTAACGAGCTTTTCGGCGAGCTTCCAGAGAAGGGCCTTGGCGCGCGTGCTCTTGATGTCTTCCTCGATCAGGAACAGCCGGGCCAGCACACGCGCGACGTTTCCGTCCACGAGCGCCGCCCGCCGGCCGAAAGCGATGCTCGCAATCGCGCCGGCGGTGTAGGCGCCGACGCCTTCGAGTTCGCGTAGGTCGCTCGTTTCCTGGGGAATTCGTCCGCCATGAACGGCTGCCACGCACTTGGCCGCAGCTTGAAGCATGCGCGCGCGACGGTAGTAGCCAAGCCCGCTCCAGAGTGCGAGCACGCGCTCCTCCGGCGCCTCCGCGAGGGCGTATATGGTAGGGAGCTCGCGCATGAATCGCTCGTAGTAGGGCAGCACGGTTTGGATGCGCGTCTGCTGGAGCATCGTCTCGCTCACCAACGTGGCGTACGGATCGCGGACCCGGCGCCAGGGCAGGTCTCGTCGCTCTCGGGCATACCAATCGAGGAGACTCCGCTGAAGGTCGCCCTTGGTCATCAATCGGATCGCCGACGCTAGCATGCTGCGTCTCCGCGTTCGTCGCGCCTTGCCTCCTACCTCGTGACCGGCGTTATGCTTTCTTGACGGAGAAGGGCGTGCACCTTCTTTTCACGTGAACGAGCAGCGTAGGAAGCCTCAACCTGGTGCCGCCACGGCACATGCATCCGGGGGTGACTCCGTCACCGTTCGGCCCCCGTTTGATCCCCAAGAATTCGCGCGCAATGCCGAATCAGGCATTCGTCTCGCGGAGGGAGCGACCGCTCCGCCGTTGCCTCCGACGATGCCGCCTCCAGCGGGCTTGCCGGAGTACCCGGCAGACCTCGTCACGATGCCCTGGTCGCAGCCTGTCGCTCTGGACGCCGATGCGGTCCCAGCGCCGGCAGTGGCGGGGGGCGATCTGGATTGGTTCGACCTATCGCCGCGCGCGCGGCGAGTCCTTCCTCATGTCAATGGCCGCGACTCCCTGGCCATGATCTCGGCGCGGTGCGGGCTCGAAATCGGGGAGACCATCGACCTGCTCGATGGACTCGCCCGGGAGGGAATCATCTCAGCAACCGGTACTCGAGGCTGAACGGTCCCTCGTCGGTCGGGCCTTGCCCGTCGACGACGACCCAGTACTGTCCCGGCTCCAGCGTCCGATCCACCACTGTGCGGTGCCCGGCGTCGGAGTCTCCCTCGCATTGGAGCTCTGCGGCCCTCGGTCCGCCCGTTGCGTCTGCGCACGCCTTCCGCAAAGCGATCGCCGCGTCAAACGACGGCGCGCTGAGTTCGAGGTGTACGTGCCCACGCCTCGAAAGGACGATTCTGTACACGCGGTCAGGACCGCTGGCCGTTCCGTCCCCACCCGAGCACGACACCGCGAACTTGTCGCTCGCACCCGCCGTCGTGCCTGCGACCGTCGCCCCGTCGACCAGCACGGGCGCTCCCAGACACGCGCCGGTCTGGGCCGTGAGGTCTTGGGCCGACCACGCGAGCGTGAACCGCCCGAGCGCGTCCTCGGATGCACCGTCGACGGCGATGAAGTAACTGCCGGGCGCCAGGATCTCATCGAGGTCGCGCCCGCAGGCGAGCTCACCCGAGCGGTCACCGCACCGATGCCAAAGGACGAGCACGTGCGGCGCCTCTTCCGCCTGGATCCCCGCCACGAAACGTGACCGCCTCGAGACGTCCAGGCGATAGACGACGTCTGCCGCGGAGGCTCCCCCGCAGCTTCCCGAAAGGTCGTCCCGGGCTTCGAACGTGTCGCCCGAGACAGCGGGCCCTATGCCGAGCGGAATGGCGTCGGCGCAGACATCGCCAGCCGTCCCGTTGCCTCCGGGAGGCGCGATGGCGACTTCGAGAGAGTAACGCCCGGCGGCGTCGCGATCGCGCGCATCGGCGAAGACCGTGTACGTCCCCGCGTCGAACACTCCCGTGATCACGGCGTCGCCGCCTGCACCTGCAGCCTCGCCGCAAGAAACCTCGCTCTGCTCGTCGACGCATGAGTGTCGCAGATGCACGACGGGGGTCACCTCGTCGGAGTGGTCGACGATGCGAACGCGCGACCGAGAGGGCAGGTCGACTCGCCATGGGGCGTCAGCCCCCTGGGCGCCGCCCCCGCAACTCGCCTCGGCGTCATTACCCATCGACACGGTCGTGCTGATCGTCGGCGAGCCCAGGGCAAGCAGGGGCGCGCGCCGGCAGACGTCGGTGAGGGCCGGCACGTCGGTGGTCGTAACCGTCATCTTGAACGAACCTGCGTCCCGCGCGTATCCGTCCACGAAGACGAAATACGTCCCTGGCTCGAGCACGCGCTCAATCCTTGAATGCGTGCGATCCGGAGCATCGTCGTTGCAGTCCACTTCGGCGTTCGGATCCGTGCAATCGTCTTTGCGGACATAAAGGACGGAATCGAATTGGGCCTCCACCTCCACAGTGACCCGTTCGCGCTGGACTATCTCAAGTTTGTATACGAGCTCGCGAGAGTCGTTTTGGTCGCACGAGCCGGTGTTTTCTTTCTCGCCGTGTGTGGTCGACCCCACCACGGTTCCAGGCCCGAGGGGCAAGGGGGCGTCGCAGGTGCCGTTCGGCTCGCGCCCCTTCGAGCCAACCGATTCAGGGGAGCTCGACGAGAGGGCGCCGGTGGACCCTCCCTGCCAGCTCGCCGCTAGCCACGCACCTCCGCCGGATGCAATCTTCACGACGAGCACGTACGCATCGGCATCGAGGCACGCCCGGAACACGGCTTGGGGCTCGTTCGTCGTGTCGTGCGCGATCGGACGGCCTTGCGAGTCCAGTAGGGTCGCATCCACGTCACGGACCCCGTCGCCGCCGACCGCGGCGATCGTCGTACAGCCAGCTGCCAGTTCCAACGGAATTCGGACCTCGCGACCCTCGGCGAGCACCCCCTGATGGATCGGACCTACCTGCGCAAGGCCCATCGCGGCCAGTGCGTTGTGAACGGCGACGAAGCGCGGCTCGAGCGGCCCGCCGCGCGTCGAGGCGCACGCGACGGCGAGCGCAAGGCCGGCGCACGCAACGATGCGCGAGCGAAGATGTAGGCGCGCCACGGTGGTTCTGGCTGAGGATTCTCGCGGGAGCGGCTGCGCTCCCATCGGAGAGGATATCACGCCATCTCGAGCATCAACCGGTCGGGCTGTTCGAGGTAGCCGATGATCTCGTACGCGAAGGCTGCGCCGACCAGGCCATCGACGATGCGGTGGTCGAAGGAGAGCGAAAGGAGCATCACGTCGCCAATGACGATCTGTTCGTTCCTGACGACCGGTCTGCGCTTCATCCGATGGACCCCAAGGATCGCGACCTCCGGAAAGTTGATGATCGGCGTCGCGAAGTAGCCTCCTTGGACCCCCGGTGACGTAATCGTGAACGTCGAACCCTGCAAATCGTCGAGCCTCGCTTGGCCGGCCCGCGCTTGGGCGGAAAGGCGGTCGATCTCCCGCGCGATGTCGAGAATGCTCTTTTTGTCCGCGTCTTTGACGACTGGAACGACGAGGCCCGCATCCGTCGCGGTCGCAATGCCAATGTGGAAGTACTTACGGAAGACGAGCTCGTTGGTCGACTCGTCGAGCGCCGAATTGAGGATCGGATGCCGCTTGAGGGCGGCGACAGTCGCCTTCACGATGAACGGCAAGTACGAGAGCTTCACGCCCTCGGCCTCGGCGGCACCCATCAGGCGCGCGCGCATCGCCTTGAGCTCGCCGACGTCGCACTCCTCTACGAACGTGAAGTGCGCCGCCGTCTGCTTCGACAGCGCCATTTTCTGCGCGATCTTTCGGCGCAGCCCCGCGAATGGGATTCGCTCCTGCAACGGTCCGCCCGGCACACGCACGGCGCTTCGCTCGCTCGACCGCAGAGCTGGGCCTGATGAAGGCGACGGCGCACCGGCGATCGCCGGCGCTCGCGCGAACGCCTCGACGTCCACTTTGGTCACTCGACCTTGCGGACCCGTCGGAGCTACGCGCCGCAAATCGATGTCGCGATCGCGCGCCAGCTTGCGGGTCGCGGGCGTGGCCAGAGGTTTCTCGTTGAAGTAGGCCGACTTGCCCGGGGCGGCGGCGAGAGGCGCTCCCAATCCGGGCAGAGACTCTCTGAGATCGCCGACGGCGCTCGCCGCTGGGCCCTCCTCGCGACCCGTCGCGCCGTTGACCGCATGGGATTTCGACCGGGTGGCCGAGTCAACCGCCTCCCCTTCGAGCTCGAACACGACGAGCACGGTATGAACGGGCACGATCTCGCCTACTTTTCCGCGGATCTCGACCACCGTTCCCGCCTTGGGAGCCGTGATGGTCACGGTCGCCTTGTCGGTCATTACTTCGACCATCGGTTGGTCGTCCTTTACGGCGTCGCCGGGCTTTACCAACCAGCTTACGATCTCCCCCTCGGTGATCCCCTCACCGATGTCCGGCAGTTTGAACTCCCAGCGCGCCATTGGAATCGTCTCCTCAATATCTCGCTGTCTCGACCAGTGCGGGCACGATGCGACGCGCGAGCGGCAGGTATTCCATCTCCAGCGCGTAGGGGAACGGCGTGTCGAAGCCGCAAACGCGACGGGGAGGTGCCTCCAGCTGCAAGAACGCTCGCTCGTTGATCAGGGCGACGAGCTCGGCGCCGAAGCCGCAGGTCTTCGGCGCCTCGTGCACCACCACCACTCGCCCCGTCCTCGTCACACTTGAGACAATCGCTTCGATATCCACGGGCCAAAGCGTTCGCAGATCGACGACTTCGCAATCGATGCCCTGTTTCTCCACCTCGTCTGCCGCCGCGACAGCCTCGTACAACATGGCGCCCCAGGCGAGCACCGTCACGTCTTTCCCCTCGCGCACGATTGCCGCCTTTCCGAGAGGTACGGTGTAGTCCCCGTCCGGTACCTCGCCCTTCGCGGCCCGATAGATGCGCTTGGGCTCGAAGAAAAGGACGGGGTCTGGGTCTCGGATGGCGGCGAGCAGCAGCCCCTTCGCATCGTGGGGGTTACTCGGACATACGATCTTGAGCCCCGCCACGTGGATGAAGGGCGATTCCGGCGACTGCGAGTGATACAGGCCCCCGCGAATGCCGCCACCGACGGGCGCGCGCACGACCATCTTGGCGGTGTATTCGCCCCCCGAGCGCCAGCGCATCTTTGCGAGCTCGCTGACGATCTGGTCGTAGGCGGGGTAGATGAAATCGGCGAACTGAATCTCCGCCACGGGAACGAGACCGTAGAGGGCCATGCCTATCGCGGTGCCCACGATTCCGCCCTCGGACAGCGGGGTGTCCACGACTCGGGCGTCGCCAAACTCGTCCCACAAACCCTGCGTCACGCGGAAGACACCCCCGACGCGGGCGACGTCCTCCCCGAGAACGACAACGCGTTCGTCGCGCCGCATCTCCAGGCGGAGAGCATCGTTTATGGCCTGCACGAGGTTGAGTTGCATTGGCGGCCCTTAGCCGTCCCGCTGCTCGCGTAAATGCCAGGGAAGCTCCGCGTACACGTCTTCGAATTGGGTTTCCCATGCCGGCCGACGTGCGGCGGCGACGTCCATGAAGGCCCGATCGACGTCGGCTCGTACATCGGATTGGAGGTGACGCTCGCGGTCGTCGTTCCAAAGGCCGAGTCGCTCCACGTGCCCGCGCATTCGCAAGACGGGATCGATGTCGGCGTATAGATCGAGGTCGGGGTTCGACCGAGTCGCCTCCACGAGCGTCCCCCCCAGACCTCCAGCGGCTCGCCTCCGTGCCTCGCGGACCGCGTTCCACACGGCGATTACGTCGCCGCCGTCGACGCGGAAGCCCGTCAGCCCATACGCAACGGACTGGGTAGCGACGTCGAGGCTCGAGGTCGGTGGACCGGAGGCCCGGCTCACCGCCACCACCGGTGCGCGCGAGACTCCCGCGAAGTTGAGTCCGCAATGATAGTCGGCGCACCTCGTCGCATCCTCGCCGAACAAGACGAGCGACGCGATGTCCGCCGCTCGCAGTCGAGCGGCCCAGGCGAAGCCGACCGCGTGAGAGATGTGGGTTGCCGCGAGCGGGCTTGCGCTGGCAACGCGCGCTGCCTTCCAGCAATGCGGGTCCGAAGAGCTCCGGCCCCTGGCGGAGTCGGGTGCGGTTCGGACGACCCGATGGGCACAAGCCGATAGGGGCACGCCACGCCAAAGCGCTCCGGCAACATCGCGGGAACGAAGGAAAACAAAGTCTTCGTCGTTCATCCCCGCAACTGCGCCCACTATCGTCGCTTCCTCGCCGGCAGAGCTCTCGTAATCGGTCACGACCCCACGGGCTCGAAGGCTTACGACCTTTTCATCCAGGACGCGGGCGACCACCATGTGCTCGTAGAGAGCCACGGCCAGCTCCGGAGAGGGCAACGCTTGCCGCGAAGGGTCGAGCGACTCGCCGTCGCGCGGGTCGCCCGGCGGCGGCTGCGACCGCGAAGCGAACGTATCCAT
Organism: uncultured Polyangiaceae bacterium; assembly: GCA_964628155.1. Lineage (GTDB taxonomy): Bacteria > Myxococcota_A > Polyangia > Polyangiales > Polyangiaceae > Palsa-1150. Next base: position 3,944 of record CAZVPE010000141.1, on the reverse strand, counting down.
GATGCGCGGCACCGAGCGTAGCCCGAGAGGGACGCGACGGAGAACCAAAACGAGTCCCCAAGGCAGGATTCGAAAATCGAGCGCGCGCCGCATTTCGGGCGCGATTGCCCGCTCATGCCGGCGGGTGGTTGTCGGATTCGGGCAAGCCCGGCCGCTCGCGGTGAGAATTCGGGTCACCAAGAAGACGCTCGGGTCATTCGGCGCTACTATAAGCGAGCTCAATGGCGCGGCGTGCCTTCGTACCGCCCCCGTCTTTCGCGACGGAATCGGCCTCATCGCGTTCGGGAGCCGCCCTGGCGGCAAGAACATCCGCTCTCGCTTCGCTAGGCATGCGGCAAAGCTCTCCGCCGCCCGCGTCCGTTCCGCCCCCTCGCCCGTCGTCTCCTTCCGCCCCCGGTTCTGGAAACCTGCCCGAGTCGCGCCGGTCCCTGGCACCGGCCGCCCTCCCCGGGTCAGACGGCGTTTCGATCGCGGCATGCTCGCAGCTCCTCGACCGGCTTGCCGCGGCGGACGAAGCACCGTTCATCGCTACGTGGATCGAGAGCATTTTGTCTGGCCGACTGCGCAGCGACCCCACATTGGCCGTGCGCCTCCTGCGTGCATACCGCGAGACCGGCCGTATCGACCGGGCGCGCGACCTCGCCGCATCGCTTCCTGCCGCGCCGGCATCGTGGAGTCCCCTGGACGGCGCTCGTCTCGCCATCGAGCGCGCCATCCTGGCGACCATCGATTGCCGAAGCGATCATGCGGATGCCGAATTGCGATTGGCGGCGCGAGCGCTCGCATCGGCGCCGAAGGGAACTGGACTGCGCGAGCAACTCGACCTTCACCTGGCGCAGACGCAGCTCGAGCTGAAGCTCAATCGGGCCGCCAACGCGGCGAGCGTCCTCCGGCTCGCCGAGCACTGTTCCGAACGACTCGAAGACGGACCGTGGCGCGCCCCCGTGGCGATGACTCTCGGGCATCTTTCGATGCGTTTGGCAGACCCCAGAACTGCGGTCAGGCACTATCTGACAGCGCTCGGCCGCGCGACGGCGCGGGGGGCGGCGGCCATGAGCGGGCACGGAAACGTCGCCATCGCCTTGGGCAGCATCGGCCGGTTCGAAGAGGGGCGTCACCACGCCACGCAAGCCATCGGCGTGGCGCACGACATCGCCATGGGGTGGCGCCACGCCGACTCCTACGATGTGCTCGCGATCGTCGAGATCGCTGCGGATCGCCCGCTTGCCGCCATCCAGGCGATCGACGAGGCCCTCGTCGTGCTCGGCGAGATCGATCAGCCGACGTTGCGCTACCAGCTGGCCGAGCACCGCGCGTGGGCCCTCGCCATGCTCGACAAACCTCAGACGGCGCGGCAGTGGCTGGGGAAAGCCGAGCGGCTCCGAGCGGACCTTGCCGTAGTCGACGACATGGATGAGCTGGATCTCGTGGCGACTCGTGCGCGGGTGCTCGAGGCCTGTGGACAGCACGGCGAAGCGTTGGAGCAGAGCCTCCCTCACACCGGAAGGCTTCAGGAAGCGTTCGTGACCGGATCGCTCAACTTGGTCGTCGGACGGTGCGCGATTGCCGTGGGCGACGATTCCGCGGCCCGCGCCGCCGTCGAACGCGCGGCACTCTCCGGAGAGAAGCACGGGTGGGTCTTCCCCGACCGACGAGTGTCGCTTCCGCTCTGGGAGCTTGCACTGAGAAGCGGCGACAGCCGGGTGGTTCGCTATGCGGAGCGCATGATCGCACTCGTGGAAGCCGGGTGCTCGGCTGGGCCCGCATCGCCCGCGCCTTCGGTGCGCCCCCCGCCGACGTATCCGAGTATGCCGCCCTCGAGCGAAGCGGTAGAGCCCATCTCCGATCCGCCCGAGGGGGAAACGCTCCTCTACGTGACGACGCCTCAAGGCGTGACTCGCATCCCCGCGAGCGAACTGTCCAAGGCAACCCAGGGTGCGACCTTGGTCGTCGATACGTTGGCTCACCACCTGCGCGTAGACGACCGCGAGGTGTCGCTCGAGCGCCGGCGCGCCCTGGAACCGCTGGTGGTGCAGCTTCTTCGGCGCGCCAAAGAAGGGCTCAGCGCCGACGAGATTCTCCGCGCCGCCGGCGGTCCCGGACCGGAGAGCGCCGACGCCGAGCATCGAGTTCGCGTGCTCATCTCGCGCGTGCGCGATTTGCTTGGGGACCCCACCGCCATCGAGCGCGTTCGCGACGCCGGCGAGTACGGTCGAACCAGGTACCGGCTTGCGGCGAGCGTGGCGTTCGCTCTGGTCGAGCCATTGTTCGGCTCGAGCGGAGCTGGATAGCGCTAAAGCGCCTACACGCAGAGAAGGCGTCGCCAGTCGACCATCCTGACTTCGCGATCGGCCGCCCGAAATTCGATCGTGCGACGCTTCCCGAACGCATCGCCGCCGATCTGAAGAGAGACCGGTCGCGAGAACGTGAGCCTTACGCTCTTCACGAGCCAATCGTGCATCCCCCCGATAGGATGCGTTCCTCTCCAGAGCGACGGAATCGCCGCAATCGCTCTGAGCGCACCCCTGTCGTACACTCGAACGCTGATAAACCCGGGCATCCGCTCGGCAAAAGGGATCGCCTTGAAGCGATAGCCGAATTCCGGGCACGTGCCGGCGGCTGCCGCGCCGGCGGGAGCGTCGTAAAGCACGGCTCCGCGGCCGGCGCCTTCGAGTAGACGAGGCTTGCCCTCGCCATCGACGACGAACACTTCGTCCCCCAGGTTCTCGATGAGAAGGTGGGGGTTGCCGACGAGCGCAACTTTGGGCGCCGTGCGAAGGAGAGTCGCGGCGAGGTAGCCGTAAACGCTCTTCGTCAAGCGCCGGCCCGGGCCCTTGGTGGCGTCGAGCTGGCGCTTGTAGTCATCGAGAATCATGGCGTCCCAGCCCGAGCCCGCAAAGTGAGCGAGCGTCCCCTCCACCTCGAGCAGACCGTAGCGCCTCGTCGGAAATGGGCCGGACGTCGCGGCGAGCAGTTCGAGACAGCGATGCAGCTTTGGTGCTCCGAGCGCGTGCGCCCATCCGTTGCCCGTGCCCACTGGAAGGATGCCCACGGCCGGTCCAGGTGCGGACGCGGCCGTTACTCGTGCCAGCGCGTTGACCAGGGCGACGGCCGTTCCGTCCCCGCCGGCCGCAAAGAGGGCACGCGGGCTTGGGATCGTGCGGAGCCACGCGTCGATCTCACCGGCGGTCTTCGTGAGCCGAACCGTGGCCCCGGGAAGCGCGCGTGCAATCTGAACGGCAAGGCGCCGGCCTCCCCGCTTTGCGTTGGCGTTCACCAGTACGGCGAGCCCGAAGCCGGCGGCGCCATCGCTGGGAGCCTGCCATGGCGAAGCCGCGGGCGACGCGCTCGTCAAAGGGCGCTTTCTATCGTGTTCCGAACTTCGTCCATGAGCTCCTGTCGCCCCGTCTTCCCCCGAGCGGAGTACGGCCGTGGATCGACGTGCGGATGAATGGTAACCAGGACTTTCGCGCCGGGAATCGAGCGCAGTCCTTTGGCGGGGAGCGCGTCGCGCGTACCGCGCAGCGTGACCGGGAGGATGGGTAGTCCAGCCTCGAAGGCGAGATAGAACGCCCCTTTCTTGAACGGGAGAAGCTTCCCGGTGCGGCTCCGGGTTCCCTCAGGGGCGATCCACACGTGGGTTCCCCCCTGGAGCACGGCGCGCGCACGATCCAGGCTCCGAATCGCTTCGTTGCGGTCGCTTCGGTCAATCGCCACGAAACCGGATGCCTGGAGCGCCCCTCCGAAGATCGGCACGCCGAAGAGCTCGCGCTTGGCGATCATCCGCACGTTCGGCCCGACGACCTGGAACAGCACCGGGATGTCGTAGAGCGACTGATGATTGCTCATAACGAGGTAGGTTTCGCCGGGTCTCAAGTTCTCCCGGCCCACCACGTCGAGGTCGATGCTCGCGTTGCGGATGACCGCGCGTCCCCATCGGGCGA
>CAZVPE010000140.1:917-15373 GCA_964628155.1 uncultured Polyangiaceae bacterium | reverse complement strand
ACGTGAAGGTCGTCGCGCACAGGGAGCGGATGACGAGCGCGAACGTCGACCGGCTCTTTTCCGACTACGAAGTCGTCATCGACGGAACGGACAATTTTCCGACTCGCTACCTCGTCAACGATGCGAGCGTGTGGCTCGGCAAACCGGTCGTACACGGCAGCATCTTCCGTTTCGACGGGCAAGTGACGACGTTCATCCCCGAAAAAGCGGCCAAGAAGTTGGGAATGGCGGACGCCAGCCCGTGCTACCGGTGCCTTTATCCCGAGCCGCCGCCGCCGCATCTCGCGCCGAGCTGCCAGGAGGCCGGCGTGCTCGGGATTCTATGCGGAATCATCGGCACGATGCAGGCGACCGAAGCCATCAAGATCCTACTCGGCAAAGGGACGACGCTCGCCGGGCGTTTGATGACCTACGACAGCTTGAAGATGAAGTTCCGCGAGCTCAGGCTCCGGCGCGATCCCCATTGCCCCGTGTGCGGCCCCGCGCCGACCATCACGAGCTACATCGACTACGAGGGATTCTGCGCGACCGGCTGAGTTTAGAGCGCGTGCGTGGCTTCGTCCTTTGCAGTCCGCGCATCGCCATTTCGTTCGTCCGCGTCGTGCGCGGGCAGCTCGGGTAGCGCGGACGAACCGGTCGGCTCCTCGGTTACGTAGCGCGGGGCTTCGCCGGGCCGGCTCGCGTCGGTCCACGCGACGTGACCCGTCCCCGGGTCGCGAACGTCGATATGAATGAAGCCGCTGTTCGGATAAAATCCGCACCCGGTGTCTTGCAGCGTCTTGCAGAACGCGACGAGCGCTTCGTTTGCGACACCGTCGACTCGAAAATCGAGCGCACGCCCGGTCGAGTGGTAGCTCCCCGCGCTGCGGGGACGGAATCCGGACACCAGGACCAGGCGCGTCGGCTCGGTGCCCTTGCGAAAATGGTCGACCACGAGTTCCAACCGCTCGACGAGCCGCGCGTCGAGACGACGAGCACCCGTCGCTCGAGCCAACGTCGAGAGCTGCTCGACGCCGGCAGGGGCCGCGGCGCCGTCACATTTGGCGAGCGAGAGTTTCACGGACTCGGCGCCCGCGACGACCCGGATGGGCGCCTTCACGCACTCGCGCGGCTTCGGCTCGTTCGTGGCCCGCGCCTGCCGGATGTGATGGGTTCGGACGCCCGCTAGACGGGGCTTTGCGTCCGTGCGGGAAGCCGCGCCGGCAACCGCCGGGATCAGGGCCAGCGCGAGAGCGGCGAACGGAATGAAAGAACGTGGATTGAGGACGGCCATGAGGTGTCCCACATTGGAGCACAATCATTCGTTGGGCCAAGAAAGTAGCCCCGGCCCGCGCGGGCGCTTGACCCCGCCACCCGGAATCGCGAACCCTTCGCGGCGCATGAACCGTTCCGAGTTCGAGGCGGCGCTGCGGAACTTATTGGCAAACGCGGGGGTCGCCGGAGGGAACCTCTCGTGCCTCGCATGCGAGCAGTGCCAGGGTTGCAGCGAGTGTACGTTCTGCCATTCGTCCAGGGGACTCGCGAGGTGCCACTATTGTACAGGCTGCACCGATTGCACAGACTGCGCACACTGCGTTCGATCCTCGGGCTGCCTCGGGTGCCAACATTGCGTCGAGGCCGAGCGCTGCATCGGCAGCGCTTATCTGGTTCGGTCCGTCGGCTGCAACGGGTGCAACTACTGCTTCGGATGCGTGGGCCTCTCGAGACGCGATTTTCACGTTCTGAACCAGCCGTACGACCGGGCATCGTATTTCGAACTCACGGCCCGCCTCGAGCGCGAGCTCCGCATCGCGCCCCCATGAGAGCGGTCGTACAGCGCGTTTCGTCCGCCCGGGTCGAGGTCGACGACATCGTCGTCGGTGCGATCGAACGGGGATTGCTCGCCTACGTCGGGTTCGGGCGACACGACACCGAGGCGGACCGCGGCTGGGTTCTCTCGAAAATCGTGGGCATGCGGATTTTCCCGGACGACGCCGGGAAGATGAGCCGCAGCGTGGTGGACGTGAACGGCGCAATTTTGCTCGTCAGCCAATTCACCCTCTACGGCGATTTGCGCCGCGGACGGCGGCCGAGCTTCGACGAAGCGATGCCGCCCGAGCAGGCCTAAGCCGCCTACGACGCGGCCGTAAGCGAGGCGCGCGCGATGGGCGTACGCGTCGAGAAAGGACGGTTCCGGGCGGACATGCGAGTTTTTTCGGTGAACGAAGGACCGGTCACGATCGCCATCGATTCGGCGGTTCGGGGCCTCCTTCCTGGCGCAGCGCAATCGGGATGACAGAGGACGGCGACGCAGACGTTGACCCGGTGTTCGAGGCGCTCTGGAAGCGCGCGCTCGAGGCGTGGCACGAAGACGCGGTCCACGCGGCGCTGCTCAATCACGCGATCCGGGCGCAGGCGTTGCCGCAAATCGCCGGCCGATATCGTGCGCTCGTCGAAGACCCGGAGAAGGGGCCTATTGCCAAAATGAGGCTCGATGGAGTGGTCGTCGCCGCAACGCAACTCCTCATATCCATGAAGACGCCTCTTCCAGGCAAAGTGCCACTTCCCATCACTCTGAGCGCTTTCGCGATTTGCGCGCTCATGCTCGCTTGGCTGGCCCTGTCGCTATGGGGGAAGCGCTAGAGCACCGAACGGTTTGACTCCCGTCGGCTTTGCCGCGATTTTCTTCGCATCGCTTCGTTGCTCCTCCTCAAATTACTCCAGTAGTTCTCGTCGTCGCGCCTCGCGCTGCTCGAAACTCGCAGCAAATCCTCGGTCCGCCAAACCGTTCGGTGCTCTAGAGGTGCTCTAACACAGAGTAGCGGAGCCATCGGTCGTGGGGCCGCGGCACGGTCCCCGCATTCGAGCCCTCGACCCATGAGGCGAGTAGGTCGTGTGCGCGGATGGGCTGTGCTCGCGGTCGCCGTCCCTGTCGCGACCTCGGGCCACGTCGCGCGCGCGGAGAATGCGCGTCAGGCGGACGCGGCCGACGCGCGGCGGTCGGGCGAGATTTCGCCCAGGGAGGCGGCACCGGCGGCCATTCGCGTGGGCGTCCTCGGCGGTATCGGTTTTCCACAGCCGCTCTCGATCGAAGGCGCCGTGGTACTCGGCGGTCACGTCCTCCTCGGGGCGGAGTACGCGGCGCTTCCGGACACGAACTTCGGCGGCGTGCACGCCAGCCTCTGGTCACTCTCTGGGGACGCGCGCGTCTTTCCGTTCGGTGGCGCGTTCTTCGTCGGCTTGCGTGCGGGCCATCAACGGCTGATGGCACGGGCGAGATTCACCGTGGAATCGATCGTCTCGCTGTCGGAGGACCTGACGATCGACTCGTGGTTCTTGAATCCCCGCGCTGGGTTTCTCTGGAGGTCCGGGGTGGGACTCGCCTTCGGCGTCGACGCCGGCATCGAGATCCCGGTCACCGCCGGCGTCTCGAGCACGCTGCCCCTCTCTCTGCTCCCTTCGGCGCAGAACACGATCGACGCGATTGCCAACGGCGTGGTGCCCACGGTCGACCTCCTTCGGGTCGGGCTCATCCTTTGATGCGCGGTCGGCCCCTTCATGAGCCGCGAGGCGATTTGACGTCTGGCCGGCTGGCCCCGCGACGAAGCTTCACCGCCAGCCCGATGGCTGCTTTCATTCCACGCGCGTCGGCCGTCCACGTCCCGGCCCGGTCATATGCCGTCCCGTGGTCGACACTCGTCCGAACGATGGGGAGTCCGAGCGACACGTTCACCGCGTCGCCGAACCCCGTCAGCTTCATCGGAATCGTAGCCTGGTCGTGGTACATCGCCGTGACCCCGTCCCAGCTTCGGGCGAGCGCAAGCCGAAAGGCGCTCTCGGCGGGGATCGGACCGTCGATCGCCGCGTCGATGTGCGCCGCCTTCAGACGAGCCCGGGCGCGGACGATGCCCGGCACGATGGCCGCCTTTTCCTCGCCGCCGAGCAGGCCGCCTTCCCCCGCGTGCGGGTTGAGACCCGCCACGGCGACACGCGGGGCTTTCGGCGACACATTCGCGAGCAGCCAAGCCAGCCAGTACGTGGCACGGGCGACGGCGGAGGGCGTGACGGCGCGAGGAACACGAGCCAGCGGGAGGTGCGTCGTGACGAGGGACGTCACGAGCGACGGCGACCAGAACGCCATCACGACTTCGCGTGCCCCCAACCGCTGCTGAAGGTGCTCCGTATGGCCGCGAAACGAGGCCGCACCGGAGCGCACGATGGCCTCCTTGCTGACCGGTCCTGTCACGAGCGCGTCCGCGCCGCCTCGCGCGACGAGATCGCAGGCGGCGTCTATCCACGCGAGCTGTGCCGCCCCCGATGCCCGCGTCGGGGCCCCCGGCTTCCGGTCTCGCTGGGGCAGGTCGCGGGTCGGCTGCCACACGGCAATTCGGCCACGGGGGAGCGCCCACGCCGCGCTCGGTTCGACAACCCGCACGATCCGTGCGGCGTCCAGGCCCCGGCCCTTTGCCGCCTGTTCGATTGCACCGGCGTCGCCAACGAGGAGCACGTGCGCGCTGCGTTCCCCGGCCGCCGCCGCGACGCTCACTTCAGGACCAACACCAGCTGGGCAACCGACGGAGAGCGCGATGCGCGCCGTCATCGACTCTTTCCGGCCTCGCTCGGAGCCCGCAGCTTGTAACCGGCTCCCCGCAGCGTTTCGAGCGGTAGCGCGTCGCCGACCTTCGCGCGCAGCCGGCGCACGTGGATGTCCACCGTGCGTGCACCCCCCTCGTAGCGGCTCCCCCACACCCGCGCGAGCAGCGTTTCGCGCGAGAAGACCCGCCCTCGGTTCGCCGCCAAGAACGCGAGCAGGGCGAACTCCTTCGCCGTGAGCGTCACGCGTCGTCCTTCGACACTCACCTCGTGAGCCGCGCGGTCGACGACCAGAGCGCCGACCTTGAGACGTTCCTCGGTCGCGAACTCGCTGCGCTTCCACTCGAGCGCACGGATTCGCGCATAGAGCTCGGCCGGAACGCACGGCAGAATGATGAAGTCGTCGAAGCCGCTCGACGGATCGAACGAAGTTATTTGACGCGGAGGCAGTGCGACGATGGTGGCGGTTTCGGCGAGCTCGCTCACTTTGCGGGCAGCGCGCAACGCGGCGGCAGCCAAGTCGGGGCGCTCGCCCGCCTCGAACACCATCGCTCGCACGCTGCTGCTGGCGCGCGTTTGATCCACCATATCGGTGAAGTCGTCCCAGAGATCGAGGGTCCGAACCTCCGACCCGAGCGTCCGCAGCATCGCGGCGACTCCATCGGCGCTTTCGACTTGCGGACGATGACCAACTACGAGAACGAACGACCCGGGCTTTCCAGTGGTGCCGGCCACGACAGTCTGCATATACTGCTTGCTGCTTCGCGTCGAGCGGCTATCGAATCCGTTATTCAGAAAAACCGGCATCCAACACATCAGCCGAAGCCTCGTCGAAACCGAGCGTCGAGCCGCTTGCGCCGTCGACGGAGGCGGAATCGGCGCCGGCAGCACCGTCGGTTCCCAGGGTGAGCGTCGCATCGACCTCCCCGTCTATCGGTCCAGCGTCGGCCGCGATCGGAGGGTTCGCGTGGGGGTAGGCCTGGAGGGCTGCCTCGACGGCCGCGCCCTGTACCGACGGAGTCCCGCTCCAATCGAGAATCAGCGAAGGAAAGCTGCAACCCTGGGGATCGCCGACGCTGACTCCAGGATACCAGGCCCAGGCGGTCCACGATACGCCGCGAGCGTTCGCGAAGGCGATGAGCTGCTGATCATAGTCTCCCGTGCAAAGCCCTTTTCTCCCATCGCCGAACTCGGTCACGACGACCGGTGCGAAGTCGGTCGTGACGAGGTGCCCGAAGCTGCCTTCCCAACCGCTCGGAGGAGCGGACGAGATGTACGGATGGGTGGCGTACATGACGTTGTCGCCGTGGACATAAGACGCGCCGGGACCCACGCCGGACAGGTCGTACGCCCAATCGAGGCCCCCGGCGATGACGACGTTGTTTGCGCCCGTGCCGCGGACGGCGTCGTAGAGCTGCTGCATGCCGGCAACCGTATACCCGGCGCTCTGACCGCCGTTCAGCCAGAGGTCCCACGTAATGCCGTGAGGCTCGTTGTATAGCTCGAAAAGGACGCGGCCGTCGTTCTTGTACCTGGACGCGACTTCCTTCCAGAACTCGATCGAATTGACGTCGGCCATGTCTTGCTGACTGCTGTAGCCTTTGCCCTGCTTCTGCGTCGACGTGACCGTGAGATCTCCGGCGTCGGACCAGTGCAAATCCAAGATGACGTCCAGCCCCGCCGCTTCCGCCCACGCCACGGCCTGGTCGACCGTCGCCGGATACGTGGGATCGTTCAGTGCGGCGCCGGACAGCCAGAAATCTTGATTGAGCGCGATTCGAACCACGTTCGCGCCCCAGCTCGCCATCGTCATGAAATCTGTGGGCGAGATGTCCTGGCCAGTCGTGGACCATTCCAAAGAAGGACGGTCGACGCCGTGGAACTGGTGCCGGGTTCCATCCGCCGTGCAGACCGTTGCGCCGTTGGTGTAGTAGCCGTTGGGCGCCGTGGCGGGTGGCGTCCCTCCTTCGACCGCGCACCCCTTTGGAGGAACGAGCGTGTCTCCGCTCGAGGAATCGGGCTGGCCGAGGCAGCCCCACACCCCAACCGATGCCGCAAGGCTTCCCGTCAGGAGTGAAGCGAACGGCAAGCCCAGACGCGAATGCATCCAGCTTCTCCCTACCACTTCTCGAGCGTACAGCCGAGCGCCTCGACCTCCGCGACGCGCGGGTTTCGTCCCGCGAGGAGGTCGTCGAGGGCGTTCTTGAGGTGCGGCGTGGCTGTATCGCGTAGCTGGATCCTGTCCGAGTCGATCGCTCCAGCGTACCGGATGCGGGCGCCCCTATCGAGAACGACGGAGTACGACGCGTACTCGGCGGAGAGCAGGCCGGCCACCCGCGCACCCCGGTCGACGAGAACAGGAAATGGATAGCCGCGTCGCCGCGCCTCGGCTTCGTCGCGCTCGGGCGACGCCCCGCTCTCCGAATCGACCATGTAGAACTGGACTCCACGCGGTCGATACTCGGCGTAGAGGGCTCTCAGCCGCGCGCCGTGGGCGTCGAGGCACTGGCAATGCGTCGAAAAGAAGACGAGCACCGTCAGCGGCGCCGATTGGACGGCCCCCGATAGATCGAACGCTTCGCCGCTGCCGCTCGAGAGCTCGATGCGCGGGGCGTCGGGGAGTTTGGTCGCAGCAGCGGGAGCGCACGACGCGCAGACCACGATCGTCGCGAGCCAACCGAGCTTCACGACCCCTGAGTAGAACGCCTGCGGCCGGATGGCACGCAAAAACCGGGCGCGTGCACGCATCTTTCGGGCGGAGGCGCATTCGAGCGAATGCAGCGAACGGCGGGTGCACGGTCGCCACAATGGGGCGATCACGCGGTCACTCCCGAGACAGCTTCGGATTGCGAGGCCCGCTATCGGCCGGTGACTCCGGAAGCGCCGCTCGCTACGCCGGTTTGGCGCCGCTTTGTCGATTCACGGAGTCCGCCGTGCCCTCCTCGCGACCCCGAGTCCCAGTACGAGCGCCGCGAGTCCGGCGCTCGCCCACGATCCGAGTCCCGACGCCCCCGGATGGACCGCGCATCCCGTTGCCGACCGAGTCACGGCGGCCTCTGCGACCGGCTGTTCGCGCGCCCATGCGGGGGGGCCGTACCCTCCGACCGAGGCGGCGCGTTTGGCCGCGTCGATCAGGAATTGTCCCCACGCGTCGAAGCGTTCGTACACAGGGTCGGTGCAGGTCTTTCCGTCCGCGCTCACTCCGCCTCGCGACAGGACGCCGAAGCTCACCCACTTGCCGGCGTCGAAGCTTCCTTGGTCGAACGCGCTCGAGCCGGAGTCTCCCTCGCAGGTGCTCGCCACCCCGGATTCGAACTCGCTAGTCGTGAAACCGTTCCCGTTGCCGCCGCTCGGGCAGTCGTCGAACGCGCGGTCGCCGGGCACGCACTGCAAGGGAACGTTCTCTACGATGCGGCGTATGCCCGCGGTGGAGCCTGCATCGTCGGTCGGTGTGTCGACACCGTAGCCGATCGCCGTGACACTCGCGGAATAGGACGGATCCGACATCGGCGGGTCGATGCTCGGGGTGACGTACTGAGGAAGGTTGATGTTCCGGTCGAGGATCAAGAGGGCGATGTCGTTGCCGCAGACGCCATTTTGACCTGTCCCGGACGGCTGCACGATCTCCTGAACCAGAGCGAAATTGCTCGCGGGCGTGATTTGTGCATCAGTGGTCACCCGGACGTCGCTCGCCGGCAGCGCGCTGCCGAACGCCGAAGACGAGCAGTCGATCTGAGGGGAGGCGAGCTCGACGACGCAGTGCCGCGCGGTCGCCACGAGATTGGGCGCGAGAAGGGCCCCCGAGCAGAATACGATTCGGTGCTCTCCGAGCTGGCTCAGTTGAGCAATGCCCACGGCGAACGCATGAGTCGTATCGTTGGCGCCACCCTGGATCGCACCCGACGACGCGGCCGCTGGATCCCCTCCCTCCGAGCCGCCTCCGCAGCCGATTGCACACGCGGCGACGAGCACGACGGGACCGAACGGTCTCTTCATACGGGTCACCTGGGGCCCGGGGGCCGTGTCCGCAAGCCGGATCTAGAGCACCGAACGGTTTGGCGGACCGAGGATTTGCTGCGAGTTTCGAGCAGCGCGAGGCGCGACGACGAGAACTACTGGAGTAATTTGAGGAGGAGCAACGAAGCGATGCGAAGAAAATCGCGGCAAAGCCGACGGGAGCCAAACCGTTCGGTGCTCTAGTTCGACTGGGGCAAGACGACGCGCCGCTCGCCGATTCGCAGCAGGTCCACGCGGTCGGTGAGCCCCCGTGCGCGCGCGCGCGCGACCAGCATGTCGCGCGCCTCACCGGCGGCATCCGTTCCGGCGACCAGTGTGTCGAAGTGCACGGGAATCATCTCGCGTGCACCAAGGTCGGCCATCGCGTCGAGGGCCTCGTCGGGGTCCATGTGCAACGTGCGCATGTGGTCGCGGGGCCGGATCGGCGCGATGGGCAGCAGGGCGAGATCGAGGTGCGGAAAGACCGCTCGCGTGCGTCGAAAGTCGAGCGGGTCGTAGGCGGTGTCGCCACCGAAGAAGACGCTCATGCCGTGGTACTCGACGACGTACCCGGTGAAACTCTTCGTCATCCAAGCGGAATCGATTCCGTAGCGCCCGCCTCGATGGTCCACGGGCACGGCCGTCACGCGCAGGCCGCGGTCCTCGAACGAGCGCCACGTGCGGAGCTCGCGTGCGTCGAACGAGAAATCCGTCACGTACACGAGGCCGCCCTCGGGCGCGAAGAGCCTTCGAACGCGCCGTTCGATTCGTTCGAGCGATCCGAGCGACAGGTGATCGGGGTGCACGTGCGAAATCAGAACGGCGTCGATCGCGGGCAATCGGTCGGCGTCGAGCCCGACGGGGGAAACCCGCCGCTGGATCTGGCCCATCGTCTCGACGAGAAACGGATCGGTCAGGATCCACTTGTCGTCCATCTGGAGAAGGACGGTCGCGTGGCCGATCCAGAGAACGGACAACCGCGACTGCGCCGCGCTGGGTGCGTCGTGCGCGGGCGGCTCGTAGAACGACGAGAGCGAAGACGGCGGCCCCAAGCGAGTGCACGCAGCCAGGGCGGCGCACGCCCCGAGGACCAGCGAGAAGAGCGATTCGCGAATTCCAACCGTCAAAAATACCTCAGGCGAAGCGTGGCAATGGCTTGGGCGGGCCCGCTCCTTGGCGAAACGGTGACTTGTGCGCCGGCGATTCCGAAGAGCACATAGGCGCCAACTTCGTAAGACGCCCCGGCGCCGCCCACGAAATCGTAGCAAGAGACGCCGAGCGAGACGGAGAGATAGTCGCCTCGTTCGATCATCGGGAGGTACGTTCGCAGCCCCGCACGCCAGAGCCACCCGTCCAGGAACGAACCGCGGACGAGGTACTCCGGGCTCAGGAACAGCTCGACCGAACCGCTCTGCCGAACGAGCGGCTCGACGACGAAGGTGCGCCACGGCGAGAGGCGCCGGTTGATTCCGAACGAATAGAGGAGCGGAGTCAGCTGCCAGCGCAAACCGAAGCGAGCCGTCGCCTCGCCATAGGCCAACTCGGGACTGGGCGCGAGCTGCGCAACCAGCCAAAGTGGCGTCGGTCGTATTGCCGGTTCGGTGGCCGCTTCGTCGCCCGCGACACTTCGGCCCGCGAACGAAACGACAATCGCGGCGCCCGCCGCGACTGGTCCAAGGCGAAACGGCACCCGCGAGTCTTACGAGACCCGGCGTGCACGTCAAACGCGCTCGGCGCGGGACCAGAGGGAGTACAGCCGTGCTGGGGCGCGCCGCGTGCATCGAGAGCTCGGCGCACGTATGCGCGTCCGCATCGCCTCGCTTGCGGTCTTCCTTCTCTGTGCGGCCCGCGGACCGTTCGCGCTCGCGCAGGGGAATTTGCGGGCCTCGCCTACGGGGGGTCGCTCGGTGCTCATGGGCGGCACCGGAGTCGCGTTGGGTCGCGACGCCGCGGCGCCGTTTCTCAACCCGGCAACAGTCGCCCGAATCGACGACACCGGCGTCGCGTTCAGCTCCAACTTCTATTCGTTCACGACGACCCAGTTTACCGGCTTTCATCAGCCGGGCCCCGTCGATACCGCCCAATTCGGCGCGCTGAAGTTGCCAGAGACCGATCTCTCGCGCGGTCGCATCGACGGGCTGCCGTCGACGCTCTGCCTCTTTTTGAAGCTCGGGAGCCGAGCGGCGTCGCCGGCCTCCGACGGGCACCCGGCGGGTCGGCAAAAGATCGCGGCGTGTCTTGGCAACGTCGAGCGACAGCTCTTCGACGCTACCGGTCAAGGGTACACGGGCAATTCGGGCAGCCTGCACACGGCTCAGGCTCTCTCGATCGCTCGTCGCTGGAACCGACTCTTCGTCGGGCCCACGTACAGCGTGTACGCGACCGACCGGCTCGCCGTTGGCGCTTCGCTTTACGTGATGAGCACGACGGCGTCGTCGACTTGGAGCGTGGACACCGTGTCGTACGGCGGTCCGGAGTCTGCGAGCGCGTCCGGATTCGACACGTCGTTCAACGCGTACTCGATCGACCTCGGTGGACTCTTCGGGCTCATTTATCACCTCGACGGGCACCAGATCGTGGGTCTGAGCGTGTCGGCGCCTTCGCTCCACGTCCTCGGGGCATACAAATCGACGGCCACGATCGGGCAGTTCGCGCCGAGTCCCTCCGAAACGCTGACGACGGCCACCGGCGGTTTCATTTCGACGCCGCCGATGCGCGTGAGCGCTGGGCTGGGCGCGGAGATGGGACGCCTACGCATCGAGGTGGACGCCAGTCTGTGGTTGCCCGTGCAGCCCTTTGCTCGCTCCGAGACGCAGGTCTCGCAGACGTCGCTGGTCGGAAACGTCGCGACGCTGCGCGGCTACAACCAGGTGATGGACGTCGATGCGACGACGATTGTCGACACGAGTCTCGGCCTCGAGTGGTTTCTCAACCCTTCCTGGAGTTTGCTCGGGGGCGCCAGTACCGATTGGTCCGCGCTGGATGCGCTTCCGCAATCGCCACCACCGGGCACGGTCGCCGAAACGCGGCTGCACCGTTTGTCGGTCTCCTTCGGCGTCGGAATGCACGGCGTGGCGAGCGAGCTGCTGCTCGGTACGGAGCTATCGTACGGATGGGGCCAGAGCATCGCGGTCGATCCGTACGTCGATCCGCCGCGCCTTGCCCTCGTCGACGAGCACGCTTTCGGCGTCGTCGTCGTCGTCGCGGGACGCACGAGCCTCGCGGTCGTCCGAGAGACTCTATCGAGGGTCATCGGTACACAACCTTGACGAGCGTGCGCGACACGGCGGCGGCAGACGTCTTGCACCATCCCCATCGAGAGCTTGTGGTGCCCGCCGGCGACAATTCTCGACAATTTGCGGTTGGAGGACGTCGCGGGCGCCCGACCTCGCCTGCCACAGTTGGGAGCGGCGCCACGTACGCGACGCGCAAGCGCCACGCTGACGCTATAGTACGCGTGCAGCGAGGGTGGGGGTAGATGCGGAGCAACCAGCTTCATGGAAGGGCCACGGCACCCGGACCTGGGAGGGAGCCTGCGGACGCATGGCTTTGGCACTACTTGGTCGAACGCTCGCCCGACGCGGTCGCCGTCTTGCGCGGCGCCGACCACCTTCTCGAATACGCGAATCAGTCGTTCTGCGAGCTCGCCGGGCAGCCGAGCGAGCGCTTGATCTCGTGCACGTTTGCGGAGGCCTTCCGGGACCTCAGTCGCACGCCTCACACGATCCTCGACCGCGTGTACGCGACCGGGCAGCCGGAGGCGTCACCGGACCACGAGTGCCCGACCTTTGGCCAGGGCGTTCGATACGTGCGGTACGCAGCCTGGCCGCTCCCGGAATCCCCGGGTCGCGTTCGCGGGGTCATCCTCACGGCCAGAGACGTGACTGACCGCGCCCTCGCGCGGCAGGAGCTGTCGCGACTCGCGCGGGATCTTCGCGCGCTCGACGAGCGACTCGTCGCGGCGAACGCGCGCGAGCGGGATCAGGCCGAAAAGGCTACGCGTCAGAAGGCGGAATTCGACGCTCTCCTCGAGACGCTTGCCGAGGGTGTCCTCATCGCGGACGGCCGTGGCCGACTCCTCATGATGAACGCGGCCGCCCGCACCGTTCTCGGCGTGAGCGACAAAGGCATCCACGACGTCGATCATCTCCAGCGCCTCGACGCGCGGCGACCGGACGGCTCCTCGCTTCCCGCCGACGATCGTCCTCTCGCGAGGGCGATGCGCGGAGAGGTCTTCTCCGAGTACGAGCTCTTGCACGTAAGGCCCGACGGGGAGACGAGGCGCGTCGTCGCCTGCGGCACGAGCGTTCGAAACGACGGGGGCGACGTGTCTCTCGCGACGGTCGTCTTCCGTGACGTCACGGACCTTCATCGGCTCGCACAGCGGCGAGAAGAGTGCCTCGCGCTCATTTCTCACGACCTGCGCGGACCGTTGACGAGCATCGTGTTCTCGGCCCAAGCGCTGAAGCGCTCGATCGAGCGAACGCACGCGCCCGAGGACGTCCGGACGGTCGGGCGTATCGTCGCAAACGCGGACCGAATGACGTCGATGATCGGAGAGTTGCTGGAGGCCTCGAGCCTGGAGGGACCGAGCGGGCGGCAACGCTTCGTCCCCTGCGACCTGGCGGAGGTCGTCGCGGGAGTCGTCGAACGCATGGACGACGCCCTTCGGCGCCGCATTCGGGTGGAAGCTCCCGACCGCTCGTATCCGGTGTTGGGAGATCCCGAGCGACTCGAACGCGCGGTCGCGAACCTCGTCGCCAACGCCCTGAAGTACTCGCCCGGAGAGACCGAGGTTCTCGTCTCCCTGGCGAAAGGCGAAGGCGACGTGAGCGTCGAAGTCGTCGACCGGGGCATCGGCATCGCGAAGGCGGATCTCCCGAAGCTCTTCGAGCGCTACTACCGCGCTCCGATCGACAAACGGATCGGGGGTCTCGGGCTCGGCTTGTACATCGCTCTCCTCATCACGGAGGCGCACCGCGGACGCATCGTCGTGGAGAGCGAGCTTGGACGAGGGAGCTCGTTCCGAATCGTCTTGCCGCGCTCCCCGGACGCCGGGCCCTGATACGGCGGCGGCGGGGGGGGCGCCGACGGAGCGGGAGCCCTAGAGCACCGAACGGTTTGACTCCCGTCGGCTTTGCCGCGATTTTCTTCGCATCGCTTCGTTGCTCCTCCTCAAATTACTCCAGTAGTTCTCGTCGTCGCGCCTCGCGCTGCTCGAAACTCGCGGCAAATCCTCGGTCCGCCAAACCGTTCGGTGCTCTATCGACTCTCGCCTGCGCTCGACAGGCCGCAGGTGATTGGCTGGGCGCGGGCGACCTCGAGCTCGCGGCGAAGCTCCGCGATCTCCTTCTCTTGGACCTGCATCGTGGCGACGACCATGCTGAGGTATCCGTAGATATCGACGCGGTCGTGTGACCAATCGACGGCGGGGCTGCTCCGGGGATTGTCTTCGATGATGAACCCGAGGTGCTTCGGGTTTGGATCGTCTGCCTGCGCCTTGTAGTTGTACGTCGCGAGGCGCATCCCAAGCGTTTCGTCGTGGAGCTCCTTCAGCCCGGTGTCGTCCACGTACTCGATCGCGTCCTTGTACTGCCGGCTGGAAATCGGGCAGATGTTCGGCGGTCGGGTCGGGTCCTGGCTCGCGCAAACCTCGACCGCCCCGCAACGAACGCCGGAATCGGTCGCGCCGCACCTATCGCCCAGCACCGAACAACTCGATCCGAGGCGCGGACAGGGAGCTCCGGCGTCGTCCGTGAGCGACCCCGCGTCGGGCGCGAAGCGACAGATGGGGAGCCCGCAGGTCATGTACCAGTGGAACGCCCCGCCGTCCGAACCCGACGAGCCGGCCCCGCCCGAGCTCGAAGAGCCGGCCCCCGAGCTCGACG
>CAZVPE010000140.1:0-817 GCA_964628155.1 uncultured Polyangiaceae bacterium | reverse complement strand
AACTCCCCGAGCTCGACGAACTCCCCGAGCTCGACGAACTCCCCGAGCTCGACGAACTCCCCGAGCTCGACGACCCCGAGGAGCTTCCCGTACCCGAAGATCCGTTGCTCGAGCCCGGAGCGATTGCGCCCGAACCGCTCCCGCCGGAGCTGCTCGACGAGCCGGCGCCCGGCGAGCCGCTCGACGACTCGGTTGAACCGTCGGGGTTGCCAGGCGGCACCACGCTCACCCCGCCGCACGCCATGGCGGCCCACCCGCAACAAGTCACCGAAGCCAATGCGCGAATCGCAGGGATACCCATCGTCATCGATTCACTTTGAAGGAAACGCGGCAAGCCCGCCACTCGCACCGAGCCGGCGTGTGCGCGAATGTCCGCGAAAAAGAGAGTATTGAATGCCGCACAGCGCCGTTGCGTGTTGAAAGGCCCGGGACGGCTGACTTAGTCTCCTCGGCGCGGGGACATCTTCCGGCGCTTGGCCGGTCCGACAAATCCTCGCGGAGGATAGCAACGTGGGCTACCGAGATCCGCTCTTTCTCATCGACGGCGCGCAGCCAATCGGCACCGTGGCGAACTCTCTGACGGAGTTCGTCAAGAGTGCGAAAGTCAGCATTCATGTCGCTATATACGATTTTCGCCTCAAAGACGCGAAGGTGGCCAAGCAAGTGATAGACGCTCTCGAAGAACAGGCCAAGGCGGGCGTCGAAGTGCAGATTGCATACGACCACCGGAACGCGCCGAAGTTCGCGATCGGGAGCGGCGACGACCCGGCTCCGCATGGAACGCACGACTTTTTGACCACCAAGTTCGCGTCCCACT
>CAZVPE010000139.1:12655-15394 GCA_964628155.1 uncultured Polyangiaceae bacterium | reverse complement strand
GATCGGGCAGCCGTTCGTCTATCCGAAGAACAGCCTGTCTTACTGCGAGAACTTCTTGAACATGATGTTCTCGGTCCCGGCCGAGGAGTACGAGTTCGATCCTGAGCTCGTGCGGGTGATGAATCTCCTTCTCATCCTCCACGCGGATCACGAGCAGAACTGTTCGACGAGCACGGTGCGCGTCGTCGGCTCGAGCAAAGCAAATCTGTTCGCGTCGATCAGCGCCGGCATCTGCGCGCTCTGGGGGCCGCTTCATGGCGGCGCCAATCAGGAAGTGCTCGAGATGCTCGAGCTGATTCACGCGGACGGAAACGACGTGAGCAAATACGTGAAGCTCGCCAAAGAAAAGGGCAGCCATTTTCGGCTGATGGGCTTCGGACACCGCGTGTACAAGAATTTCGATCCGCGGGCGAAGATCATCAAGGCGGCGGCCGACAAGGTCCTCGCCAAGCTCGGCAAGCCCGACCCGCTCCTCGACATCGCGAAGGCGCTGGAAGAGGCGGCGCTCAAAGACAGATACTTCGTCGAGCGAAAGCTCTACCCGAACGTCGACTTCTACTCGGGCATCATTTACCGGGCGATGGGCTTTCCCACGAACATGTTCACGGTTCTCTTCGCTCTCGGACGCCTCCCGGGCTGGGTCGCGCACTGGAGGGAGATGGTGGAGGACCCGAACACGAAGATCGCCCGCCCCCGGCAGATTTATACGGGTCGGACCGTTCGCGACTATGTGCCAATGGAAAAGCGCTGAGGAATCGGGCTTCCTGGAGCGGCGGCGGGCGGCGGGGCCGCACTGCCTGCCGCGGAGAGCACGTAACGATCTCGGAGCTCACGGTGCTCGGCCGAAACCACGAACGAGATGAGGTCGTGGCGGCGGTCGTCCGAGGTCAGCCCGCCGAATGGTCGCGACTCGGAGCGAACCAGGCTGGCCGCGGTGGCGAGGTCGCCGCACAAGAGCAGCCCCGCGCGGCCGGCGGTGAGCTCGATGTTCCGCGCCCATCGCCCGAGATCGACCTTTTCGTCGAGCTCTTGGCTCGCGGAAGCGATGGCCGTTCGCTCCGCCGCCGTGAGATGACGGCTCAGGCGATCGCCGAGCAGACCGACTGAGCTGTCGGATCCAGCGGGGAACGTGCCGGGCGCCCCGATTTCGATCGTGGCCACGAGCAGACGCGTGAGGTCTTCGCCCGTCGGGAAGTAGACGAGCACCTGATGCTCCGGGCGGTAGTAGGTCAGGTGGCGTCCGGCGAGAAACGCGAGCTCTTTGGCCGACCGACCGCTCAACACCGACGGCCCCAGGGCGGTCGACGGTTCCACCGCGCAGACCGCCGCGATGTCCCCGGGCACCTCGTCCATGAGGTAAAGGGCGGGGCACGGGACTCCCAGCACGCGCGCCGCCCATTGGAAGCTTCGCATGATCGACGCGGTGCTCTTTTCGTCAAGTCGCGTGGCGAGGTCGAGACTGACCAGCGCCTTTCGCGCGACGAGCTCTTCGATGCGCATCGCAACCGCGGCGCGTGCGACGGCTCCGAACAGCGCGGCGACGCAGTCGCTCGGACCGGTGACCCGCAGGAGCTTCCACGCGTCCTCCTCCAGCGATCCGCGAGCGCGGATGGGCGCGACCGAGCGAAACTGGTCGACGAGAATCTGTTGGTCGACATCGGCCGCGCCGAGCTCTTCTAGCGCGAGGGCCGCGAGAAACGCCGCATCGGTCCTCCCTTCTCGCCAATGCTCCGCGAAGGCCGTCGCATGGACGGCCGGGTCGACCGGATCGTTGGGCAGCTCTTGCGCAGCCAACTCGCCGTCTGCCAACGTGCTCAGGAGGTCGCCCTCGGTCACGTCGAACGCGACGGTTTCGTCGTCGTCCTCCGACGTGCCGCTCGCGCCTTCGGTCTTTTCCCAGTCCGACTCGTCGGCGCCGCCAGTCGCGGCGGGGGCGTCGACCGTTCGTGGCCGGAGCGCATGGAGCGCATCGAACACGGCGAGCGCGCGCTCGTGGGTCGGGTCGTTCTCGAGGGCCTTCTCGAGGAGGGCGAGTGCCGTGTCGTGATCATGCAGCTGATCGAGCGCCACTTGAGCTTGCGCGACGCGCAGTTCCGCACGTTCGGTCGGCGACGCGGCGAGATCGGCGAGGGTTCCGGTCACTTCGAAGACCTTCTCCCAGCTGCCCCTCCGCTCGTAGCCGCGCCGAAGCGCTTGCAGCACACCGACCCGATGGGGTTCGATCGCGCGCGCTTCCTCGAGCGCGTCGATGGCGCCCGAGGCGTCAGCGAGCTCCACCTGCAGAATGCGGGCGATGGCGATGAGCTCACGGACGCGAAGGCGACCGGATTCGAACCCCCGGAGGCGCTCGCGCCGAAGTTCCACCACGCGCGCGCTGTCGCCGGCCTCGGTCGCTTGGGTGATCTGTTCGTCGATCGATTCGCCGGCCGACGACGGCCGGTGCACCGGCTCGGATGCGACCGAGAGCGGCTCCGACGAATAGGACGGAAGAGGGGCCTCGGACGCGAACGAGGGAAGCGGCTCCGACGAATAGGACGGAAGGGGGGCGTCGGTCTCGGAGACAAAAGAAGGGAGGGGCTCGTCGTACCCGAAGGACGGGAGAGGCGGGCCCGCTGGGAACGACGGCAGGCCCACGGACGCGAACGACGGGAGCGGCTCCGACGAATAGGACGGAAGAGGGGCCTCGGACGCGAACGACGGGAGCGGCTCCGACGAATAGGACGGAAGAGGGGCCTCGGA
>CAZVPE010000139.1:0-12555 GCA_964628155.1 uncultured Polyangiaceae bacterium | reverse complement strand
CGCGAACGACGGGAGCGGACGATCGGCGGCGAACGAGCGAACGGGAGGTGCCGGTCGTTCGGACGCGCCTCGGACGAACGTAAACCGTTGTGCGCTCGCGCGGCCTTCGGGCATGTTTGCAATCCGGTCGTACACGGCGGACGAAATCAGCGCGCCGCCCTCTCCGGTCGTGCGGCCCGTATCGAGGAAGAGCCGAGTCAACGCGAGCCCTTCGACGGGCGCGGACGCCGCACGCACCGCGGCAACGAGCGCATACCCTCGCGCGTGCGCCCCAATCCCCGCCACGATGGAGTCGACGTGATCGTTTGCGATTCGCGTGTCGTACGGACCGAATTCGTGAATGAGCTCCGCGAAGATGGAAACGTTGGGACCCCCGCGCTCCGCGATCGCCTCGCCGAGGGTCTGCAGCCGCACCCAGCGTCCCCCCGCCGTGCGGACCACGCCGAGATCCGCCAAACGACCGCTGACATGGACGAAGACGTCGTCCTGGGGGGTCACCCCCACCAGAGCGTGGGCGAGGTCCCCCTCTACGTCTTCGCCGTCGATGACACTGACGCGATAGCCAAGCCCGGAGAGCTCCTGGCGCAGCCACGCGACGGCGTCGATCCAAGTGCTCGCGTCCGCCGAACGCGGATCCCCGAGCGCCAAGACAACTGCACACCGCATGAGCGCCCATGAACCTTAGTTCGCGACGCGTGCGGAGCGAGCGCGGCGCCGCGACTAAATCCGTTTTTCGAAGCCGCCCGCAAAATTGTGAGGAGGCTGAACGCTAGAGTCCCGCGGTCGACAGCGGTCCGGTTTCTACCGCTTCAAAATCGCTTCCGTGGATCTGGTCGAGCGCCTGGACCATTCCGTCCATCCACGCCGACCACGCGTCGTCACTGTCGCCGCTCACGTACCAATCGCTTCCGTTGTCGGCGAGGATCAGCCCGTATTGCTGGAGCGCCGTGACGACGACCTTTGCGGGGCCGACGAACGAAGCCGTGGAGAACGTCGCCTTGAGTCGAAGCCGGAGACCCATCGGCGGCAATGTCGCGTCACTCTTTCCGGCCGCATGAGTGGCCGGATGGATGTACGCCTGCTGCGTGCTGCTCATCGTGAATCGGAGGGCGTGCGCAATGACGCCCGCCCTGACTTCGGATACCTTCACGAGCCCCGGCAGGATCGGCAAACCTGCCGCGTCGGCCGAGGTCCACCCGTCGGGGCGAAGCGTGTTCGAGCGTAGATCGAACTTCGCCCCCGACCCGCAGGACCATCCCGGAGCGACGTACGAGCTATTCCACGTTTCGTACAGCGTGCACGCCGCCGGGTCGATGACGAGTACATGCATGTCGCCCCCCGAGCCGGCGCCGCCTTCGACGAGCGCGTTCGCTGGGAAGGGATACGGGCCTGGATCGCTCTCGCTCGCGTACGAGAACGTCATCGGCAACCGCGCCTGACCGGCGGGCACGACTTGCCACGGAATCCCGTAATGGTCGGTCGACCAATCGCCCCAGTCGGGATGCAAATGGGTGCTAGGGCTCATCTTCGCGAGATAGGTCGCCGATTGCGCATGCACCGGGAACTTCCCAGGGTCGTCGACGCGCGTGTTCCACGCGCTGTCCGCCGGAAAAACTGGGCAGCTCCCGATCGTGGGGATTTCGTTCGACGCAGCGCTCCCGCCCTCCGGCGCGCGCATTTCGCTCGGTGGCGCTCCGTCCCCTCCCGACGTCTGGGCCAATCCGCCCTCGGACGGGGAACCGGAGAGGCCCGCCGAAGTTCGGAGGCCGCCGTCCGCGTCGCTCCCGCTCGTGACCATCGTCGTCGGGACTCCTCCCCCACACGCCCCCAAGAGCACTCCGCCGACTGCACACAACGACCCAAAGAAATTCCTCTGCACGATCACCTCGGCGGGTTTCTCTTGCGAGTCGCGGGCCAGCGAGCCGAAGAGGCCCCGTCTAAGCAAACACGCACGAAAAACGGAGTAGTAGAAACTCCCACGAGGCTCGCGCCCCCATGTTCTCGTCCCGCACCTCCTTCGATCTCTCGCCCAACCCCCTGTCCGTCGCTCTTGCTCGCGCGCGTGCAGCCGGCCGCCCCCTCCTCGACCTCACCGAATCCAATCCCACGCGGGCCCAAATCCCGTACGACGGCGAAGCGATTCGCGCGGCATTGGCCGAGGCCCCCTTTCTCCGATACGAACCCGCTCCGTTCGGAGTCGCCTCCGCGCGCGAAGCGGTTGCGCGCGACCTTTCCACGAACGGGACTCCGGTAGACCCATCGCGCATCGTCCTCACGGCCAGCACGAGCGAGGCTTACGCGTTCCTCTTCAAGCTCCTCGCCGACCCCGGCGACGAGATCCTCCTCCCCGTCCCGAGCTATCCGCTCTTCGAGCACCTGGCGCGACTCGAGGCAGTTCGCGCGGTCCCTTACCGCCTTGCGTACGACGGGGCATGGCACGCCGACGTCGACTCTGCGCGCGCTGCAGTGACCGCCCGGACCCGCGCGATCATCGTCGTCAATCCCAACAATCCGACCGGGTCTTACCTGAAGAAGTCCGAACTCGCCTCGCTCGCTTCGCTCGGCCTGCCCCTCGTCAGCGACGAAGTCTTCGCGCGCTTTCCGCTTCGCGAAGATCAGACGCGCTGCGCGTCGGCGCTGGAGCAGAGTTCAGCGCCGCTGGTCTTCGCCCTGGGCGGGCTTTCCAAGCTCGCGGGGCTTCCGCAAATGAAGGTTGCATGGATGGCCGTGGGCGGCGAAGACGGGCGGGTCGACTCGGCGTTGGCGCACCTCGAAGTCGTCGCCGACGCGTTCCTGTCCGTCGGAACGCCGGTCCAGCTCGCACTCCCGCGCTTGCTCGCCTCTGGAAGACCGACCGAAGAAGCCATCCGGCTTCGGACTGCCGCAAATCTCGCGTGGCTTCGCGCCGCGGTGGCCGGGTCCCCGGCGTCGGTGCTCGACCTCGAAGGGGGATGGTACGCGACGCTACGCCTGCCCGCGACCGAGACCGAAGAGGCGTGGGTCTTGGCGCTGCTCGAGAAAGACGGAGTGTACGTGCACCCGGGGCACTTCTTCGATTTCGACCGAGAGGCATACATCGTCGTGAGTTTGCTTACGCCCGAGGCGACGTTGGTAGAAGGGATCAATCGGATCGTGCAGCGGGTTAATCGGATGAGGTAGACTCGTCTCTTCTTCTCGCTACCGCAGTTTCCATCCTATCGAGGCAACGCTGGTGCGCACTTCGGGATTACGCCCCTTCTCCTTCCCAATTGCGATTCTTGCTCTCGGTAGCCTCTCGGCGTGCGGGAACCTGCTGGGTGATTTCGTGACCCAGAGCTCGTCGGACGCTTCGGTCGAGGGAGCCTCGGAGGCGGGAACCGACGTCACCGCGGCGCGCGATTCCTCCGCCGAAACAGGGTCCGCCTTCGATGCCGCCACCGACAGCGCATCGATAGCCGACGCCGACGCGACGGTGCTCGCCGACGCAAGGGTCGTCACGGACGCGGCCCCCGACGCGACGATTGCTTCCGACGGCGCCCTCGACGGGGCGGCCGACGCCGCATCCGACGTGAAGATCCTCGCCGACGCGGCTTCCGAGGCGGCGACGCTCGCTGACGCCGGCCCCGATGGGGCTCTTGCCGACAGCGCGGCGAATTCCTGTGTGCCCGAGACGGACGCGGCCTTCTGCGCACGCCTCGCGAAGGGGTGCGGAACGGTGACCGCGCCCGACAACTGCGGCAGTTCGCGAACGGTTGCGAGCTGCGGGACCTGTACGATGCCCGAGACCTGCGGCGCTGGTATGCCGAACCAGTGCGGGTGCGCCTCCGAGAGCGACGCGAGTTTCTGCGCGAGGTTGGGTCACATGTGCGGAGCACTTGCGGGCGCGGACAACTGCGGAAAAGCGCGAACCGTCGCGAACTGCGGCACGTGCCTCCCCACGAACAGCTGCAGCGCCGCCGGCATCTGCGTCTGCGGCAATTTTGCGGGGTGCGCCGCAGGTCAGACGTGCTGCAGCAATGGGTGCTTCAACGTCGGGAGCGACCCGAACAATTGCGCCGGGTGCGGGATGAGCTGCGGTCCTGGCGACGCCTGGGAGTGCTACGCCGGTCAATGCGGATGCGGCATCCGGGGCAACGGCAACACGTGCGGCGCGGCCTGCGACAACTTCCAAACGAACTCGAACTGCAGCGGCTGCGGAGACATGTGTGACGTCGTCGGTGGCGACCTTTGCTGCACCCTGCAAGGCGGGACCGTATATGCGTGCCGGTACGGCGGCGACTGCGCTCGCTAGAGAAGTGATTGGACCCCGCCAACGCGCGGGTCCAAATCATCTTTGTTTCTAGTTAGTTATAGTTGCGAATCGCCCGATTCGCGGCCCCAATCAGCTCCAGGCGTCGTGCGAACACCTCCGCGAGCCGCGCGTGCTCGCGAGGGTCCGGCTCGTGTCGCACGCAGGCGCCGCGGTCGGAGCCCGGTTCGTCCAACCAGAGGCGAGCGGCTTCGGGTCCTTCGAGCACGCCGGCGCCAATCCCCGCAAGAAGCGCCGCCCCCGCGACCGTGCCGTGACCCGCGCCCGAACCTTCTCTCCAGGTGAGCGGAAGCCCGAGCGCGTCGGAGAGGATTTGCCGAAAGAGCGGGCTCTTGCCGGCGCCGTTCGCCGCGACCACTTCGCCGAAGCTTGCCCCGTTCTCCTCGGCCACCGCCAGGCAGTGGCGAAACCCGAGAGCCACCCCTTCGAGAAGGGCACGGTAGAGATGCCCGCGGCGATGCGTGCGATCGATTCCGGCGATGATCCCGCGCGCCGCCTCATCCCAGATCGGGGTGCGCTCGCCCTGAAAATACGGAAGGACGGTGAGCCCTGCGAGCTCGGCGACATCGACCGCCTTCGCCTCCGCCTCGAGCGAGTCCCATGCAACTCCGGGCGCGCAGGCGCCGCGAAACCACTCGAGCGCCGCGCCGCACAGTGTTCCGCCGAGCGCCAACCATCGGTCGCATCCGACGTGGTGGCTGTTGATGAGGCGCCGGTCGAAGCGCGCCTCCGCCATCGGCATGAGAAGGTTCCCAGCCGTGCCGAGCATCAAACACGCTTGCCCCTCGTCGAACACTCCGGCCCCGAGGGCGCTCGCCGCGAAGTCACCGCCCCCGGCGACGACGGGGGTTCCTTCGCGCAGCCCGGTCGCGGCGGCCGCGGCGCGCGTGACCGCTCCGACGACCTCGTGCGCGTTCACGATCCGCGGCAGGACGCGCGTCGGTATCCCGACGACGCGAGAGCCGGCGTCCGACCACGCGAGCGACCGCGCGTCGAAGAGAGGCGCACACAGCATCGCCGTCGACAGGTCGCACGCGGCTTCGCCCGTCAGCTGGAACGCGACCCAGGCATGCGACTGCAGCACGACGGCCGTCCGGTCCACGATCTCCGGGTGATGGTCGCGCATCCACGCGAATTTCGGCCCCAAGTAGTACGCGTGCATCCGGTTGCCGCCGATGGCTTCGGCGCCCCCGGGGCCCAGCGCCGCGTCGATGGCGCGCGCCTCCGCGTGGGAGCGCACGTCGAGCCAGAGGATCGCGCGGTGAAGAACCTCGGCGTTCGAGCCGACCAGCACGAGTGTAGGCGCCTGCCCCGTGACGCCGACAGCCGCGACCTCGGCGAGCGACGTTTCTCGAGCCACGCGCCGGATCACCGCGCAAACCGCTCGCCACCAGAGTCCGGCATCGGCCTCGGCCCATCCCGGGCGAGGGGCCTCGTAGGGGCAGTCTTCGGCCGCCTGCGCGAGGATCCGCCCTCCCGCGTCGAAGACGGCCGCGCGGACACCGGTCGTCCCGACGTCGACGCCGAGGAGTGCCGTCCGCCCCACGCTCAGCCGCGCACGCGCTGGACGATGTCCATCACGTCCTCGTCGGACAAGATGTGCGTCGTAGCCTTTGCCGCTCGCAGAATCGCTTCGACCAGCCCCTCGCTCGGCTCAATCCCGCGCTCGCGCAGCCAATAACTGACGTTCGACGCACCGCTCATGAATCCGATGCAGATTTCTTGGTGTCGACCGAAGAGGCCGGCGGGGACTCCGCTGTAGACCCGGTCGGCGAGCCACGCGTCGCTCATTTGGAGGGCCTTGGCGATCGCCGCGGCGTGAACCCCGGTCGCCGTGCGAAACGCGTTTCTTCCGACGAGGGGATAGTTGAGCGGAATCTGCCAGCGGACGGCGCTCGCCACGGTCTCGCAGTATTCGACGAGCCTGGTCAGATCGCGGCTTTCGGGGAGCTGTCCGCGCAGACGCAAGTTCAAGAGGAGAAGCTCCGTCGGAGCGTTGCCGACGCGCTCGCCGATGCCGAGCGCGGTTCCGTGGACGCGGTCGACCCCGAGCTCGTGGGCCCAGAGACCATTCTCGAGCGCGAGCCCCCGGTCGTTGTGACCGTGCCAATCGACCCCGACGTCGGCGCCGGACTCGGCGATGACGTCCTTCGTGAAGCCGACCAGATTCCGCACGCCCTCGGGCGTCGCGTGCCCCACGGTGTCCGAAAGGCAGATGCGCGAAGCGCCGTGACCGATGGCCGCGTGGAAGAGCGTCTTCAGCACCTCCGGACGCGAACGCGTCGTGTCTTCGGTGACGTACGCGACCGAGAGCCCCGCCTTGACGGCCGCGTCGATCGCCTCGGCGCTGCGCCTGGCGATCAGCGCGACATCCCACTGTTCGACGTACTGGCGTATGGGGCTCGAGCCGATGAAGACGTAAGCCTCGACCGGGATGCCGGCGCGCTGGCTAATCTCGATGATCGGCTCGATGTCGGCGACCACGGTTCGGGCGGCCGCCGCGAGCTTGATCTTCATGCGGTTGGCGGCGACTTCCCGGCCTAGGGAGAGCACGTCGTCGAACGCCCGCTGCCCGCTACCCGGCAGCCCTGCGGTGGCGACTTCGATCCCGAGCTCTTCCATCAGGTGAAGAATGCGAAGCTTGTCGCTGACTGGGGGATCTTCGACGCTCGGGTTTTGGAGGCCCTCCCGGAGCGTCTCGTCGACGAGCGAAAATGCAGGCGGGAGACGGCGCCCTTTGCGCTCCAATTCATTCCAGTCGAAGATGAGGTCGCCCGCACCGTTTGGACCCGGAAGCGGCGCCGACATGCGGTAGCGAGTATAGGACAACCCTCGTGGACAAGCTCCAATCGGCCCAACTGCAGGTGGTTCTCTTGGGCACCACCTCGAGCTTTCGCCGGCGCGTAATCGCCGCGATGCGGGAGATCGTGCCTGCAAGCGGCGGGTTCTGCTTCTTCGGCACCGAGGACGCGCGGGCCTACGGCGAGGCCACACGCCTCGTGGACGGGGTGGTCAAATCGTGCCCCGGCGCGGACGGGGTGAGGCTGTCGTCGGCCTTCGGCTTCGCCCCCAAGAGCGTCGTCACGTCGCCGCGTCGCGCGTACCTGTCCGCCGAGCTGTGGCCCGAGACCGAACGGGTGAAACTCCCCTACTTCCACGATTGGTCGGCGCCGGAAGGATATGCCCACGCGCTCGTTTTGTTCCTTCATGAAGGGGGCGTTCTCTTCGGCCTCGCCGGGCTCGAGCGGCGCCCGACCGACGGACCGTTCGGAGAGAGCGACAAGCGCGAAATCGAAGAACTCGCGCCGTTCGTCGTCGCGGGCGCGAGGGCGCAGTTGCAGTACGACGAGCTGTCGCGCGAAGCGGCGGCGCTTCGGGCGCTCGGCAAGATCTCCGGCGTCGTATATGTCGTCGACCGGGATCGAAAGCGCATCGTTTGGGCTGCCGATAGGGACCGCGGCCTCGAGTGGGACGAAGACGTACTGCCCATCGAGGCGCAGATCGTCGACGCCGCCGAGCAATCGCTCGCCGCCCGCGCGCGCAAAGACGCGTTTCCCACGCCACCTCGGCTGCCCAGCGGAACGATCGTTTCGGTGGCGAGGATCGACGGCGATCCTGTCTTCGGGGGCGCGCGCTGTGCGGCAGTGCGCGTCGAAGGGACGCAGCGGCCCACGGCGATGGAGGGGCTGAGCAAACGCGAGCGAGCCATCGCGCGCCTTCTCGTGGCGGGGTACAGCGGGGTGAACGTCGCGGCGATCTCCGGCCTCAGCGAGAACACGGTTCGAACGTACGTCCGGCGTCTTTACACGAAGCTAGGAGCCAATAACCGCGCGGACCTCGTGCGAAAGCTCGTGACGCCCGAGGACGTCGCGTCGACGAAGTCGTCCGCGCAGATCGCGCCTCCACCCGACTCGTCGCTCGTGCACGGCGACGACACGCTGGATTGAATTCGAGCTACCCTTGGGGCGTGAGCCACTCCGACCACAACAAATCGGTCCGCGTCGCAGCGATCACCGTCAGCGACACGCGGACGGAGGCGGACGACGAGGGAGGCGCTTGCCTTCGCGATCGCCTCGAGGCGGCCGGCTTCGTCGTAGGAATGCGCGCCATCGTGCCGGACGAACCGGACGACGTGCGCGCGGCGATTGCCCGAGCGTGCGACGAGAATCAGGCCGACGCCATCGTCTTGACCGGAGGCACCGGCCTTTCGCCTCGCGATCAGACGTATGAAGCCGTGAGCGCGCTTCTCGACAAGACACTGGACGGGTTCGGCGAGGCCTTCCGCCGTTTGTCGTGGGACGAGATCGGGCCACGCGCGGTGCTCTCTCGCGCCGTCGCGGGCGTCCATCGCAGACGGGTCGTCGCCGCGCTGCCCGGGAGTCCCAAGGCGGTTGTCCTCGCCGTCGACCGCATCCTCGCCCCGATCTTGGCTCACGCGGTGGCGGTCGCCCGCGGCGACAAGCGCGGGCATTGACCGATGCTCGGGTTCGACGAAGCCCGCAGCCTTCTGCTGGCCGGCGCTCGACGGGTCTCGAGCGAGCGCGTCGCCCTCGGGGACGCATGGGGGCGGGTTCTGATGGAGGACCTCGTCGCTCCCGAGCCCCTACCGCCGTTCGATCAGGGCGCCATGGACGGCTACGCCGTCGCCTCGGCCGATCTCGACGGGGACGGACCGTGGACGCTCCCCGTGGTCGGGGTCAGTCGCGCTGGCCACGAGGCCCCCCCTCTGTCCCCCCGAACCGCGTGCCGAATTTTTACGGGCGCTCGGGTCCCCGAGGGGGCCGACAGCGTGATCATGCAGGAACACGGGACGCGCGACGGCGACGCACTGCGCTTCACCGCGCGCCCGAAGCTGCGCCAGCACGTGCGTCGTGCGGGCGAAGACCTGAAGCGCGGAGCGGTGGCCGTCGCCTCCGGCACGCGGCTGACGCCCGGCGCGCTGGCTCTTGCGGCGATGCAGGATCGGGCGGAGATCGTCGTCGCCCGCCGGCCGCGCGTGACGATCGTGTGCACGGGCGACGAGCTTCGCGCCCCCGGAGGGGAGCGCTTCGCGGCGTCGATACCCGAGTCGAACAGCGCGCCGCTCGCCGCGTTCGCGCGACAGGCGGGCGCGTCGGTGCGCATCGCGCCGCTGGTTCGCGACGACCCGGGCGAGACGCAGCGGGCGATCGAACAGGCCCTCGACGGGACCGACGTGCTGCTCACCGTGGGCGGTGTGAGCGTGGGCGACCACGACGTCGTCCGTCCGTCGCTCGAGCGCGCCGGGGTCGTGCTGGACTTCTGGAAAGTCGCCATCAAACCCGGCAAGCCGCTCGCGGTGGGCAGGTCAGCCGGCGTTCACGTGCTCGGCCTTCCCGGCAATCCGGCGAGCGCGCTCGTGACGTTCGTGGTGTTCGGAATGCCGCTCCTGCGCGCGATGCAGGGGGACACGCGACCGGTGGCGATGCGCCTCGTCGCTCGGCTGGCGTCCGCGCGCAAGCGCTCGCCCGATCGGCTGGAGCTCGCCCGCGCCACCCTCCGCGCCGAGGGCGACGCGCTGGTCGTCCATTTTCACGACAATCAGGCGTCCGCCGCCGCGACGAGCCTCGCGGACTCGGACGGAATTGCTCTCGTTCCGCCCGGGGACGGATCACTCGAGGCGGGTGCCTTCGTCTCGTACCTCCGCTGGAACGACGCGTGACCGCCCGGCTGGCCGGGATCTTCGTCGGCGGCGCCGGCACGCGGATGGGTGGAGTTGCGAAGGGTCTGCTCCGAACGGCAGACAGCGCCACCATAGTGGGGCGCTTGCGGGTTATTTTGGAGCGCTTGGAGCTGCAGGTCGTGCTGGTCGGCTCGAGAGTCGAGTACATCGGGCTTGGCCTCGAGACCATCCTGGACGATCCCGAGGGGATCGGACCG
This sequence comes from uncultured Polyangiaceae bacterium, assembly GCA_964628155.1. GTDB lineage: Bacteria > Myxococcota_A > Polyangia > Polyangiales > Polyangiaceae > Palsa-1150. The sequence continues at coordinate 2,369 of CAZVPE010000139.1, read as the reverse complement.
CTCGGCGGACTGACCGCGCTGCTTCGTCGCGCCGGGGGGGCCCATGTCCTCGCGCTCGCTTGCGACATGCCGTTCGTTTCGAGTGCGATCGTCGGACGCCTCCTTGCGGCGCCGGACCAAACGCCGGTCGTCGCGCCGCGACGCGAGGGTCGCTGGGAGCCCCTGTGCGCGCGCTATGACGGGGCCCGGGTGCTCCCGTTCGCCCTCGAGCTCGCACGCACCCCTGAGCGCTCTCTGCAGCGGTTAATCCGGCAAGTCGGTGCGGTCGAGCTTCCGCTCGAACCGCAGGAGCTGGAGGAGCTCCGCGACTGGGACTCGCCGGAAGATGTCCGAGCGGTGTAAGCACCTCACACCATCCACCAAGAGCTTTCGGGGTTAGTTGCACCCGATGCGCGTTGTCGACAGCGCGACGTCGTCATACCAAGCCGTCAGCTGCTCGCCCGAGAAGAGGACCCAACCGAGGCCGAAGCTCGTCGGCGCAAGCGGGCTGGGAGGCGTCCACTGGGTTCCGGCCGGCGGCACCGGTGGTGACGTCAGGCCGGCCACGGTCGCGCCGTTGACCCAAACTTCGATGGCCTTGCCCGACAATGACGTATGAAACTCGACGCACGTGAAGCCGGTTGCCGCCACGTAGGTGGACTCGGCGGCGCCCATCGAGTTCTTCTCGGGCAGAACGTTCCCATCGTCGGTCTGCCACATGAACGTGTTCGTCGCGCCCCCGGCTCCCTCGGACGCGAGCTGAATGTAGCTGTCCTGAGCGCCGACGCTCAGGCCGACCCCTCCGTCACGAAGAAGGCCCAGCGCCATGAAGGTCGCGTGGTCGAAAGTCATCGCCGTGTCGGAAAGGTGCATCCAATAGCGTCCGTAAACCTCACCACCCGAGAGCGTCGCAAAGGCGCTCGTATTCACCATGAACGGGCCGCACGAGTCCCCGCCGACGACCTTTGCCGCCTTCGTGCCGCCATGGTGCTGCGAGCCGTCGATCGTAATCGGATACATCACCGGAGCAGACGGATTTCCCGTTCCGCTGCATCCGGCCAGTCCCACGAGTGTCCAGAGGCTGCCACTCGGCGGACCGCCCACGGTGTCCGATTCGAAATCGTCGCAGAGGGCCAGACCCGCGCAACCCCCGCTTGCCGTCGCATCGCCTCCTGCCCCGGATCCAGAATCGACCGTACCTTGGGCGGCGTCGACAATCCCTCCACCGCTGCCGGAGCCCGAGGTCGAAGCGTCTTGTCCGGCTGGGGGCGCCGACCCCGACGAGTCCTGTCCGCCGGTGGGTGGTGGTCCGGACGCGTCCCGCGCGGGTGCGCTCGACGACGTTTCGGGTAACGAACTGTCCGGGACACTTGCGCTGCCGTCGCTTCCGCCACCCGAGCCGGGCGGGGTCGTGCCGGATGCGGACGAACCACAGCCCGGAGAAGCAATGAGAAGCGCCGCGACGGCGTAGACCTGGAGCGTCTTCATGGGTTCGCTCGAGATTATCGGTCCCGGAGCCCATTTGCGACCGGACTCGATGTCGAGGCTTCGAACGCCCGTCTAGACAGGTCTCGCGATCGGAATCGGCATAGCCGAAGATCCGTTCTGCCCCTTGGTTGAACAACGTGACGTTTCGCTCCGCATGGACGGAAACGATGGCATCCGCCGAGACGGAAACGATTCCCGAGAGCCTGGCCTCGGATAACCGCAACGCGCGCTCCACCGTGACGTCTTCGGCCGCGATGATGATCCCGCCGACCTCCTGGTCGTCGCCGTACCAAGGAAGAACGGTCCAGCGAAGCCAGTGCTCGACGCCGTCGGCACGGACCCAGCGCTCCTCTTGATCTTGTCGAACCGTTTTGCCGCCGAGCGCGAGGCGATTAACGACCTTCCATGCCTCGGGGAGGTCCGGGTGGACGTCGTAGTGGTTTCGGCCGACGAGATCCGGATAGCCCCGACCGAAAGCCATCAGCCAGGCCGAGCTGACAGCCAGGTAGTTCATCGAGCGATCGAAGAGTGCGACGCTACCAGAGCCCCTTCGGATGAAATCGACGAGCTGAGGAGCAGGCGCGGGGTGGGTCGTCCCATCGAGCGGTCGCGCGGACCCTTCGCTCGTCAGAGTCGTCACGGTTCATCGTGATAGACGAACGCTGCGCTCATCGATAGGCCGTCCAGCGGAGGAACAACTTTTGGCTGGCGTAGCGGTCGTTTCTCGCACGTGCGAGCGGCGTTCGGTCTCGGCTGGGCTTTGCTCGGACGCCCGGTACCGGCGTTCCCTCGATCGGGAGCGGCGATCAATCTCGAGACAGTGGTCATCGATTGGGCACTCACTGGCTACGGACCGCCCGACACGGTCGGGTCCACGACGTGTCCGAGAAGCAGAATGGCGC
>CAZVPE010000138.1:0-15403 GCA_964628155.1 uncultured Polyangiaceae bacterium | reverse complement strand
CTGGGTAACGATGAGCCGCGAGCGGAGAGGGGGCCGGGGGGTGAGGTTTAATAGCTGGAACAGCCGGTTCACAACACGATGTGACGAATGCTTAGAATCGCACCGCGGGGGACGCGCTGGCCGCGGCAGACCTGAAGGTCTCTGACCCTGGCGTCCTCCGCGATCCTGGCGGTTCTCTTGAGGTAGCGGTCCCCCGAGCCTGCGCTCACGGAATGAACGCGATATTCTGGATCGTCACGTTGGGAGTATACGGAACGCCGCCGGTGCACGGCCACGGAAGCTGAAACTGAATCTGGATGATCTGCCCCGGATTGTCGATCGTCGGATTGGGGCTACCCCCGGAGAACTCGCTCCAGAGCGCCTTTACGACGGTCGGCGTGTTCGGAACGCTGAAATAGTACGACGCCGGGACGCAATTGCTGGCGCAGCTCGCACCCGTCGTGCTGCCCGCCAAGTCGTTCGACAGCTGGGTCACTTGAATCTGCATCTGCGTGGCGGTTCCCGCGTCGCCGGCGTCTTCACCCGGGACGCCCAGGTCGCCCGACACCGTGAACTGAATCCCCTTGTACGCGGAGGCGTTGTCGCAATGATATTGCCACATCCCAAATCCGGAATAGCCCGCGACGGTCCCCGCGATCGCCCATGCGTTCGTCGACGGCGAGAACGTGGGGAGAAAGCTGTTCTGGCTGGCGAACGTGCTGCAGTTCACACCCGCGTCCGGATTGGCCGGCTGATCCACCCCCGGCCCCACGGTGGGAAAAACGTACATGCCTCCGCCGTATCCGTTGTAGGCGCCAAAGGTCGATAGGTACGCGCCGCCCGCGTCGAGCGCGAGGGGCGTCGCGTTGGCGGTGAGGACCGCGAGGCCTCCGTCCGGACTTTGCGGGGGGAGGACGCACGTCACCGAGCCCGCGTCGATGGTCGAGCTGCCGCTATCGCCGCTGGCCCCTCCGCTTCCGCTTCCGCCGCTATCGGCGTTGGCCCCTCCGCCTCCGCCGCTATCGGCGTTGGCCCCTCCGCTTCCGCTTCCACCGCTATCTGCGGCACTCGCGTCGCTGCCGCTCCCCCCGCTAGCGCCTGAGTCGGCATTGACCGCGGTGGTCGAGCAGCCGGAAGCGCCGAGCGCTCCGCAGGCGGCCAAAGACAAGAACATCGACGAAGCGAATTGAAGCCGAAAAATGCCTGCCATCATTGGGTCCAATTCGTATGCGGTTTCCCCGGGGTAGTCAATCGGCTCCCTCACTGCGCCGTCCACCCCCCGTCGACCACGATGGTTTGCCCTGTGATGTTGCGCGCAGCCGGAGACACCAAGAAGGCAGCGATCCCAGCGAGCTCGTCGAAGCCGATGAACACGCGCTTGGGCATGGGCTGGAGCATGATCGTGTCCACCACCTCCGCTTCGGCAATCCCGCGCGCCCGCGCTTGTTCGGCGATTTGCCGATCCACGAGAGGCGTCTTGACGTAGCTCGGACAGATCGTGTTCACGGTGATATCGACGTCCTTCGTCTCGAGGGCAATCGTCTTGGAGAAACCGACCAACCCGTGCTTGGCGGCGACGTACGCGCTCTTGAAGGGACTCGCCACCAGCGAGTGGATGCTGCCCATGTTGATGATGCGTCCGTAGCCCCGGCGGCGCATGCCGGGAAGGACTGCCCGCGTCAGTCGCGCCACGCCGGTCAGCATGACCGCTACGAGGCGTCCCCACGCGTCCATCGAAAAGTCCTCCAAGCGCGCCACGCTCTGCAGTCCGGCGTTGTTCACGAGCACGTCGATCGGACCGGAGAGCGAGGCGACGGCTCCGGCCACGCTCTCGTCCGAGGTCACGTCGATGCGTACCGCTTCTGCGGAGCCTCCGCTGGACCGAATCGCGGCGGCCGCAGCCGCCGCCTGGTCGAGCGCCACGTCGCTGAGGATGACGTGGTGACCGAGGCCGGCGAGTTCGACTGCCAGCCCTTCGCCGATCCCGCTGCCCGCTCCGCTGATGAGAATGTGCACCATGCGGGCGCCTCTCACACTTCGAAAAGGGCCGCGCCCCAGGACAGTCCCCCGCCGAATCCGCACAACATCACCCGGGCGCCCGCGCCCAAGCGCCCGCTCTCCCACGCCCTTCCGAGCGTCAGCGGAATGCTGGCGGCCGCCGTGTTGCCGTAGGACTCGACCGTGGTGACGGTTCGGTCCATCGGCAGGCCGAGGCTCGTCATGATGGCCTCGATCATGCGCAGATTGCTCTGGTGCAAGACGACGAGATCGAGGTCGGACGGTCGCATGCCGTGCTCGTCCAGCAGCGACCGAATGGTTCGCGGGACCGTGACGACGGCGAAATCCCAGACTTTCGGACCATCCATCACGAACGTGTTCTGCCGCGTGGCCAGTCGCTCGGCCGTGATCGGCAAGCCGGTTCCGCCTGCGGGCACTCGGATGTCGCGGCTGCCGCGACCGTCACTGCCCAGTTCGAAATGGATGCGTCGCTCGTCCGTATCCGTTTGAGACAAAAGCACCGCGCCGGCCCCGTCGCCGAAAAAAATGCACGTCCGCCGATCGCTCCAGTTCATGATCTTCGAGAATGCATCCGTTCCGATGACCAGTGCGTTGCGATAGTGCCGCGGCGCCGACAGCATCATTCCCTGCGCCACGTTCAAGGCGAATACGAATCCGGAGCATACGGAATTGACGTCGAACGCAGGAGCACGGCGTTCGCCGATTCCGAGCTTCTCTTGAACCATACAGGCGACGGCCGGCTGCGACTGGTCCGGGGTGGCGCACGCGACCACGATGAGATCGACGGCCGCCTTGTCGACGCCGGCGTGGCTCAGACACCGGAGCGCGGCACGCGATCCCATGTCGCTCGGGGCTTCGTCAGGCCCCGAGAAACGCCGCTCTCGTATGCCCGTCTTCGCGCTGATCCATGCATCGGACGTGTCGACCATTGTCGCCAGCTCATCGTTGCAGACGCGACGCTCCGGAACGTAGGTTCCTACTCCAGCCAATCGAATCCCCATGCTCCCTACTCCCTAGATCCCCACACTCGCTTCAGGACGGGCATCGCGTCTCTCCCTCAGGAACCACTTCGACTTCGCCTGCCCGTACGCCAGCAGGTCGCTCAGCAGCTCCGCGTTCCGATCCAGCTTGGTCCGCGAATGAAGAGCCCGATCCAGAACGATGCGCCTGATACGAATCATGCGGCGCCTCGGGTCGCTGATCGTCCCGGAGGCGATCGCACGATTGATGCTCTCGATGAACCGCAGCTCTTGCTCCATCGAGAGATTGCCTGCCAGCGAGTTTCGCCGGTCGAGAATCTGATGCGTCTCGGTCGGCACGCGAGCAATGGTGCTCGGGTTGATCTGAATCAGCCAGAGCTCGTCCAGATCGTAATACACGAGATCGTGGATCGGCGGATTCTGCGAGAACAGGCCGTCCCAGAACACGCCGCGTCCGGGGACCGTCACGGCTCGAAAGAGCTCAGGAATGGCCGCCGAAGCCAGCAGCGCTTCTACACAGAGGTCCTCTCCGGAGAAGAGCTCGAAATGTCCGCTGAGGACTTCCACTGCGCCGATTTGAAGAATCGGGGCGCCCGGCCCGCGCGCCAGCGCCCGAAGCTCGGCGAAGTCGAAGTACCTGTCGAGATCCTCGCGAAACCGGTCGGCGCCCCACGGAGGAAACTGGTAGGGACTGACCTCCGGGAGAACCATCAGATCTCGAAACGACTGAACCCCTATCATGATTTGATTCATGATTCGGTCCCAGGGCTCGCGAGCGGCCGTCGAATTCCAGAAGTCTCGTAACTTTCGGATGGCGAGCAACGCGTCTTTGCGCAGCAGTCCTTCCCAGGCGAGGGCCGCGCAAATGGCTCCGCCCGAAGTACCGCTGAGCGCGACCACGTCGACGTCGTCCGGCAGTTGGCCGAGCAGACCCTGGAGTACCCCCCCGGTGAAGGCTGTATGGCTTCCGCCGCCTTGGCAGGCGATTGCTACCCGAATCTTTGATCCGCTGTTCATGTTCGTTGGCGCCCTCTCAGGATGCTTGTTTCTCTGACGATGTGGAACGGTCGGCCAACCACCGCGTGGCCATCGGCCACGTGCTTCGTTGGGCCTTGCCCCCCACGACCAATCCGACGTGTCCGGCCTCGACCAGCACCGACTCGACGTCCGTTCCGCGGACGTGAGGCAGGATTCCCTGCGTAGAGGCCGGCGGGACGAGATGGTCGTTCTTGGCCATGAGCAGCATCAGGGGACAGGTAATGCGCCCTAGATCGACACGGCGACTCCCGACACGGAGCTCGTTCCGCGCGAGTCGATTGTTCTGATAGAGGTCCTTGACGAACTGGCGAAACGTTTCACCAGCCATCGGAATGTTGTCGTTGACCCAGAGCTCCATGGCGTAATAGTTCGCTAGAAAGCGCGGGTCCTCGATGTTCGCGAAGAGCGACAGGTTCTTCTCGAGGCTGTTCTGGATCGGCCTCGTGTTCTGGAAACAGAGCTGAAGAAACCAGGCCGGACAGTTGCCCTGGGCGTCGAGAAAGGCATCGACGTCGAAGCAGGCTGGGTCGGTCCACACATTGAGCAGCGACTCGCGCCCCGAGAAGTCGATCGGGGCCGCCAGCAGTGTCAGACTCTGGACCGCGTCCGGATTCAGGGCCGAGAAGATGGCGGCCATCGTCCCGCCCATGCAGTACCCGAGCAGGTGCAGCGTCTCTCCGCCGTGGGTCCGAAGAATGACCTCGACGCTTGCCGCGAGAAAGCCGCAGACGTAGTGCTCGAGTGTCAGGAACCGGTCTGCGTGGGACGGGGTCCCCCAGTCGATCATGTAGACGTCGAAACCGCCTGCCAAGAGCTGCCGGACCACGCTCTTCTCGGGCTGAAGATCGAGAATGTAGGGTCGATTGATGAGGGCGTAGCAAATGAGCACCGGCTGCGCCCACAACGCCGGCGACGCTCGCCGGTAGCGCAGAAGGCGGTGCGTGCCGCTCTGGTACACCACGTCGCATTGCGAGGTCCCGACCCGAGTGCGCTGAGCCGCCGCGAGCGCCTCGGAACAGCTCCGGAGCTTTCTCAGGGTGCGCAAGCCGCGCGAGATCGTGTTCGAACAAGCCGTAACCGCTCCGAGCGCCTTCCGCGTTGCGGCGCTCAACCGCCCGCTCCCCGACCCAGTTCCCGCCGTCCCGCCGGCGCTCACATCGCCATTCCGCCGTTGATGTCGAGCACATGACCGGTGACGAAGGCCGCGGCCGGCGACGCCAGGTAGACGACGCTCGCAGCGATTTCCATTGGGTCGCCCAGGCGACCGACGGGAGTCGCGTCGAGTACCGACTGCATGACAGTTTCCGGCAAACCATCCATCATTCGAGTCTTGACGAAGCCCGGAGCAACCGCGTTCACGGTGACCCCTTTTCGCGCGTATTCGCGGGCAAGGGTCTTCGTGAGACCGATCAGACCCGCTTTGGCTGCGGAATAGTTCGCCTGCCCGAAATGGCCGATGCGGCCGACGATGCTCGAGACGTTGATGATACGGCCCCAACCGCGGGCAGCCATCGGGTCGATGAAGGCCCGCGTGACGTCGAACACACTGTTCAAATTGACGTTGATGACTTCGTCCCAAGTCTCGCGGTCCATTTTTCGAAATGAGCGGTCGCGGGTGATTCCGGCATTGTTGACGAGAACGTCGATCGTCTCGAAGTCCTGAATCACGCGTGCGCAAGTCGCCTCTACGTCGCTGCGAACGCGCAAGTCGAAGCTATAGGCTTCGGCTCGACGTCCCGTTCGGCGTATCTCGCGACAAACGTTGTCCATCGAGTCGAGGCCGGCAGGACTCGAGCCGAGTGCGACGTTGGCGCCCGCCGACGAGAAGGCGATTGCGCAGGCCCGCCCGATGCCGCGCGACGCGCCGGTCACGAAGACGTTCTTACCGTCGAGAGCGAATATCGGGGCAACGGCGGAAGGAGTATCGGCATTTGTCATGGATGAACTCTCTTTCGTATTTTCGAGCGGCGAATGGCGAAGTAGGTGGGGACGTACAGGCCGCGCAATCCGTGGCGCATCAGGCGAAGAAACGCCGCGGACCGCATTCCACGGTCGAGCGCCTGACTCAGTGAGTCCAGAAAGTCGCTTCGAGGCTCGAGCTCGATCCAGAGCGCAGCGGCCTCGAGGGTTGCGGCCCCGAGAATTACGCCGTGGCGCCAGAGTCCGAGCCAGAGAGCTGCGGGCGACTCGAAGGCGGAGGCGTCGCTGGTTGCTGTCGTCGCCATCGACGAATCACGCGGAAGTCGAAGCGCTCTGCGACTTGCGAGCGAGCGCAAAGAGCCGTTCGGCCCACGTCTGAAATTCGTGCGACCGAGTCTCGAATTGTCCTCGGAGGGAGTCGAACAAACTCCTCCACACCTCCTCCACCGCGCGGTAGGAGTCTTCCGAAGACTTTGCTTCCGAAAGCCGGAGGAGCCTCTCTATCGTCTGGATACCGAGTCGATAGCTCGAATCGAGGGCCTCGCGGTGCTTCTCGAGGAGTTCCACGGTCAGCTCGATGAAGCGCTTGCGGGTGGCGCCACCCCAGTCCGTCGCGAGCCCCTCCGTCATTGGAAATGGGGAGACGGCATCTTGCGTCCAATGCTTGAACATCGCTTGTTGCATCTGTAACGATGACTCCGCCGCCTTGCGGGAGACCTCGAAAATCTGGTCCAACATGGGTCCTCCGATTGCGCACTTCGTTGTGAGAGCGAATCGAGTAGCACCCGGAGGATCGATGGCAAGGCGGCTCGTGCGTTGTTTTTTTGGCGAATTCATCCAAAGGCGTACGGGCTCTCGAGCGACCACGACGGCCTTCGATGGGCCGGGAGGTATATCTCTATTGGAATTCTGGCCCGGAGCACTATTCGAACGAGCCGGCCCACCGCGTCGCGATTAGTGCCGAGTAGACGCAGACGCCGACGAGAAAGGGGCCGATGCGTACGAGGTCCGGCGAGGGGAGCTCGGTCTGGATGATCTGGACGACCGTGCTTCCAGCGACGAGCGCGAGGGCCATGAAGAGCGCTGCTTGCGGAAGGTCCAGGACCGCCCACGCAAGCGCCCCGATGCCCGGCGCCAGGGCCAGGACGGCGCGGGCGAGGCCGGCATGCTGACCGGAGAACTTGTGCTGCATGTGGCTCTCGACGACCGTCAGGTGAAGCAGCATCGGGAGGGCGAAAAGCATGAGCTGTCTGGCCCCGTGCTCGGCTTCGAGCGCCAGCGCGCCCCCCGTGAACACGCCGTAGACAACTTGAGGCAGGACGTACGCGCGGTAGCGCGCGCGCGGCTGGCCCATCTTCGCCGCGAGCGCTGCGACGACGTACCACCAAGTGGCCCCGACGAGCACAATGGCAAAGAGAGACTTCTCGTACGTGGGGCCGATGGGGATCGTCGCGTGCACGTGCTCCCCGCCGACCGCCGTGAGCTCGACCATCAGATCGACGATGACGTAAGCCAGGCTCGCGCCCGCGGCGAAGCTCTCGGTTGCGCGGATGCGGTGGTGGGACCATCGGCGTAGGGCTCGACCGATTGGCGCCGAAGCGGCGAGCGCGAAGGCCGAAACGACAGCAGAGACGTCGCGCGCGTCGAGGACCACCATGGGTCGCCGTCGATGCAAAACACGTGGCTCTGGCCCGCGCGTTCGCGCTCGAAGCGGTCGACGGCGCGCTCGCCGAGAGCCGAGCCGGAGTCGTGGCATGTGGGTTGCCGCCGGGTGGGAATGCAATCGCTCGTCGAACTTCTAATCGGCATCGCGGCCGGCGGTCTGGCCAAGCTTCTGATGCCTCGGAGAGGCCCGGGCGATCTCGCCGCGACGGTGCTCCTTGGTATCGTCGGCTCGTTCATGGCGGCGGCGTTCGCGCGGACCTCGGCCAACGAGTCCAAGTTCGTCGCCGCCTCGATCGGGGCGCTCGGTGTCGCTGGGACCTTCCGTTTCGTCACGCGGCGCCGAAAGGACAATCGACACGACGGGACCGGGGGTCGCGGTACGCCGGGTGCAGCGCCCGGCGGCTTGGAGGTCCACCATGGGAAAGAAGCGCAGCAACCCTGCCGGCAGCGGGTCGAGCAACGGTAGCGGAAAGACTCCCGCGCAAGCCGAGGCGCCGCCGCGAACGAAGACCTATCACGAAGGAGACCGATTCCCAGGCCACATCGGGCGCACTTGGGACGTGTCCGAGCCTGCGTTCCCCGTGCCGCCGGCGGCGCCGAAGGGCGCTCCAAACATTCTCTGCATCGTGCTCGACGACGTCGGCTACGGCTGGTGCGATGCGTTCGGCGGCCTCGTCGAAACGCCGAACATGAAGAGACTCGCAAACGGGGGCCTCCGCTACACCAACTTTCACACGACTGCGCTCTGTTCGCCGACGCGCGCGTGCCTCCTGACGGGACGCAACCATCATTCCGTCGGTATGGCGAACATCACCGAGCTCGCGACCGGTTATCCTGGTTACAATGGCCGGCAGACGGAGGACAAGGCCGCGATCGCGGCGATGCTCCACGCGCACGGCTACACGAGCTTCGCGCTCGGCAAGTGGCACAACACGCCGGCCGAAGAGACGAGCGTCGCGGGGCCCTACGACCGCTGGCCGACGGGCGGCCTCTTTGGCTTCGACCGTTTCTACGGCTTCATGGGAGGGGACAACAATCAATGGTACCCGAAGCTCTTCAGCGACCGGGAGCCGATCGACCAACCCAGGCTTCCGTCGGAGGGCTACCACCTCTCCGAGGATCTCGCCGATCGCGCGCTGTCGCTCATCGCGAATCACGAGTCCGTCGAGCCAGACAAACCGTGGCTCTGCTACTTCGCGTTCGGAGCTTGCCACGCACCGCACCACGTCTGGAAGGAGTGGATCGACAAGTACAAGGGCAAGTTCGACATGGGCTGGGATCGGTACCGCGAGATTGTCCTCGAGCGGCAGAAGAAGATGGGAACCGTCCCGCAGAACGCCGAGCTCGCGCCGATGCTCGAGGGCGTTCAGAAATGGGACGAGCTCTCTGCCGACGAGAGGAAGCTCTTCGCGCGGATGGCGGAGGTCTACGCGGGCTTTCTCTCGCATACGGACGCCCAGATCGGCCGGATCGTCGACTTTCTCGAGACGACGGGCGATCTCGACAACACCCTGATCTTCGTGCTCATCGGCGACAATGGATCATCCGGCGAGGGCACGCTCGACGGGCTTTACAACGAGATGTCCCTCATGACGAATCTCCGCGAGGACTTGGGGGAGACACTCAAGCGGATCGACCAGCTCGGCGCGCCCGGATCGTACAACCACTACCCGATCGGCTGGGCGCTGGCGGGGAACACCCCCTTCAAGCTTTGCAAGCAGTACACGCACTTCGGGGGAACGCGAAATCCACTCATCGTGCATTGGCCGAGAGGCATTCGCGCCAAGGGCGAGATCCGGACCCAATTCCACCATGCGATTGACATCGCGCCGACGATCCTCTCGGCGATTGGCGTCGAGAGCCCCAAGATGATCAACGGCGTCCAACAAGAGCCGATCGAGGGAGTCCCGATGAACTACTCCTTCGACGACCCCAATGCTCCGACGACGCACCCGACGCAGTACTTTGAAATGCTCGGGAACCGAGCCATCGTCGACGGACATTGGAAGGCAGTGACCTACCACGGCCGCAAGCCGTGGGAGAACAGGGCCGCGTGGGGCTTCGACGAGGATCACTGGGAGCTGTACGACCTCGACAAGGATCCGTCCGAGTGTCGCGATCTCATGGAAAGAACGAAGCAGGTCGATTTCGAGCAACCGCTGGTCAAGAAGCTGGGCGAGCTCGTGGGCCTTTGGTGGGCCGAAGCGGGTCGCTACGGCGTTCTGCCTCTCGACGATCGCTTCCAGGAGAGAATCCTCGCTCGGGAAGGCATGAAGACGCAGCGGACGAGATTCACCTTTTACCCAGGGACGGTGCGGGTCCCCGAGGCGGCAGCGCCGGTGACGCTCAACCGATCGTGGACGATTGAAGCCAGGATCGAGGTCCCGAACAAGGGCGGAGCCGAGGGTCCGATCGCTGTCATGGGTGGCGACACGAACGGATGGTCCCTTTACTGCAAGCAAGGTGTTCCGTGCTTCTGCTACAACCTCGCCGCGGCCGAGATAACGTACATCCGAGGCTCGAATGTGCTCGAGCGCGGAGTTCATCAGGTCCGGTTCGAGTTCGAAAAGCGCGGAAACGAACCGTTTGGCGCCGGCGGCATCGGACGTCTCTTCGTCGGCGACGCGATGATCGCCGAAGGCGAAATCCCCCGAACGGCGGCCTTTGGCTACTCGCTCGACGAGACCTTCGACATCGGGTGTGACAAGGGCGCGCCGGTCACGGAGGAATACAGGCCCCTTGCGTCGTTTACCGGAAAGATCGTTCGCGTGGACATGGATCTCCGACCTGACTTCGTCCGTGACGAGAAGAAGCACCACGAGCATCAGGTGCGCGCCGCAATGATCCGCGAGTAAGAAGGACGCGACGAGCGGAGGAGAGTGCGTCGCGATTCCTACGACGCGCTCTCCGCACCGCGCGAATCGCTCAGGCGGGCGCCTTGCTCAGACGCGAGACGCAACGAAACCCGACGTGGCACGTCGTCGTGTCGATCGGCTCCGGGATGCGGGCGGCGGGACGGTATCGCGTGCAGTAATTCGGCGCGCACAAGAAGGACCCGCCTTTGAGCGCCTTGCGTGGAAGCATGCCCGACCGCGGGTCGATGCTTTCGGACCGCGTCGCTCCCCGGGGATTGGTCCGCGTGCAACACGATCGCGTCGGAGCCCGGTGTTTCGGAGCGAACCAGTCGCACGTCCACTCCCAAACGTTTCCGATCATGTCGACGAGTCCGAATCCGTTCGGCGGAAAAAGCCCGACCGGAGAAGTCCGCGGAGGGCCGGCCACCCGCCTGTTTTGCCACGGGAACTCGCCGTCCCAGGTATTGGCCATGATGCGGCCGTCGGGCGCGAACGCGTCGCCCCAAGCATAGACGGCTCCTTCGAGCCCGCCGCGCGCGGCCCGCTCCCACTCGGCCTCGGTCGGCAAAGACTTACCCGCCCACGAGGCATACGCTTCGGCGTCCTCGTACGCGACATGGACGACGGGGTGTTCGTCACGCCCTTCGAGCGTGCTCTCCGGGCCCTCCGGGTGGTTCCAGGCGGCGCCCGGAACGTACTGCCACCACTGCGTGCAATCGCCGAGATCCACGCGGCGGGTGGTATCGAAGAAAACGGCAGACCCGGGCACGAGTAGCTCCGGCAACGCGCCTGGATAGGCGTGCGGATCCGGCGGGCGCTCGGCAAATGTCACATACCCGGCTGATTCGACGAAGCGACGAAATTCGGCGTTCGTCACGGGACAGCGGTCCATCCAGAAGCCGTCGACCGAAACGCGGTGAGCGGGCGCCTCTTCCGGATAGTGATCGTTCGAGCCCATCGAGAAGGTCCCGGCCGGGATCCAAGCCATCGCGCGCTCGAGCCCGACATTCCGCTGCGTCCGCGCCTCGTTCGGGTGCATATCCGCGCCGGCTGCACGCTGCATACCCACTTCGACGCATCGACGAGGCGACCGGAGAGGCAGGGCACAGGTAGGCCGTGCAGCTCATGGCGAAGAATGCGCGCGCCGCGCACGCGTTGCGCTCGTCGCCCTCGGCCGAATTCGCATCTTTCCGCAAAAGCGCGGGTAGGCGCGCTTGGTGCAACGGGCTTCTTATCGGAGGCCCATATGACGGAACCGGGGGAGAGTGGCGTAGTGGAAACGGGTGCGAAAGTGGATGACACTCCCGAGTCGCTGGATAGAGCCTGCCACTCCATGATCGATGCGGTGTCGGCGCTCACCGTGAATCTGGACTACCTCGCCTACGACGCGGTCGGCGAACGGCGGGCGGCGGCAGAGGACGCGAAGCGCAGCCTTGAACGCATCGTCGCTCTCGCCAACTCCGTGCGCCGCAGGCTGCGTGGCGCGCGTGCGGCGGCATGATGCACGCGGAACGTCAGTCCGGTCTGCCCGCGACTCCTGCGTCCCTCATGTAGCCCTCCCTCTCGTCAACGCTTGCAAGAGATCCCTGGACGTTACCACCCCTTCGACGTGCCCCTCGGCTGTCACGACGGGAAGACACGAAACGCGGCGGTCCAGCATCGTCGCCGCGGCGTCCGCCACCGAATCGTCGCCGCGGGCGACTACGAGATTGCGGGACATGATCTGGTGTACGCGCTTTTTGAGGGTAGCGAGATCCTGAGGGCGTTCGGCGAGCGTATCGAGGAAAGGGCTCGCCTCCCGAAGCACGTCCCGGTCGGAGATCACGCCGACGAGCTGGCCTTGGAGCACCACGAGCACATGGTGGAACCCGTGTTTGTTGAAGAGCTTGCGAACCACGAGGACGTCATCGTCCGGCCCGACAGTGACTACATCGCGGGACATGATGTCGGCGACGCGCATGGTGCCTGCTCCGCTTGAACGGCGTTCTTGGTCCTTCGGCAAGGGACGCGCCACAGTCAAGCCTATTCCACCTTCTGAGAGCCTGGCAAGAAACCGTAACGGAAGGCGCCCGCGCGCTCCTCTCTAAACGACCGCGTCGATCGGCCGTACGAAGAACATGGGCAAGCGGAGCGTTCTCCTGGTGGATGACGAGGAGTCCGTCGCGAAAGGGTTCGCGCGCGTGCTCGCCGCCGCCGACTACGAGACGTTCTGGGCCCCAAACGGCAAGGTCGCGAGCAAAATGCTCGAGCAATGTCCGTTCGATGTCATGGTCACCGACGTCTTCATGCCGGAGCGGGACGGCCTCGAGACGATCCGAGAAGTGCACAAGCTCTTTCCGGCCATGGGCATCGTCGTGGTGTCCGGAGGCTTTGGCACGGTTGACGTCTCGCAGTGGCTCAAACTGGCGCTCGCTTTGGGGGCCTCGGTGGCGCTCAAGAAGCCCGTCAAGAGCGCGGATCTCATCGCCGCGGTGGGGGCCGCCGTCGCAAACCGGGGTAAGGCGGCCGCGAAAGCGCCCTCCGGCAGTCCATAGCGGACGGGGTGTTTAGGGGGGTGCATTGACCGAGCGCGCGTCCGTCGACGAATCGCTTCGCGCAAGCGAAGAGCTCCTGCGGACCTTTTTCGAGCAGTCCGCCGTGGGGTTCGCCCAGGTCGACGCGACCTCGGGCCGCTTGCTCCGCGTCAACCAGAAGATGTGCGAGATGTCGGGGCGAACGCGAGACGAGCTCCGGCTCTTCTCGTGGCAAGAGCTCATTCACCCCGACGAGCTCCGGTCCTCCTCGGAATCGGTGGGCCGCCTGATGAGCGGCGCCGAAAAGAGCGCCACGAACGAAGTCCGGGTCATCCGGGGAGACGGGGCCGTCCGCTGGATTCGCGCCACAGTGTCGTGTACGAACCTACCCGACGTCGCGCCCTCGCTGATCGTCATCGCGGAAGATGTCACCGACAAACGGCGCGCGGAGGACGCCCTGCGTGACGCCGAGAATCGCCTGGCCACGGTCTTCCGGCTATCCCCGGTTCCCATCGCGATCGTCCGGTGGCGCGACCGGCGTTACATCGAGACCAACGCGATGTTTACGGCGGTCTTCGGCTGGACGAAGGACGAAGTCCTGGGCAAGACACCGGCAGAGCTCGGGATCCAGCCGCCCGGGGAAGACATCGCTTCGAGCGTTGACGCGCAGTCCCTGTCTCAGCGCCTCTCCGCGGTTGGGTCGCTGACGTCCGCCGAGGTCGTGCTCCGCACCAAAGCCGGCGCCGAGTTGATTTGCCTCGCGTCCGTGGCCTTCGAGGATATCGGCGGCGAGCCCTGCGTGGTCGGCTTCTTTCGGGATGTCACGCGCTCTCGGGCGCTCGACGCGTCGCTGCGTCGAAGCGAGGCGGAGCTCCGGGCGATGTTCGCCGTCGCCCCGATCGGCATCGCGCAGACCGATCCGGCTACCGGGCGCTTCATTCACGTCAACCCGCGCATGTGCGAGATAACGGGATACTCGCCCGAAGAGCTCTACGCCATGGATGCGCACGGGCTCACCCACCCCGAGGACGTCGATCGGCACGCGCAGCTTTACGGCGCGGTGGCGCGTGGCGAGCTCGAAGGATATCGCGTCGAAAAGCGGTACCTCTGCAAAGGCGGCCGCGTGGCGTGGGTCGACGTGAACCTGACTGTCTTGCATGACCCTTCGGGGGGTCGCCGGTCGCTCATCGCGGCCGTCGAGGACATCAGCGAGCGTCGGGCGGCCGCACGCGAGCTCGATCTCCAGATGACGGCGTTCCAGGCGGCCGACAACGCCATCGTCATCACCGACCGCGACGGAATCGTCCTGCGCGTCAACCGGTCGGTGTCGAAACTGACCGGCTATGAAGAATCCGAGGTCGTCGGGCGGGCGCTCGGCATCCTGCGCCCCGACAAGCACTCGCCCCAGGCCTTTCGCACCCTATGGGAAGCGATACGGGCCGGACGCGTGTGGCGGTGCGAGATCGCCAACCGCCGGAAAGACGGCTCGCCGTACCACGAGGACGTCACCATCACCCCCGTTCGCAACGAAGCCGGGGAGGTCACGAATTTCATCGCCATCAAGATCGACGTCACCGAGCGCAACCGCGCGGCGGAGGCCCTCGCGGAAGCCAAGGAGCAGCAGCGCATCGCGCTCGACGCGGCCGGCCTCGGAACCTGGCGCCACGACATCGCGCAGGGTCGCATGCGACTCGACGAGCGCGCGATGGTGCACCTTGGCTTCGAGCGACCGGACGTGAGCGCCGCGGAGGTCTTCGCCCGCATTCATCCGGACGACGCGCAGACCGTTCGCCAAGGTGTCGCGAAGGTGAACGAACCGGGCGGGGACGGAAAATATGCCGGGGAGACGCGCGTCGTTCTCCCTTCCGGCGAGGTGCGCTCACTCTCGGTGAACGTGCAAGGTCGCTTCGAAGGAGAGGGCAGCGAACGCCACGTCGTATCGACCATCGTGACCAGTCGGGACGTCACGGACACGAAGCGCGCCGAGCAGCGGCAGCGCGACACCGAAGATCAACTCCGCGCCGCCCAGAAGATGGAAGCGGTCGGCCGCCTCGCCGGCGGGGTGGCTCACGACTTCAACAATCTTCTGAGCGTCATTCTTTCCTACTCGGAAGCGGCATCGATGGGGCTCCCGGAGAACAACCCCCTTCGCGCCGACCTCAGCGAGATTGTGCGCGCCGCCGAGCGCGCCGAGGGGCTCACCGCGCAGCTGATGGCGTTCAGCCGCCACCAGGTGTGGCGGCCGCAATCCCTGGACGTCCACGCCCTCGTGCAGGGAATCGCCAAAATGATGCGCCGCCTCATCGGCGAAGACATCGAGCTCCAGATTTCGGCGGAAGGCGACCTTTTTCGGACCCGGGCGGACCCCGGCCAGATCGGGCAGGTCCTGATGAACCTCGCCGTCAACGCGCGGGACGCGATGCCCGACGGCGGG
>CAZVPE010000137.1:0-15414 GCA_964628155.1 uncultured Polyangiaceae bacterium | reverse complement strand
GGCAGCATCGCCGCAATGCGAGCCAGCGCGCTGTCGATGTCGAGCAGGACCTGTTCGTTTTCCAATCGCAGCACGCGCTCGCCGTGGTCCAGCAGGAATTGATCGCGTTGTGCATCCAGGTCCACCCGACCGCGGTGTGACGAGCCGTCCAGCTCGACAACAAGGCGAGCCTCTCGGCAGTAGAAGTCCACGATGTAGCGACCGATGGCGTGTTGCCTCCGGAAGCGAACCCCCAGAAGCTTTCTGCCACGCACGCGCGCCCAAAGCATGGCCTCGGCGATGGTTGGCTCGCGCCGCATCGTCCGGGCCAGTGGCTTTGAGATAAGCTCCCACTGTTTGCCTTGGGCACGCCATCCCATCGACTCCAGTCGTCTCCGTGGCGGGGCAAGTTGCTCGCCAGCGACACCCCTCTCCGCTTGCGGACCGCTTGCGGAGAGGGGCCGGGGGAGGGCCGGGGGTGAGGTCTTTCGCAGGTGCCACAAAGCGCAGAGCGCCCCGCGGGGGGACCTGAGGGGGGCACGGACCTGAGGGTGGGCCGAGTCTCGGAATCACGAGCCCGTCTCGGGTACCTTCCGCGCCAGCATCTGCGCCAAAACGTCGCGGACCTGGTCGATGTCGAGCGGCTTCTCCAAAATCCGCGCTTTCGCAGTCTCTTTGAACTCTCGTGCCGCCGCGTCGTGGCCCTCTCCCGTGACCAAGACGAAGCGTTCCGCCCACTCGGGCATCGTCCGTTCGATGATCCGGTAGAGGTCCGCTCCCGTCATCGTCGGCATGTCGAAGTCGCAGAACACGGCGTCGAACCATTCGCCCCCCTTCAACCGCTCCAGCGCCTCGGCCGCGGTCTCGACCACGACGACATCGTGCTCGTGCGACAGCGCCCGCTGGAAGGCCGCGCCGAGGAGGCGCTCGTCGTCGACGAACAGCAGCCGTCCGCGCGCGGAGGCCGGCGGGCGAGACGGCGCGTCTCGCGGGCGTGCATTCCGAACCGCGGGCAACACCACACGCATCGTCGTCCCGCGCCCGAGGGCGCTCTCGACTTCGATGTCGCCGCCGAGCGACCGCACGATTCGCTTCGAGATCGACAGCCCCAGCCCCGTGCCCTGCCCGACCGGCTTGGTCGTGAAAAACGGCGTGAAGACGCGCTCGATGTCTTCCGGCGCGATTCCGCAGCCCGTATCTTTGACTTCCACGACGACGTTCGCGCCGCCCGAGCGAATCGAAACGGTGATCTCGTTTGCGTCGTGCGCCCCTTTTGCGATGGCGTGCGCCGCGTTGACGACCAGATTGAGGAGAACCTGGCTCACCCGAGACGCGCTCGCGCGAACGGGCGGGACCTCGCTGTAGTTCTTCACGACGCGGGCTTTCTGCCGGATCTCGGGGGCAGCCATGCGGAGCGCGGAGTCGGCCGCGGACCGCAAGTCGACGAGCTGGAGTTCCTCGTCGTTGCGAGCGAGCGTGTTCAAGTCGCGGGCGATGTCGCGAATCCGGCCTGCGCCTTCGTCGATTTCTGCGAGCACGTCGACTACGTTCGACAGGGCGGCCGCCAGACCCGCGGCGGAGGCTTCTCGTAGGGCGAGCTTCTCGAGCTGTTGCCGCACGAGGGTGATCTCGCCCGTGGCGTATGCAACGTTGGCCAAGACGTAGGCGAGAGGATTGTTGATCTCGTGTCCGACTCCCGCGGCCAGGGTCCCCACCGCGAGCATCCGATCGACGTGCATCGTCCGCGCAACGAGCTCCCGGCGCGCCGAGACGTCCCGAATGACCGTCAAGACCGCGGGCCGGCCGTCGAAGAGCACGGCCATCGCCGTCGTCTCGACGTGAATCGGGCTTCCGTCGAGTCGAACCATCGTGAGCTCCGCGAGACGGGACGGCGTGCTCGATCGATGGAGCTCCTCCATGCGTGCGAGGACGGCCTCGCGGTCCGGCGGAGCGAAGAGATTCAGCACGGGCCGCCCGACGAGGTTCTCGGGCTGAGCCGCACCGAGGAGCGCCGCCGCCGACCCATTCGAATGCGCGACCATTCCGTCGCGGTAGACCAAGACTCCGTCCGGGATGAGCTCGAACGCGGCGCGGAAGCTCGCCTCGGTCGCGCGTAGGGTGCTTTCCGCGAGCGCATGTTTGATGCGCATCTCGGAGTCGCGTAGCTCGCGCTCGATGGCAGGCACCAGCCTGGAGATGTCGTCGACGAAGTTCCGAGCCCCCGATCGCAGCGCCGCGGCTGCACTTTCGCCGCCGCCGCCCACCGAGACGACGATGCTCGGCGTGTCTGCCTGGCGCGCGTGTACGATCGCGACGGCGGCCGGTGCGCCGAGCCCCTGCACGCCGACGCCGCACAGGACCACGTCCCAGGCGTCGTCGAGCGCGCGCTCGAGGTCTTCGTGGGTGTCGACCCGCCAGAACGTGGGGTCATAGCCGCCCCGCCGCACCTCGCGGACCAGCGCCGCCGCGTCGCTTTCGCTGTCGTCGACGAGTAGCAAGCGCAGCGGCCGGCTCATCGGATCGGCCGTTCCCGTTCCGAAGGCACACCCGTCCTGCCCCGCTTCAAATGAAGTCCCGACGACTTCCCCATCGATCGTCCATAGTCGCCTCGGGCGCTCGCGAGTCAAGGGGCGCTTGGCCTTGTTTTCCCGCGCTGTGCGCCGCCCCTCGACATTGCCTTATAGGTCGGTCCCGTCCAACATCGCACCCGCGCGTGCACGTCCCGGTCAACCGGTGGCGCGCTTTCTTCGGGGGGCGCCCTTTCCCTTCTCCTGCTTTTCCTCTTGAGGGGACTCTTTGGTCTTTGCCGGGCCGGGCTTGCCCGCCGCCTTGATCGAACGGGAAAGAAGCTCGGCGAGGTCGATGACCTGCGCGCCGGCCCCCTGGGTCATCGCCGCCGGAGCTTCGTCTTGTGTCGCGGCGTCGCGGGCGATCTGTCCCGCCTCCACTTTTTCGTCGACCGCCGCGAGAACGGCGCTCCTGTACTCGTCGGGGTGGCGAGCCGGGTCGAAAGGACCCGAGAGCTCGTCGACGAGATGCTGAGCGAGCTCTTTCTCTCGCGGACTCGGTTCCTTCTGCTCCGCGGGGGCGAGCTCGTCGCCCGGGACGAGCTCTTCGGCAAAGCGCATCATGTCGAGCGAGAAGAGGCGCCCCCGCGGCCGGACCAGCGCGAGCCGCGTCCGCGTCCGCAGCCGGACCTTCGCCAGCGCGACTTTCTTCGTCTCGGCGAGTACGGAGCGGAGAAGGTCGTAGCCGCGCACGTTCTTGCTTCCAGGACCTATCCAATAGCTCTTCTCGACGTACGCGAGGTCCACCTCGAGCGGGTCGACGAACTCGACGATTTCGATCGTCCCCGCCGACTCCTCGCCGTCGAGCTTCGACAGCTCTTCTTTGCTGAAGAGCGCGTACTCGCCCTTGCTCACCTCGTAGCCTTTGCCGATCTCTTCCCACGCGAGATCCCGATTGCACTTGGGGCAGCGACGCACCATCGTCACCCGCGTCCCGCAATCCTTGTGGAGCTGGTGGAACTGCGGCGTCAGGTCTTTCGTCGCCGTGTACAGTTTCGCCGGGATGGTCACGAGGCCGAAGGCAATTTCACCGGACCAGAAAGCTCGCATCAGAGAGGCTCCTACGACGAAAAAGGGCGGGCGCAAGCCGGACACTGCACAGAAGGGCAGCGATCGACTGGAAACGTATCGTGCGAAGCGACGTTTCGGCGTTACGCCGGAGCCGCCTCCCGACGAATCGTTGCAGGCCGCGGCACTGCGGGAAAAGAAAACGGCGCCCGCGCCCGACGTCGCGGCGCTGCCCGGCGTCCGCCCCGTCTTCGTCGTCCAGAAACACGACGCCCGCCGCCTGCACTACGACCTGCGACTGGAGGTCGACGGGGCGATGGTGAGCTGGGCGGTGCCGAAAGGCCCGAGTTACGACCCGACGGCGCGCCGGTTGGCGGTTCAGACCGAGGACCACCCGATGGCTTACAACGAGTTCGAGGGGCGCATCCCGGACAAGGAGTACGGGGCCGGCGACGTGCTCATCTGGGACTGCGGCACGTACGACACGGTCCCGAGCGGCCAGCAGCGGGCAATGCTCGAGAAGGGCCACCTCCACGTCCGACTCTCCGGCGAGAAGCTGGTCGGCGACTGGCACATCGTCCGCACCGACCGGCGCGGCGGAGACGACGGCGCAGGCGGGAGCGGAAAGGCGCAATGGCTCTTCTTCAAGGCAAAGGACGCGCACGCCAATCCGGCGTACGACGTCGTCGCCGAGCGGCCCGAGTCGGTCGTCAGCGGGCGCGTTGCAACGCGGGGGCCCCAGCGCGTCGGCGCTTCGGAGCAAGGCAAGAGCGCGCGCGGCCTTCTCGACGCGGTCGGGGAGCCGGCGCTGGCCACCCCCGTGAAGGCGATCGCCGACCCCGCGACGTGGCTCTTCGAAGTGAAATACGACGGCTATCGCCTGTTCGCTTGCAAAGCCGGCGCCGAGGTTCGGCTCTACACCCGCCACCAGAACGACTGGACCGACCGTTTCCGTCCGATCGCCGACGCAGTCGCGAAGCTCGCCGCGCGCGAATGCGTGGTGGACGGCGAAGCGTGCGTCGTCGACGAGTCCGGACGGCCGTCGTTCGGCGCCCTCCAAGAGTGGCTGGGCGGCAACAAACGAGACGCTCGCATCGGGTACGCCGTCTTCGACCTCTTGTGGCTCGACGGGCGCGACCTGCGGCGCGAGCCGATCGAGTCTCGCCGCGAACTCCTGGAGACGATGCTCGAGGGCCGCGGAGCGCCGCTGTCGTACTCGCGATCGGTCGACGGCGACCTGGCGGAGCTCCTCCGCGCCGCCAAGAGCGCCGGGCTCGAGGGCCTCGTCGCCAAGAAGAAAGGGTCGGCGTACGTCGCCGGGCGGTCGGGGCTGTGGCAAAAACTGAGGTTCGATCGAAGGCAGGACTGCGCCATCGCCGGCTGGATCCCCATGGCCGGCACGACCCACGACGTCGGGGCTCTGCTGCTCGCGGTCGCGGAGGGGGGGAAGCTCGTCTTCGCCGGACGAGTCGGAACCGGGTTCGACACGCGCGCGCGTCGCGCCATTGCCGAACGTCTGCTCCCCGACGCCGTCGAGCGACCGCAGGTCGAAGGAGCCCCGCAGACCAAACAGGCCCGCTGGGTGCACCCGCGGCTCGCGTGCGAGTGCGCGTTCACGGAGTGGACGCGCGACGGTTCGATGCGCGCGCCTCGTTTCTTGGGGTTGCGCGAGGACAAGACGCCGCTCGAGTGCGTGCGCGAGGATCCGCAAGGGGATCGCGAGCCGCCCGCTCCGGTCGCTCCGGCCCCGGCGCGCGCCGAGGCCCCCAAGCTCGCCAACGCGAGCAAAGTGCTCTTCCCGCGAGACGGCCTCACCAAGCGCGACATTTGGGACTACTACACCGCGATCGCGCCGTGGATTCTGCCGCACCTGGCCGGTCGCCCGCTCACGTTGCAGCGCTACCCGGACGGAATCGACGGCGAGGAGTGGTATCAGCAGAACGCGCCCGACAAGACGCCGCGCTTCGTCCGTCTCGTCGACGTCGGGCCGCGCCACGAGAACAAGAAGCGAATCGTCTGCGACAACCTCGAGACGCTCCAGTGGCTCGCGAACCTCGCGGCGCTCACCATGCACCAGTGGTGCTGCCACGTCCCGGCGTCCGCCGGCGGGCGCGCGGCGATCGACGCCGCCCTCGCGCGTCCCGACTATGTCGTCCTCGATCTGGATCCGGGCGACGGGCCTTGGGGACACCTCATCGAAGTGGCCGGCGCCGTCCGAACTCTGCTCGACGCGCTCGAGCTCGAGAGCCTCGTCAAGACCAGCGGCAAGCGCGGACTGCACGTCCTCGTTCCCGTCGCCGCCGGGCCGACCCACGACGAGGCGACCGGCTTCGCCGAACAGGTGGCTCGCGCGGTCGCCAAGGTGCTCCCCACGATCGCCACGGTCGAACGCATGAAAGATCGCCGTGGAGGGAAGCTTTACGTGGACTACGGCCAGAACGGGGAAGGACGAACCATCGTGGCGCCCTACACGATTCGTGCCCGCGACGGAGCCGTCGTGTCGACGCCCGTGGCGTGGAGCGAAGTCACCGAAACCCTCGACCCAGCGCGATTCACGATCCGCACGGTGCTCGACCGGGCCGAGAAGATGGGCGATCTCTTCGCGGGGGTGCTGAAGAGCAAGCAGAAGCTGCCACTCACCGCGAAGGGGGGAAGGGCGAAGTAGTCGGTTCGGGGCCGCAGCGAAGCTCGACCGCGGCGCACTCATGGTATCGTCCCCGCGCCGGATGCCCCGCCCATTCGTCTCGCTTGCTTGCCTCGCCGCCCTCGCGCTGGCACTCCCAGGTTGCCTCACGAAAATGCTCACGAACGGCGAGATCGAGTCCACCCGCCGCGCCGCCAACGCCTTCGACACCATCGGCGACTACGAACTCGCCCATTCCGCGACCGAGGCCGGGCTCGTCCAATTCGAAGGCATGCACGCCCTCGCACCCGACAACACCGACGCGCTCTTTCTCCTCACGAAAGGCTGGACCGGATACGGTTTCGGGTTCGTCGAAGACGACATGGAAGCGGCGCAAGACGCTGGCGACGACCAGCTCGCCGACTACCACCGAAAGCGCGCGCGGATGGCGTACGACCGCGCCGTCTTCTACGGGCTGCGCGCCCTCGCCGAGAGAGCCGACGGGTTCGACCGCGCGAAGCCGAGCCAGCAGGGGCTCACCAAGTGGCTCGCCGAGCACTTCACGAGCCGAGACGACGTCCCCGCCCTCTTCTGGGCGGGGAACGCCTGGGCCTCCCGCGTCGACCTGATGAAGGGCGACGACCAGG
The DNA here is from genome assembly GCA_964628155.1 of uncultured Polyangiaceae bacterium. Classification (GTDB taxonomy): domain Bacteria; phylum Myxococcota_A; class Polyangia; order Polyangiales; family Polyangiaceae; genus Palsa-1150. The sequence continues at coordinate 8,590 of CAZVPE010000137.1, read as the reverse complement.
AAGGACCGGCGTTCGTCGCGGAGCTCTACGTCGGCGTCGCGATGATTGAACGGGCCGTTTCGTTGGACCCCGCGTTCGAACACTTCGCGGGACTCGCGGCGCTCGGCGCGTATCACGCGCGCTCGAACCTGGCCGAGCTCGACCAAGCCAAGCAGCTCTTTTACGCGGCGCTGACGAAAACCGAAGGCAAGTCCCTGCTCGTCGAGCTCTTGTACGCCACCAAGTACGCGTGCACGACGGGCGACGGAGCCCTGTACCAGGACGCGCTCAACCGGGTCCTTCTGGCTCAAGATCCCGACCCCCAGCAGCGGCTGACGAACGCCATCGCCAAGCGTCGGGCCAAACGCTGGCTCGGAAAGAGGCGCGCGAAGGAAGAATGCGGCATCGACCTCGCCGCGCCCTCTCCCTCCAAGTAACATCGATAGACGACCGCTCCCCGGGAGAAACCACCCCAATGCCTCGCGCAGTCTTCGATCCCCTCGCCCCCTTCATTCGCTCCGGGCGGCTTGGGCCAAGGTTCGTATGGGCGTTCTTCGGCACCCTGGTCGTGGTCATTGCCGGCTACGGCGCCGACGCCCGCGCTTCGACCACGCTCAAAATAGGCACTTTGGCCCCGCAAGACTCCCCCTGGGGAAAGGAATTCAAGCGTTGGGCCAAGGACGTGTCGGGCGACACGAATGCCGAGCTCAATCTCGATTTCCAATGGAATGGCCAGGCCGGCGACGAAGTGCTGATGGTGCAGAAGATCCGGACCGGTCAGCTCGACGGCGCCGCGGTCACCGCGATCGGGCTGGGGCAAACCGGCGTGACCGACGTCCTGCTCTTCCAGATGCCCGGACTCTTCGCGAACTGGGGAAAGCTCGACATTGTCCGCAGCGCGATGAAAGACGAATTCGACCGGCAGTTCGAGAGCAAGGGGTTCACGGTCCTCGGGTGGGGCGACGTCGGCGCGGTCAAGACGATGACCGTCGGTTTCGAAGTTCGCCGCCCTGCCGATCTGCAGGGCAAAGGATGTTTCTTTCTCGCGGGCGACCCGATTGAGCCCAAGTTCCTTTCGGCGATCGGTGGGATCACCCCGCGACAAATGACGGTCAACGAGATCCTGCCCGGGCTGACGAGCGGTGCCATAAACGCGATTGCGGCTCCTCCGCTCGCGGCCGAGCAGCTCCAGTGGGCGTCCCGCATCACGAACGTCAACACGATGACGAGCGCCTTCGCCATCGGCGCGATCATCATGTCGTCCCCGCGCATCCAGGCGCTCCCGCAGCGCTTCAAAGACGTGATGAGCGCCCGCGGACGCGAAGCGGCGGACAGACTCACGAAGTCGATCCGCAACCTCGACGCTCAGGCGTTCGCCCGCATGAAGTCCGGCAAGGCCGCGTACGAGCCTACCGACGCGGAGAAGAACGAGTGGCGCGATCTCTTCGCCCGCGTTCGCCAAGCCCTCCGCGGGGCGGTCTTCACGCCGAGCGTATTCGACCGAGTCGTGCAGCTCGCGCAGTGACCCTCGCTACTTCGAGGCTCGAGGAAGACGGGGGGGAAGCCCCGGGCGGCCCGGCGTGGCGCGGCGCGGTCTCGCGCGCCGACGAAGCCTGGCAGCGATTCGAGTCGCGCCTCTGCGCCGTCGTCCTCGTCGCGGAGATCGCGTCACTGACGCTCTGGATCTCGCTCAAAGGGCTCTCGAGCGAGTTCGTTCCGGGCGGTAACGGGGCGGGGCTCGTCTATCGCAGCATCGTCACCGCCGCGCTGTTCGGTGCGGCCGTCCATTTCTCGATTCGCCGGTTGCCCGTGTCGCCCCAGCGGCGAGAGAGCGTTCGCGCCGCGGCGGTCGGCACGGCGATGGTGCTCGGGCTCGTCGCGGGACGGCTCTGGGTGCACGCCGGCGTCGGCTGGTCTTCGAACGCCCTCAATTGGCTCCAGAACGCCTCGGCGTTGATGTTGGTCGGCGGCCTGCGCGGCCTCGTTACGCGACTCACGCTCTGGCTCGCGCTCCTCGGCGCTTCGCTGGCCACGTCGCGAAACAAGCACATTCACGTGGACGTCCTCGTCCATTATTTGCCGTCGCGGGTTCGTGCCGCGACGGCGATCGCCGGATGGCTCGCCGCCGCGGCGGTGTGCGTCCTCGGGGTCGTCGGGTTCGTGGACTACATCTGCATCGCCGAGTACCGCGTGAACTCGGTGCACCCGTGCCCGGACGACCCGGGCAAGTCGTGCGACACGAGCCCCGGGGAGAAGTTCGCCGCTCTTCGCCGATTGACGTCCTCCGACTTCTTCCTCCTCGGCCGCCAACTGTCGCTCGACGCGAAGACGCTTCCCGAGGTCTTGGCCGGCCATCCGTACGACAAGTGGATGACGGCGGCCGAATGGAACGCGTGGCTCGAAGGCGCGGACTGGACTGCCCACTTCGACGAGGCCGCCGTCGGCGCGCTGCGCATGGACGCCTCGTCGCCGAACGCTTTACGGATGCCGCAGGTGGCCGTTCCCGGTACGGGCGAAGAGGCCCGCGGAGTGCTCATCCGCGAGCTCAACTTCGTATTCCCGTTCGGACTCGCGATCATCGCCGCCAAGCTCCTCATGAGCGCCCTCCTGCTACGGCCGTCGCAGCGGCCGGAGCCGAGCGCGTGAGGTGACGACGTGAGCCTCTCCATCGCGCTCTTCGTCGTGCTGGCTGCGCTGCTGGGGGCACCCCTCTTCGCGGTCATGGGCGGATCGGCCGAAATCTTGTGGCTCTGCCACCCGGACCCGAGCTACCACCATTTGCGCTTCATCGCTCCGACGGTGCTCGACGAACGATTCGCCGATTCGCCGATTCTCGTCACCATTCCTCTTTTCACGTTCGTGGGGTACGTCCTCGCCGAGGCGAAGACTCCCGATCGCCTCGTCGCCGCCGCACGCGCCGTGCTCGGCTGGATGCCCGGCGGCCTCGCCATCGTCGCGGTAATCGCCAGCGCCGTGTTCACCGTGCTGACGGGCGGCAGCGGCGTGACCATCATCGCGATCGGTGGCCTGCTCTATCCCGCCCTCCGAAAGCAGCAATACTCCGAGGCCTTTTCGCTTGGCCTCGTCACGACCGGAGGATCGGTCGGGCTCCTCCTTCCGTATTCGCTACCCCTGCTCGTCTACGCGCTCGTCGCCCACGTCGATTTCAACGAGGCGTTCAAAGCGGTCGTCCCCCCGGGGCTGCTCGTCATCGCCCTCCTCGGTGCGTATTCGATCTGGGTCGGCGTGCGGGAAAAGGTGGAGCGCGACCCGCCCCGCATGCATGAAATCGGGCGCGCGATGTGGGACGTGAAATGGGAGCTCGGCATCCCCGTGATTCTCGCGGGCGGGCTCGGCACCGGTCTGACGTCGATCGACGAAGCGGCCGGCGTCGTCGCGTTCTATACGGTCGTCATCGAGTTCTTCGTGTACCGGGATCTGTCGTGGAAGCGCGACCTCGTACGGATCGCCAAGGCTTCGATGAGTCTGGCCGGCGCGATCATTCTCATCTTGGCGATGGCCAACTCGCTGATGAACTTCGTGGTCGACCAGCACGTTCCGTCGCGGGTGCTCGCGTTCCTCTTGGCCCTCGGCATCGAGCACCGGTGGCAGTTTCTCATCGTGATGAACGCCTTCCTTCTCCTCCTCGGGATGCTGATGGAGGGCTTCAGCGCGATCCTCGTCGCCGTTCCGCTCATCTTGCCGTTCGTGGCCGCGCTCGGCGCAAGGCACCCCGACGAGAAAATGTCGCCGTTCCAGCTCGCGATGATTTTCCTGCTCAATCTGGAGCTCGCCTATTGCATGCCGCCGCTCGGATTGAACCTGTTCATCGCGAGCTTTCGATTCGGGAGGCCGGTTTCGAGCCTGTACAAGGTCGTCCTTCCGTTCGTCGGGATCCTCGCCGTCGGCCTCGTCCTCGTGAGCTACGTCCCGTGGATCAGCAACGTCGCGGTGGCCGGAGACGTGGCGGCCGCTCGCTCGAAGGCGGAAAGGGAAAACGCGCCCCCGCGCGAGGCATGGATGATGGAATGCGTTCAGGAGGACCCGAGCAACCCGCAGCCTTGTTCTCCCGCCGACCGAGCCAAGTACGCGGGCGTCCGCTCGGCCCCTTCACTCGAAACGGGCGGCGCGGCGGAGCCGTTCCCGGACGACAGCGCGGGGGCGCTTCCCGATGCGGGATGCAATCCGGACTTCGACGACTGCGCTGACGCTGGAGGAACCAAGTGAACGCGAAACGACTCCCGCAGATTGGCGACGTATTCGCCATTCGTCGTCCCTTGGCGGAGGCCCTCCTCGGGCGCGTCGTCTCGACGAGCGCCATCGTCGGGCCGACCCACGGATGCACTCTCGTGTATGTGTACCGCCCCGGGGCGAGCCTCGCCCGCGACGAGCTGCTCGTCGCTCCCATGATGACGACGCGCGCGCCATGGTCGCGCCGCTACTTCGAATTCGTCCGCAGCGAGCCGCTGCTCCCGGACGACTTCTTCGAGCGCCACTCTTTCCGTGACGCTCGCGGGCATCTCTACGACGAAAAGAGCCGCCCGCTCGCGTCGCCGGTGGGGCCCGTGGGAGAGTGGCGGCTCTACGAAGACGTCGAGGCAATCGAGGAAACGATCGCGGGAGTCTTCAGAGCTTGATCGTCTTCCAGCTCCCGCCGGCAAACTTGGTGCTCATCGTGGCCGCGGCGAGGCACGAATAGACGAAGGCCGCGATCCAGATCCCCTTGAGGGCCAAGTGCAGGACGATGCCGAGCACGTAGGCGCCGGGCACGAGACACCCGAATACCAGGACGAGCTGTGCGATGGCGACGAACTTCGTGTTGCCCGCCCCGAAAAGCCCCTCGGTGAGGATCATGGCCACGGCGATGATGGGCGTCGCAATTCCCATGATGCGAAGGGGGAAGATTGCCTCGGCGCGGACGGCGCTCGAGTTCGAGACGAGCGCGACCAGCGCGTGGGTGAACAAGAATCCCTCGCACACGCCGACGATTCCGAAGAGGACGATTCCCAGGCGCACGCTCGCCCACCCCCATTTTTGCGCCTCGTCCGGCCGCCGGCGGCCGAGCGACTGGCTGATGAGGGTGGCCGTAGCCGTCCCGAACGCGAGGCAGGCCGTGAACGTCAACTTCAAAATTTCGACGATATCGGTGTTGGCCGCGCTTCGGACCGCCTCGGCGCCGCCGCAGTGGCTCGCGACGGACGCCACTCCAGTCGCCATGCCAGCGTCCAGCTTTCCGACGGCGCGCGTGAACAGGCCGAATCCGAGCATCATGAACACCGTCGCCGCGCCGGCCGGGATCGACAATTTCAAGATGGACCAGGTCAGCGCGCCCGAGAGGTTCGACCAGCGCATCGGGTGGTATTCGCGACGAACGAGCGCGGCATACAGGATCATGATCCCCAGGCCGAGCCACGTCGCCAAGAACGCGGCCACCCCCGCGCCCGTGGGACCCATGCTCGGCGCTCCGAGGTGGCCGAAAATGAACATCCAGCACAGGACGATGTTGACGGCGTTCATCACGATTGCGGCGACGAGATGTACGTGCGTCCTCCCGATCCCATCGAAGAAGGACTTGATGCCCATGCTGGCGGCCATCGAAATGATGCCGAGCAGGCGCCAGCGCGTGTACGAGAGGGCGATGCGCTGGACTTCGGGGACCTCGATCATCGACCGAACGAGCCACGGCAAGCAGAGCATGCCGACGACCGAAAATAGCGCACCGGCGACTACGCAGAAAAACGCCGTGTTGGTGAGCACCGCTCCGGCGGCGCGCCGATCCCCCTCCGCGTATCGCCGCGCGACGAGGGCCTGCGTGCCGACGCTGATGGCGCTCAGGCTTCCACCGAAGAGCCACGTCAGAATGAGGGAAGGAAGGAGCGCCGCCTGCCCGTTCGACGACATGGGGCACGGCAGGTGGGAGAAGTAGATGACGTCGATCTCGTTGACGACGCTCTGCGACAGCATGGCGAGGACGGTCGGCAGCGCGAGGCGGAGGATGACTCCGTAGCGGTTTCCGCCCGGCGCCATCGAGGGCGCCACGAGATCAAGCGTCTCCATCTGGCTGGTGTCGACCACGCTGCGGGAAAGCGGCCCCGGAGCAGCCGCCATCAGCGTGGGACTTATAGCGGGCGAGCGGCCAAAGACAAGCCGATGCGCAGATGCGAGTGGTTGCGCCTCACGTCACCCGGGTGGGACGAAGGAGGCATTCCGACTTGGGGAAGGCTGGGCGGCGGCAACTCGGCGGGGGGGGTCGGCGTCGCGGGAGGTAGGCTGGCGGCGGAGATGGCCGAGCCTTCGGGCGGGGGCGGAAGGTTCTGCGGGCGAGGGTCCGTCACGGCCAACGCGGCCACCGCCGTAGTCGCCGCTATCGCCACGATGACCATGACGACCCGAAAGGCAAACACGACGCCCGCTCCAGCGAGCGCACTCGCGAGCAGACGTCGGGCAGGCGGTCGTCGCCGCTCTGGCGTCGGGCGGACCTGCTCCAGAGCCGTCCCCATGGAGACAGCGCTCGCGAACCGCCGCTGGGGGTCCTTGGCGATCGCCCGCAGCACGACCGCTTCGAGCGCGCTCGGGATGGTCCTCCCCGGTGCGCGCAAGCTCGGCGGCGTTGGCGCATCGCGGACGTGCCTTCCCATGACGGCGACGGAAGACCCTTCGAAGGGCGGAGCACCGACCAGCATTTCGTAGAGAACGCACCCGAGCGCATACACGTCGGTACGCGGATCGATCGCGCCGCCCCGAACCTGCTCGGGGGCCATGTATTCGGGCGTACCGAAGACCGCGAAACCGCGCAGCGCAAGCTCTTTCGCAGTCGCCCCCGGCGCGTCCGGATCGGCTCCGCCCGCGTCGACCGCGATTCCGAAGTCGAGCACCTTGACCCCTCCGCTCGCGGTCAGCATGAGGTTCTGCGGCTTGATGTCGCGGTGGATGAGGCCCCCCCCGTGGGCGGCGGCCAGCGCTCCGCACGCTTCGATCGCGATGCGCGTGGCCTCGGCGGAATCGATCGCGCCTGCGCGAAGCCTCGCATCCAGGGTCTCGCCGACCAGACGCTCCATGGCCAAGAACACTCTCCCGTCGCGCGAGCGCCCGAAGTCCAGGACCTGCACGAGGTGCGGATGGGCGAGTCCGGCCATCGCGCGCGCTTGGCAGCGGAAGCGGTCGAAGGAAGCCTGCGACGACGTGTGCTCCGCCGCGAATACTTTGAGGGCGACGAGGCGGCCCAACTCCACATGCTCTGCCTCCCACACGACGCCGCCCGAGCCGTGGCCGATTGCACGCACGAGTCGATACGGAGTCCCCGGGAGTCGGGACGGGTCGGCGGCCTCGGACGGCGACGTCGCGGAGGCGGCGCGTCCGATTGCTCCGAGCGGCTCGGCGGGCCGCGCATCGTCGTGCAACGCTTCGCGCCCCTCGCGCAGGAGCCGAGCGAACTCCGTGCGCGACCGCCCCGGCTCCTGAGGCCAGAGTTTGCGCATGAGCGCCGCGGTCCGCGCGCGCACCCCGCGCTCGCACGGCTCGGACGAGGGCGCGCACGCGAGCAATCGCGCCAGGGCGGGCACCGCGAGCGAGGCGCGCGCGTACCGATCGTCGGGATCGCTTCGGGTCAGCCTTGCGATCACTTCGTCGAGCTCCATCGGGGCGCCGCAAGCGTCGGCAACGGGGGGCATGACGACCTTTCCGGCCGCGACGTCGTCGAGGTGCTGCTGCGGGTCGGTGCTCAAGAACCGGCGCCCCGCGCAAAGCTCCCAGAGAATGACGCCCAGAGCGTAAAGGTCGATTCGCCCGTCGCCGACCTCTTGCCTCGCCACTTCCGGCGCGACGTATCCGGGTTTTGCGAAGACGACGCCCGCCACCGTGTGGCAAAGGCGGTTCTGGCCTCGTGCCGTGCCGAAGTCGATGATCTTGACCTCCCCCTCGAAGCCAATCATCACGTTCTGCGGCGACAGATCGCGGTGCACGATCCCGAGAGGCGCACCGTCGTGCCCGCAGCGCTCGTGGACGTGCGCCAATGCTTGGGCGACCTCGATGGCGATCGCCACCGCGTCGGCCCACGACAGCCGCGCCCCCGTCACGAGGGCTCGCTGGCGAACGTCGCTCAGCGGCCGTCCTTCGACGTACTCGACGACCGTGTAGGGCTCGCCGTTGTCGTCTATCGACGCGTCGATCACCTGTGCCACCCCGGGGTGCTGCAGCTGGGCTTGGACTCGCGCTTCGTCGAGGAAGCGTGCGAGAAACGAGCTGTCGTGCACGTGATCCCCGCGGACCGTCTTCACGATGCACGGCCGCTCCGTTCCTTCGATGCCCGTCGTCGCCGCGAGGTACACGTCGCCCATCCCGCCGCGCGCGATACGCTTCAAGACGACGCGCCCGCCGATTCTTCGCGGCAAGCTCGGACCCGGAGTCGGGGACGAGAAGCCTCTGGCAACTTCGCCCATCGCCGCGGACGCTAGGTGTGAGCGCGGGAAGCGGCCAAGTTTTCGAGCCGTCCGGCCGGACAACTCCGCACAAAACAGAGACGCCGCCAAGCCGGAGCCTGGCGGCGTCTCGCGCTGGTCACCGCGCGAGGCGGCGACTTACGGCTTGCCCGAGCTCGCGTCCCGTGCACCGA
>CAZVPE010000136.1:0-15473 GCA_964628155.1 uncultured Polyangiaceae bacterium | reverse complement strand
CTCTTCGCGGTCGCATCCGTGGGGTGACGGCCACCGTCGAAGACGCGCTGAAGAATGGCGCGATACGATGCGCGCCGCGTGAAGTGGCGATCGCGAAGAGCCAGCTCGAATTCGCGGAAGTCGACTTGAATCAAGGCGACTTCGAGAGTGCGCGCCTCCACCTGACAAGGGCGGAACCGAACGCGCAGGCAGCCTTCACGATGAGCCCTCCAGACCGCTGCTCGTCGCGGGACTTCGTCGAGGTCGAGCCGCCCGCCCGGGACACCGACGGTGACGGCATCGTGGACTCCCGCGACAGCTGCATCAACGAGGCGGAGGACAAGGACGGGTATCTCGACGACGATGGCTGCCCCGATCCCGACAACGATGCGGACGGAATCGTCGATGCCAAGGACAATTGTCCCAACGCCCCGGAAGACCTCGACGGCTTTCAGGACGACGACGGTTGCCCCGACCCGGACAACGATGGCGATCAGATCGCCGATCTCGACGACTACTGCCCGAACACGCCCGGTGTCCAGGGGGGCGACAAGCCAGGCTGCCCGAAAAAGGAATCTCTTGTCGTCGTAACGGAAAGAGAGATCCGAATCACGCAACAAATCCAGTTTGAGTTCAACCAGGCAGTGATCCGGCCGGGTATCAGCTACAGGATCCTCGACGAGGTGGTGAGCGTGCTCCGTGACAACCCCGAAATCGATCTCGAAGTGCAAGGACACACGGACAACGTCGGGGGCGACTCCTACAATATGAGGCTTTCCCAGGATCGCGCCGAAGCCGTGCGATCCTACCTCCTTTCCAAGGGGCTCGCGGGGCGGCGCCTGGTCGCCAAGGGATACGGCATGCACCAGCCGCTCGTGCCAAACACCACAGCCGCGAATCGCGAGCTGAATCGGCGCGTCCAGTTCATCCGCACGGAGTCGAAGCCTGGCGCTTTTCGCCGATAGCGTCGCGATCCCGGCGTCGAGCGTGCTCGCCCACGGAAGTAGGTTCCGCGCGCTCGCCGCCGGCCTCGCTCGTCTCGACGAAAATCACCAGGCTTCGAGCTCTCGCTCCGAGCGGGAACGCAGCACCGGCCCTTGCGTCCCGACTCTGCCTCTCGCCTTTTGGCGAGCAGCACCTCGCGGTGTTCTCGCTCGCCAAATGTCGCGTTTCGTGTCCCCAAGAGACGGTGAACTGCTTTATGCTCGCGCGCTGCCGGAGGAATACCTAAGTGCACTCCACTCTGCTCGCCGCCGTCCTGCGGCGCGTCTTCCTGTATCTCGTCGTGGCTTCGGTAATGTCCTTTGCGCTACCGGCGATGGGCTCCGATCCGGCGACCGAGGCGCAAGCCCAGGCGCTCCAGAAGAGGGCCATCGAGGAAGACAGCCTCAACGTCAACTATCCAGGTGCGATCAAGAAGCTGGCGACCGCGATCAGCAGGTGCACCGGCGACAAGTGCGCCGCGACGTTGAAGGGAGCCCTGTACCGCGACTTGGGCGCAATGCTGATCCTCAGCGGATCGGTCGAGGACGGGCGCGCAGCTTTCGTCAAGGCGCTTGGGTTCGACCCATCGCTCCAGCTCGATCCTTCGTACAAGAGTCAGATGCTCGAAGGGCTTTGGAACGACGCCAAGCGGAGGGCCGGCGGCGGACCGTCCACGGGGGGCGCCGGCAGCGAAGTCGGCGCGGGGATTGCCCCGGAGGCAGGCGGCGGGGCGCCTCCGGCGGGAGAGTTTGCCCACGTCCCGGCGTCGGCTCAGCTCGTCCGCACTCCGCTACCCGTCTATGTGGAGTACGTCGGAACCGAGAAGCTGCTTCGTGTGGTTGTCAAATACCGCGGCGCCGGCATGACCGACTGGAAGCCGATCGAGCTCCGCAAGGTGGAGACGGGTTATGGGGGCCTCATCCCGTGCAAAGACGTCGGTGAGGGAGCCGTCCAGTACTACATCCAGGGGTACGGAACATCCGACGATCCGATCGCGAACTCCGGGAGCCGGACCAAGCCTTACAGCGTGCCGATCAAGGCGCAACTCGCTGGCGCCGGCCCAAGCCTTCCAGGGCAGGGGCCTCCCAAGCAGTGTGCCGAGAGCGCCGCCACGAGTGATTGCCCTCCGGACTTTCCGGGCTGCCGCGTCCAGAAAAAGGGAGGCGGCGAGGAATGCAAGAAGAACAGTGAGTGCGAGAGCGGGCAGTGCACCGAAGGGGCGTGTGTCGAGAAGAAGGCCGACGGGGAGAACTGCGAGAAGGATAGCGAGTGCTCCAGCGGCTCGTGTTCGGATGACAAGTGTGCGGCCCCCAAGAAAGGCGCCGACGAAGCGTGCGAAAGCGACGACGAATGCGCGAGCGGCACGTGCGCCGACGAAAAGTGCAAAGGCGAAGGCACGAAGAAGGCGACCGGACCAAAGTTTCGACGAATCTGGGTCGGTCTCGCAGTCAGCCTCGACGTGATGTCGCTGCCGCAGTCCGACAAAGCATGCAAACTGAGCGCAAGCGGCACCGCACCGGCCAACACCGCGGGCTACGAGTGCGTCGATCCGTCCACCTCCGCCAACTTCCCCGGATCCGGACCGAACGCGAAAGCGGTCAACATGAGCATCCTGACGGGGCCCAACGACGGCGACTCCGTTGGCGGTGGCCTCCTTCCGACGAACCTTCGGCTTCTCCTGAGCTTCGATTACGCGCTCACCACGAACATTCTCATCGGAGCCCGCGCTGGGTACGTTCTCAACACGGACCCCGCCTCTGCCCCCGGACCGAACTTTCCGCCCATCCACCTCGAAGCACGCTTCACGTACCTTTTCGGGAAAGACGCCATTCTAAACCCCATTGCGCCGTTGATCCTTGCTGCGGCGGGGATCAGCGAATTCGACGCAAACATTGGAGTCCAGGTCGCGCTGTCCACCGGAAAGGTCCAAAACGAAAATGCGTGGCTGACGGCGGGACCGGCGTTCGGAGCTCTGGGCGCAGGGGCGCGCTTCCTCGTCGGAAAGAGCGTTGCCATCACGGCCGTCCTCAAAGGACAGGCCGCGATCGGTTCGCCATCATCGCTCTTCGGGTTTGCTCCGGAGGTCGGAGCGCAGCTCGGCTTCTGAGAGGCTCTTCGATTGGCCCTGGAGACGGAAGGGTGAAGGAACTTCGGTCTAGATCATGGGAAGCGAGCCTGAGCCCGTTCGAGGAAACGCCCTCTCGATCTTTTGCACCTCATCGTCGGTGAGAACGACTTCTGCTCCGCCGGCGAGCTCTTCGACGTGGGCAAGGCGCGCTGCCTTTGGAATCGCGAACACGCTCGGATGGCGTAGCAGGAACGCCAGAGCGATCTGGTGCGGCGTGGCCCCGCGGCCCTTCGCGATCTCGAGCAGCACTCGGCCGGGTACGGTGCGCGTCGAAGGAAATCTTCCCGCGCCGAACGGGCTGTACGCCACGAGCGCCACGCCGTGCTTCTCGCACCAAGGCAAGACCGCGCGCTCCACGCTGCGCTCGTTCAGGTGGTAGAGCACTTGATTGCATGCGATTCGTCCCGGCCCCGAGATCTCGAGCGCCGCGTCGAGATCGGCGACGTCGAAGTTGCTCAATCCCCAGGAGCGGACCTTTCCGTCGCGCCGTAGCTGCTCGAACGCGCGGATCGTGTCGACCAGAGCGTGCGAGCCTGGCCAGTGGAGAAGATAGCAATCGAGCCGGTCGGTACGTAGTCGGCGCAAGCTCTTGTCGCAGGCGCGGAGCGTGCCTTCGTAGGTAGCGTGCTCCGGAACAACCTTCGAGACGAGGAACACGTCATCGCGCCGACCGGCGATGGCCTCGCCGACGAGCTCCTCGACTTCGCCGGAGCCGTACAGCTCCGCCGTGTCGATATGTGTGAGCCCGAGATCGAGACCTCGGCGCAGCGCCGCGATGGCCTCGACGCGATCGTCGCGTTCCATTTTCCACGTTCCCTGGCCGATCGATGCGACTTCTGCCACATGCCCGAACGCGCGACGGTGCATGCGGCCCAGGATAGCGATGCGCGAAGAGGGGGCTAGGAGCGAGCGATGCCCATGGGACGCAAACCATCAAACGCAGACGTCGAGGGGCTGGCGGCCACCGTGGATTTGCCCGGCGGAACGGAGCGACCGTCCATCGAAGCGGCGCGGCGCAGGCTCGGAGGGCGAGCGCACGTTCCCTCGCGGCGCGCGCCGGGTTCGCTCGTGCAAGTTCGGCTTCTCGGCTCCGAGCGAACCAAGGGCGTCCTGCTCTGGGCATTCGACCGGCACTGCGACGTGTGGTTCGCAGACGGGGTGGCCCGACGCGCGGACGTCCACGCGATTACGCCCAGCGTTGGTCCGACCCCCGCCGCGCTCCTTTGCGTGGCAGGCGAAATTCGCCTGTTTGCTTCGCTCGCCGAAGGCGAGAGCGTGCGCTGGCAGCGCGGAGCGGAACTGGCCGAGGGATGCATCGTGGAGAAATGCCGCTACGGCGCGATCATCGTCTCGCGCGACGGAAGAGTCGTCGCCGTCGGGTTCCGAAAGCTGTGGCCGGTGGTCGTGCGCGGCGTCGCATGAATGCGCTGCATCATGCCTCGGATGCCTCAGTCTCTAGCGCCGGCGAGACCACCGTCGAAGCCGGAAGAGCCCGAACGCTGCGGCGACCAGCGTGACGGCCATCCCGCCGAAGTTCCGGCCCCTTCGCCTTTCTCGGTCCCGCTCGCCTTCCGGCGCTCGTGCGCCGGGCGTTTCCGGCCCAGGGAAGTGGCCGAGCGCGATCGCGAGCAGCGACCGCCTCGCTTCGAAGAAGGACGCGCCTCGCGCGCTCCAACTCGGCGGACGCTCACCCGCGGCGTCTGCGAATGCTCTCGGGATCAGCGAATGCGTCACGGCGTCGGCGCGCGCCGGATCGCGCGCGCGCGCGAGCTCAACGTAGCCCGCGTCCTCGATTCCGCGACGCCAGTTCTTGAGTCGGATCGACGGAAAGACGCCTTCGAATCCGAACGAATGCTCCTGGAATCGATCGAGCTGCTCACCGGGATAAACGAGAAGGCCGTCTCCGTTGGCCCAATCGCCGTCGCGGTTGCGCAGCGTCTCCGGCTCGACGAACGGATCGAGCGGCTCTGTCCCCCTCTGCCCGTACCAGTGCACCGACTCCCAGTAAAACCAGCGGGGCACCCCGTACATCGCGCTGAGCCAGCCGTTGACCCGCGGCGACACCGCATCGGCGTCCAGCAGGAATGTCCCGGTGCGGGGCAAGACCCCGTTGTAGACCCACACGCTCTTGCCTCGACCGTACGCCGCGCGGACTTGGCCCAATTCGAAAGCCGCCTGGACGATTGCGATGTCTACCGGTTGCGACGCTGGGTCATCCGAGCACGTCCATCCCACCCGAAGGAGGCGGGCATTCGCGTTGCCGGACGCCCGCAGCCGCGAGCGCCAGCCGCCCCCCCACGGGCTCGCGCACTGCTCGTCGGCCGCATAGAGGAAGACATCGTTGCCGTCGAAAAGATTCGCGTCGGCGATCGCGTCGGCCACGGCGCTCGCGCGCGCGATCGCCCTGTCGTCGGGAGGCCCTAGCGCCCCGTACGCACCCACGCTGAGGACGCCGTCGCCCATGCCGGCCCCAGGCCCCTCGTAGCCACGCTCGCGCGTGTAGAGCGTCCCGTAGAGCGCATCGATCTGGCGCCTCACGTTTTCCGGCGACGTGGCGTCGTGCAAAGGCGCAATGCGGTGCGCATGGAGAAGCGTCCAGAGGTGCGTCTCGGCGCCCGGTCCGGCGCGCTTTGCCAGCTCATCCCGATCGTAATAGAGCATCGTCGCCGCGGTCCGGTCGGGCAAGCGAGCATCCACGACTTCGAGCTCCACGGGGATTTCGGCGAGCGCGCGCGCCCCGTCGTGGACCTCGATGTGTCCGCGGTAAGGCCCCGGCGGCTGCTCGGCGCGGACGTTGAGATCGATCCAAACGATGCCATTCGCGTTCGGTTGGATTCTCATCGGGTATTCGTTCGACGACGAAGCGAACTCCACGGGGATGAGGGCATCGGGCACCGGGCCGACCCAGGCTTGCGGCGGAGGCCCGGCGCCCCTCTCCCATCCCAGCGACTCTCCCGGTGTACGCCCCCCCGATGCGCGTCGGACCACGATGAAGTGCTCGACGAAGCGCTCGATTGCGGCACCCTGATGGGTGCGATCCGCCCCGCCCTCCTCGATGATAGCGGCGCCCTCGGGGCCGCTCAGGCGCGCGAGGTCGACCGTCGCCGCGTCGATCGGCGTAGGGCCTGCCTCGACGACCACCTGGAGTGCGACGGACTCATTTCGCATGGCAAACAAGCGAACGGGTCCACCCGGATGCCAGACGGGATTCTCCGCGCCCCGCTCGAACTCGGTAGCCGTCGCGTCTCGGCGGATCTTCTCGCCGTCATCGATGACCCACACGTTGGGCGCAGCTCGGGCAAGCGCCGGTGCGAGGAATGTTGCAACCAGCGCGCTCGACTTTCCAATGCGCATGGGCGTCGCCCACGAGCGTGGGGGGACCAAGACTCCACGTCGAGTGGCGACCCCGAAGCGCCGGAAGAAGCAGCCTCAATCCTCGTCTTTCGTGAGGCGAGCGCACGCTTTGAGGTAGTCGTCCGGCTCGTCGATCTCCCGGACATCGACCTCCGCGCGAACCCCGGGATCGATTTGATCCAGGACCTCTTCGAGCAGATCACCGGGGTCGACGTCGTAGTGTTCGCAGAACTCCGACCACGATTCGTACACGGGGTCGCCCTTCTGAGGCTTGACGCCCGTTACCCGGCCGTCGTCGTGAACCTCGACGGCATCGGGCATTTCGTCGTCATCCAGTTCCAGGGTCAGCATGAGCGCTTTCAGAGCGAGAGCTGCCGGGCGGTGCAGCGCCCGTGTCGGTCAGATCACCGCATCCTTGATTGCCTTGATCGGTCTCGCTCGGACTCCCTTGCTAGCAGGCTTGGCGGCGAACATCTGCTTCTCTTTGGTGAAGGGATTGATGCCTTCCCGCGCGGGGCGCGCCGGCTTTTTCACGACCACGAACTTGGCAAAGCCCGGCAGGACGAAAATGCCGTTCTTCTTGAGCTCTCGATGACCCAGGTCCACCAGAGTTTCGACCACCTGCTTGACTTGCTTTCGGGAGATTTCCTCTCCGATGGCGTCGGTCACCGCCTGGAGGATCTCGCTCTTCGAGAGCGTCTTTTTCTTCGTCGCGTTCGATTTCGCCATTTTCGAGTCTCCCTTGCCGCGAGAAAAGCGCTGCTCTTGCCGCGGAGTCAACAGAAACAGCGACTTTTCGCCGCTCCTTGGGCGGGCATTAGCACAGCCCCGGCCTCGACGTGGACGATCCGCCACGCGCTGGAGCGTTCGGATTGGCCGCAAGGGGGCAGCGCTGCCCGGACTACTGTGCGCGTTCGCGACCCGAACGAGGCAAGGCGGCACGGGAGCGCACACTGGCGCAGGAGATGCGGTGCGACCCTCCGATAGCGCGGGCGTGCCTTTTCGGCTGAACTGGCGTACTTTGCGTACGAGTCGTATTGGGATTCTGCAATTCTGTGAGCACGATTGGCCTCACCGTGAACGTTCGTCGCGCGTCGCTCCTCTCGATTCCCTCCGCTGCCGACACGGCAGACGATCCCCCGCCCGCGTCGCGGCCACGGTCGGTGCCGTCTCCCGTCGCGTCGCCTCCGCGCCGCGACGAGCGGTCGGCCCTGAAGATCGTGGACATCACGGAGTTCTATTCGGAGCGAGGCGGAGGCATTCGAAGCCACCTGACGAACCGGGGTCGCTTCCTCTCCGAGCACCACTGCCGGCACTGCGTCATCGCTCCTGGGCCCTACGACGACGACGCCGTCGTTTGCAACGAGGTTGCCTCCGGGGGGCGATCGCGACTCGTCCGGCTTGCGGGGCCCGCCCTTCCCTACGATCGCACCTACCACCTGCTCCACCGAGTCGACAGGATTCGACAGCGCGTACGGGCCGAGCGTCCCGACGTGCTCGAGGCTCACTCCCCCTATCTCGCGGCGGCGGCCGTCGCGGCCTGCGGTCGGGGCGCTGCCCGCCTGAACACGATGTTCTGGCACTCCGATCATGTCGGGGTTTACATCGAGCCCGCCCTCAGCAAGCATCTTGGCGGGAGCGTCGCGCGCTTCACGGCGAACGTCCTCTGGAAGGGCGTTCGCGCGATGCTTTCGCCCTTCGACGCCACCTTCGCCGCCGGTCGTGCGCAAGCGGAGCATCTGCGCGCCGCGGGCGTGCCTCGCGTCATTCACGCGCCCTTCGGGGTTGACACCCGCACGTTTCGCCCCGCCGCTCGAGCGAACGAGTGGCGCCGAAAGTGGCTGGGCGACGAGCACGACGGCGCGGCCCTCCTCGTGGGTGTGGGCCGATTCGCGATGGAAAAGCGCTGGGACGTGGTGCTCGAGGCTTTCGCTCGCCTGAGGTCGCGCCGCAAAGCCGTCCTCGTGCTCTTCGGCGACGGGCCCGAGCGCCTCGCCCTCGAGGGCAGGGCGTGCAGCGGCGTTCGATTCGCCGGGTTCGAGCAAGACCGAGCACGTCTCGCGACGGCCCTCGCGAGCGCGGACGCGCTCGTCCACGGCTCACCGTACGAAACGTTCGGCATCGGAATCGCCGAGGCTGTCGCCTGCGGCCTTCCCATCGTAGTGCCCGACTCCGGAGGCGCGGCCGAACACGCGGAGTCTTCGTGCTCCGAGACCTATCGAAGCCTCGACCCGGCGGCGTGCGCCGCCGCCATCGAGTCGATCCTGAACCGCGGCTCGCGCCGGACCCGATCGCTCGACGCGGCTGCACGGGCCCGCACGGTCGAGCAGCACTTTCAACAGGTGCTCGGCGTGTACGGCGATCTCTTGCGCGAACTGAAGCGGTAGCGAGGGTCCGTCTCCGAACGCGGGACGAACGAGACCAATCACTAGACGTCCACGTCCGCGTCCACGACGGGCTTCGATGGGCCAGCGGATAGAGGGGCTGGGCTACGCGAGGCCCAAAGATTCAAGAGCGCTGGCAGCATCAAGAGCGCTCCGCTCAAGCACGCTGCCTCGCCACATACCGCCAGCCTCCCGAACGACTCCAGTGCCTGAAAGTCGGCGAAAAGCATCGAGCCATACCCGACGATGGTCGTAAAGCTGCAGAGCGCGACCGCGCCGCCTACGCGCAAAAGGCCGCCCGCGACGTCCCCCTTCATCAGCCGAGAGCGGTCGTACACGTTGAACGGGTACTCGCAGCCGATGCCGAACGTGATCGGCAACGTGATGAAGTTCACGTAGTTCAGCTTTTCGCCGGCCCACGCAGCCGAACCGACGAGCCAGGTCACGCCCATGACCAGCGCGGCGAGGACCGAGAGCGCCCCTCGCACGTCGTGCGTCGCGATCAGCACGACCGCCGTGACCGCCAGGAGGGAAGCCATCGTCGCCCTCGGTCCGTCGATCTCCATCGATCGAATCATCTCGGCGAACACCGTGGAGCGACTCGCCGTCTGCACGACGCTGCCGTCCGGAAGCCTGACGTTGTCGGTCGCCTTCGCCATGCGAAGGAGATTGTGCCCGTCCGCGAAGACGACGTCGTTCTTGTACTTCACGTAGAACACGGTGCCGACGCGCCCGTCGTTCTCCTCGAAGCGGCGCCGGAGCAATACGGGCAAGTCCTTGGCTCCGAGGACGTGGAGCGTCTCCGGAGGCCGCAGCTCCAAGACACGCGCGCGCTCGTCGTCGGGAAGCCCGTCGAGAACGGCGGGGGTCAGCCTGTCGCGGATCCGGTCGAGGATGGCGAGCTTTTGATTCTGCTCTTCCACCGACCCGGGAAGCAGATCGGACACGGTCGAAATGTCGGCGATGAGCCCCCCTTTCGGGTCGGCCGCGTCGTTCGCGAGGATCTGGGCCTTGAGCGCCGGCACCTGCTCCGGCGTATCGGCGAGCATCAGCGCACCTGCGACATTCATCTTGCCGCCGAAGATGGTCTCGGCCTTCACGGACCAGTCCCCTGCGCCGCCGTGCTTGCTCGCGCGCGAGCCGAGACGGTCGAAATCGTATTCCCACGGGTCGCGCAAGAAGGCGGGGATCTTCCACGCCGCCACGCCCGTCAGAACGAGCGCGGCGCCGACGAAGGCCCAGGGCGTGCTGGCGGTCGCGCGCGCGATCGCCCCCATGACGCGGCTACCGGCGCGAACGCTGGGGGGCCGGTCCCGGAGCCACACGGGGAGCCTCGGCTGCAACGCCTCGATGACGACGATGAGGGCGGGCACGCACGGAATCATCGAGAGCCAAACGAGGAGCATGCCCACGAAGCCGATCCACCCGAACTGGCTGAAGCCGCGAAAATGGGTGATCGAGAGCGAACCGTACGCGATCGACGCGACGCACGCTCCCACGAGCTCCGCGCGGAGCGCGCTCGAGACCGCGTCGCGCCGTGCCTCGGCCGCCGCCTGACCGCGCGCGCGAAACTCCCGATACCGGGAGAGAAGGACAATGGGGTAGTTGATGCCGTTGCCGAGGATGATGGCCCCCAAGAACATCCCCGTCGTGTTCACGTAACCGAAGCGAAAGTACGCGAAGGCGTAGGCCGCGCCGACGCCGAGAAACGCGGGAAACGCGATGACGAGGAGCGCGGAAAAGGACCGGTAGAACCAGACGACGCCCGCCGCGATGAGCGCGAGGGCAATGGCCGTCGCCCAAGCGGCCTGGGTCACGACGGAAGTCTTTTCAGCGGCGGCGGCGGCGATCTCTCCCGCGAACCCCACTCGCATCGCTGGTTGGTACGACGCGGGCTTCATGTCGGCGACGAGTTTGCCGACGCGTTCGAGAAGGAGATCGCCGCCGGAGTCTCCCATGCCGGTCGTCAGCGACAGGATGCGGAGACCGATGCCGGTCCCGTCCGCATTCTCGAAATAGTCGTTGGTGAACGTGGCATGCTCCTCGGCCTTCGCTTTCCAGCGCTCACGGTACGCGTCCAGACCCAGGGCGGGTTTCTTGGCCGGGCCGTCCGAGGAGCCCCCCGCGCTGTCGCTCTCCTCGTCGCCCAGGTCGCTCACGAGGCCACTCCGGATGGCGATCTGGAGGTCCAGTGTGTCGTAGGCGCTGTCGAGATCTTTGCGATCCGCGTAGAGCCACTTGTTACGTTCGAAAAACATGCGAACGTCTTTCGCGCCGTCCTCCACGTAAGCGATGAGCTGCGGGCCGCCTCGCTTCTGATCGGCCATCATCTCGCGCAGGCGCGCCGACAGATCGTCGACGAAGCGCTCGTTCGCCTTCTTGTCGGGCGACTCGGCGATGACGAGCAGCGCCGCGCCGCCTCCGACGCGGCCGAGCTGGTGCTCGAAGGCCTTCAGCCCCGGACTGTCGCGAGGCAAGAGCTCTCGCAAGTCCGTATGGGGGTTGACGAGCACTCGGAGCGCGAAGTGCCACGTGACGATCATGGTGCAAAGCGCGAGCGCGAGCACGATCCCTGGACGACGCCCGCTCGCGTCGACGAGCGACGATACCGCGGCGCGAATCATGGGGAAGTCGAGCGACTCCCGAGGCTCGGAAGGAGGGGGGCGACGACGGCCATGAGGGCGAAGAGGTGCATCTGCGCGCTCGCCATCGAAATGCGGAAGTGATGCATGAGATAAAACGTGTAGTAGCTCGTGAAGCTCGCCAGATAGACGAACTTCGAGAAGATGAGCGTCATTAGCACGGCGACCGACGCGCGCAGCTGCGTCGCGGTGAGGCGCCCGGGCAGGGCTTCGGAGTTCGACGCCTCCAGGGCGCCGGCGACGCGAGCGAGGCCGTGACGTCTGTACCAGAGGCCGACGCCGTAGAGGATTGCGGTCGAGACCAGCGCGAGCAGCGAGAAACCACCCAATGCGTGACGTCCCCACCGGAGGACGACGAACGCCGCCCCTAGCGGGCCGAGCGCCGATCCGACATTGCCACCCACCTGAAACAGCGACTGGGCGAGTCCGGGGCGTCCGCCCGACGCCATGCGCGCCACCCGTGAGGCCTCCGGATGAAATACCGAAGAGCCGACCCCGAGGATGCACGCGCCGGTCATGAGGCCCGCGTAGCCGCCGGCTCCTGCAAGGACGAGCAACCCCGTGAACGTGAACAGCGTACCGGCCGGCAGTGAGAACGGGGTCGGCCTGCGGTCGGCATAGAGCCCCACGATCGGTTGAAGAAGGGACGCGGTGAGCTGGTAGGCCAGTGTGACGAGGCCGATCTGCGCAAAGCTGAGGTGAAACTCGATCTTCAGGGCCGGGTAAGCTGCCGCGAGGAGCGACTGCAACATGTCATTGTTCAAATGACAAAAGCAGATCGAGAAAAGGACGCCGAACGCGGTGCGGTTCGTTCCTCTCATCGCCGTCTCGTCCGGAATGGGTCGGCCAAGGCCGTCACGACGGCCCTTCCCGCAATCGCCGGCACGCACCGCACGCGCCACGCGTTGCCGTCGGGGTCGTGGGCCTCGAGTCCTTCGTCCTGAATCCAAAGCCGAACACCAGCGCGGCGGAGGCGAATCGCGACGTCGCCGATCTGCTTCGGTTCGCCCAGCACCAGCGCCAACCGCGCCCCCGTGCCGAGCGCCGGCCGGGTATCGTGCCCGACTGCCGCCGGTCTGGAGGTGCTCTCGGATCGGGCCTTCGATCGCCGTGGGCGGGGACGCTCTTCCAGGGTGAGAACGAGCGGCGGCGTGTCGACGTCGAATACGGTCGATCGGGCGCTCCGAAGCGTTGGCGGCGAGTCGAGCAGCGCCTCGTAAAATGCGGCCGCGCGAAGCGCGTCGTCGACGCTCAATTGAATGATTTCTTTCGAATACACCATGAGTTCACCAGCCCGTCGTGCGCAGACAAGACTCGCCACACGAGCGCGCCCCTGCCCGCCTTGGCGCGCCCCACTTCACGATTCGAAGGCCTGAAACGACGAAGGCCGCCTCGGGTCTGCCCCGGGCGGCCTTCGCTGCGCAATCGCGCTGAAAACTCCGCCTAGGGGAGGGCCTCCGCGGCCCAATTGCGAATTACGCACGCAAGCGGCTTCTTGCAGGAAGCGCGACGCGTGTTCGCACGTGACGAACGACTCGCCCAAAGGTGAGAGGCCTCGTGCACCGGAGCCATCGACCAACGCCGACTCGACACGGTAACCATGTTGGTCTCCTTAGCGCCGAAGTCAGCCATCGTCAAGTAACGACAAATGAACAGCCCGGCCGCCCCACGACGAAGGGCAACCCTCTTTTCCGGCGATAGGAGCGCGGCGCCGTTGGCGTCCAGCTCGTTTTTCCATTTCCTATTGGTAAACCCGCACGTAGTCGACCTCGTACGTCATCGGAAACGTGGTGTTCGATGGATCGCCCCCGTTGGCACCGATGGCCAGGTTCACCAGGATATAGAACGGGTTTCCCGTATAAGGATTCGTCCCCGAGGTGACCCGTGAAACCTTGAAATCGTAAACGAGCTTGTCGTCCAGATAGAGATTCACGTCCGTGGCGTTCCACTCCATCGCCCACAAGTGAAACTTGGCCGACCACGTGCTCCCCCCGAGAAGGGCCAGCGATTGGCTCACGCTCCCGGTCCAGTCGCACGTGCCGCCCGACGGGATGCAGACGTTCGCACGGACGCCGCTGGCGTAGTACTCCATGATGTCGACTTCGCCGGAGCTCGGCCATCCGACGCCGTTTCCCAAAATCCAGAAAGCCGGCCAGCTTCCGAGTCGCGTGTCGATCTGCGCGCACGCTTCGAAGCGCCCGTACTGGAAGCTCCGTTTGCCCGCCGTGGTCATCGAGCTCGACGTGTACTGCGCGTCCGCGCGGCTTTGCTTCCAGTCCGCGCTGCCGGCGACGTAGTTCGGGTTGGCGACTTGCTGGCGCTGCGCGGCGATGGTCAGCAGCCCGCCCGAGACGGTCGCGTTGCTCGATTGATACCACTGGAGCTCCTGGTTTCGCACGAACCCATTCTCGAAACCCCAATTGGACGGGTCGGGCGCTCCGTCTTTGTCGAACTCGTCCGACCAGATCAGCGCCCAGGTTGCGGCGACCGGGGCTCGCGCCGTGCACTGCTCGGGGCCGCCGCTCGATGGGCCGACGGTCGCCGCATCGGGCCTTCCCGCACGGAGACCTCCGTCCGCCGCCGCATCCAAGTAGCCAGAAGCCGCGTCCGAAGTGCCAGGTTGCGCGTCGACGGCGCCGCCCGTGTCGAGCGCTCCTCCGGACTCCACCGTTGCATCGGGGACCGAGGCGCCCGCCTCGGCGAGGCTTGGCGGTGCTCCGGCGTCTTCCACGGAGCGCCCTCCCGCCTCGAGGCTTCCCACGCTTGCTCCGGCGTCTCCGCCGTCACCCGCTGCCGGCGACTGGCCGCACCCGGTACACGTGGAGAGCAGGACCCACGCTCCGGCGCGCGCGGCAAATCGGACTCGGGGACCCCGAGATTGGTGGGCGGGCGCCATCGCCATCCAGCGTAGCAGCACAGACGGTCCCAAAGGTCGGGCCCGGCACGCGCGTTGCTGACTCGCCCTTCATGGCCGATCGCTCGAAGTTCCCGGCGCGACTCGTGGAGTCAACCCACATGGCGGTGAAGAAGTGCCGGCACGGGACGATGATGTACAACGTCAACGATGTCTTCATCGGCCGCTCGCTCGACCTGTACGGTGAGTGGTGCGACGACGAAGTGGCGGTGCTCGGGCAAATTCTTTCGCCCGGCGACGTGGTGGTCGACGTCGGGGCGAACATCGGCACGCACGCGATCTTCTTCGCCAAGAAAGTGACCGAAACGGGTGTCGTGGTGGCGTTCGAGCCCCAGCGCCTGGTCTTCCAAACGCTGTGTGGAAATGTCGCGCTCAATGGCCTGACGAACGTCACCTGCTTCTGCGCCGCAGTGGGCGAAAAGCGGGAACAGCTCAAGTTTCCAATGGTGAATCCACGTCAAGCCTTCAACTTCGGCGCCGTGACGCCTTCGGGCGACGGCATGGGCGAGGTGGTGGACGTGGTTCCCATCGACGAGCTCGGGCTCCGTCGCTGCACGCTCATCAAAGTCGACGTCGAGGGAATGGAGGCGAAGGTCATCGCAGGTGCGAAAGAGACCATCGCGAGGTGCCGACCGGCGCTCTTCCTCGAGAACGATACCGTCGAGCGCTCACGCGAGCTGCTCGAGGCGGTCGACGCCATCGGATACAAGGCCTTTTGGCAGGTTGCGGACTATTACAACCCGAAGAACTTCTTCGCGAACAACGACAACGTATTTGGGCGCTACCAGCCCCAAGCCAACATTCTCTGTGTGCCCAGAGAATGCCCCTTCACGGGATTGATTCCGGTCGAAGGTCTGGACGATGACTGGAAGAAAGCGGTGAAGCGTCTGACAGCGCCCTCGCGAATCGGCGCGGGAGCCGTCCCGACCTGACGCCGATCGAGCGCCAACCGGTTGACGACGACGACCCGTTGGCGGCGCACGCCCTTCGAGAGAAGCCCCCCGCCGGGCGCCCCCTTTGCCTCGCGGCCCCCAGAACCTCACCCCCGGCCCCTCTCCGCAAGCGGAGAGGGGTGTCTGCGGGTCTCG
>CAZVPE010000135.1:0-15478 GCA_964628155.1 uncultured Polyangiaceae bacterium | reverse complement strand
CGTGCTCGCCTACAGAAGTAGGCTCCGCGCGCTCGCCACCGGCCTCGCTCGCTCTCGGCGAAAATCGCCAGGTTTCTAGGGCACCTCTGTCTCGGCCGTGCACTAGGGAACTCGCGTGCCTGGCGTCCCTGGCGGTTCTATCCCCATCGCGCGAGAACGCTCGAGGTGGCCCTTCGATTGCGCGGTCGGACTCGCCGTGGGAGATTGAATAGCGTGCGGGCGGGTCCCGCGCGAGTGGGCCAAAGGCGCAGTGAATCCCGTTCAGCTCTCGCTGCCGATCGACGAGTTCCTCGCGCGACCTCACGCCCACGGCATCCCGCGCCAGCGGCGCATCTTCAGCAACCGGAACCTGCGGATGAGCGGCATCTCGTGGGTCGGATTCGACATGGACTACACGCTGGCCATCTACAACCAGCAGGAGATGGACGAGCTCTCGATTCGAGCGACCATCGCGAAGCTCGTCGAGCGCGGTTACCCCGAATTCGTTCGATCCATCCCCTATCAAACGGCGTTTCCCGTACGCGGGCTGCTGATCGACAAACGGTTCGGTCACATCTTGAAGATGAACTGCCACAAGTTCGTCACCAAGGGGTACCACGGCCTTCGCGAGCTCGCGAAAGACGAGCTGCGGCAACTCTATCACTCGAAGAAGATTCGCCCGGCGACGCCGCGATACCACTGGATCGACACGCTCTACGCGCTCAGCGAGGCGACTCTCTACGCGGCCCTCGTGGAAGCGATGGAGCAGCGGGGGCTCGCCATCGACTTTGCAAAGACGTTCACCGACATTCGGGAGTGCATCGACGAGGCTCACCGCGACGGGACGATCCTCGAGACGGTCGCGGCGGACTTCACCCGCTTCGTGCACAAAGACCCGGAGCTCGCGCCGACGCTGCACAAGCTGCGGAGCGCGGGCAAGCGCCTCTTTCTCCTGACGAACTCGCGCTGGCCGTACACCGACAAGATGATGACCTACCTGCTCGATGGCGCGATGCCCGAATACCCACACTGGCGGAATTACTTCGACGTCGTCATCGCCGCGGCCATGAAGCCTGCGTTCTTCCAGGAGCGGCGCCCGCTCCTAGAACACGACGGGGGAGAACTCGTTCCGGCGAGCCTGCCGCTCGAACGCGGCAAGATCTACGAAGGTGGCAACCTCCAAGACCTCGAGGCGGCACTCGGCGCGGTCGGCGACGAAGTCCTCTACGTCGGCGACCACATCTACGGCGACATCCTTCGCAGCAAGAAGGAAAGCGCGTGGCGAACCGCCATGATCATTCAGGAGCTCGAAGGCGAGGTGAATGCCCACGACACGTGCCGGGAGGACATTTCCCGAGCCGAACACCTCGAGGATGCCCGCGACCGGCTCGAGGACGAGCTCCGATTTTACCAAAGTCGGTACAAGGAGATCTCGCGCCGTATCGAGCACCCGCCGGCCAAGACGAACGGCGCGCACGCGGACGGGGCCGAGGTCGAGCGCAGTCGCATCAAGCGCGCAATCGATCGGGTTCGCGGGCGACTCCGCCTGGTCGACGGAGAGCTTCAGGCGATTGAGCGCCGCATCGACCAGAGGTTCCACCCGTTCTGGGGGTCTCTCCTCAAAGAGGAGAACGAAGAATCGAGCTTCGGCTCACAGGTCGAGGACTACGCCTGCCTCTACACCTCGAGAGTGTCGAACTTTCTTCTTTATTCCCCGCAGCAGCACTTTCGCAGCCCGCGAGACGAGATGGCGCACGAGCTCGAACGCGCTTCGGATTGATCCGCTTTTTCCGGCTCGACGAAGTCGCGTTCGCGACTACCCTTGGCGCCTCCGTTATGCTCGAACTGCCGCGCGGTCGCCTGAAGCAGCGCCCCGAGGATTTCGTCGTCGAAGAAATCCCGGCCTACGCGCCGAGCGGCGCAGGCGAGCACGTTTTCGTCCGCTTCACGAAGCGCGACACGACGACGCTCGATGCGGTACGGGCCTTCGCCCGGGCGCTCGATTGCGATCCGCGCGAGGTCGGCTTCGCCGGCATGAAAGACAAGCGCGCCGTCGCCACGCAGACGATATCGCTCCACGCCCCGCGCGGCGTCGACGCGAGAACCGTCGCGGCCCGGGCCCTCTCGCTCGAGGTCGACGGGATCGTCGTCCACGAGGCGGCCCCCCACGGCAACAAACTCAAACCCGGACACCTCGAGGGAAACCGCTTCGAAATCACGGTGCGAGACGTCGCGCGGGATCGGCTCGGCGAAGTGACGGCGGCCCTCGATCGGGTGGCACGCATCGGAGTGCCGAACGCGTTCGGGTCGCAGCGGTTCGGAGTCGAGGGGAACAACGCGCGGCGAGCGCTCGCGTGGCTGCGCGGCGAAGACAAGGGCCCTCGCGATCCGCGAATGCGCCGGCTTCTCTGGTCGTCGCTCCAGTCAGCGGTCTTCAACGAGGTGCTCGATGCGCGAGTCCGAGACTCGACTTGGGCGACGCCCGTCGAGGGGGACCTGTTAAAACTTCGTACGTCCGGTGGCCTTTTCGTCTGCGCGGCTGTTCAGACGGACGGAGAGCGCGCCGCGCGGGGCGAAGTGTCGCCGACGGGGCCCATCATCGGGGCCAGGATGCGCTGGCCCGACGGAGCGCCCGGCGAGCTCGAGCGCCGGATCGCCGCCGCGCAGCTCGGAGACGGGTTCGATCTCGCCAGCACGCGGCGCTTCGGGGAGGGGAGTCGCCGTTCGCTGCGACTCTGGGTAGAGGACATGCGCTGGGAGATCGTCGAAGACGATTCCGGGCATCGAGCGGCCAGCGTTCGGGTTTACTTCGTGCTACCGAAGGGGGGCTACGCCA
The DNA here is from genome assembly GCA_964628155.1 of uncultured Polyangiaceae bacterium. Lineage (GTDB taxonomy): Bacteria > Myxococcota_A > Polyangia > Polyangiales > Polyangiaceae > Palsa-1150. The sequence goes on along the minus strand of CAZVPE010000135.1, from coordinate 12,663 downwards.
CGACCGTCCTCGGTGCTGCCCTGACCGTCGACGAAACGGACGAGCCCACGGAGGCATCGTCACAGTCACAGGACGAATCTACATGAATTCTCTCATCGAACGCGTGAAGAGCGCGATGGTCGGGCTTGGCACGGGGTGGATCCTCCTTCTCATGCTGCTGCTGAGCGTCGTATCGCTCGCCATCATGCTCGAACGCGCGTGGCTCTATTGGTCGCTGCGCGACAACATCGACGACTTGATGCGCGACCTCGGGAGGCTACTTCGAAGCAACGACTTGGACGGAGCGCGTCGCCGGCTGGAGGAGTCGCGGAGCGCGGAGGCCGCGGTCGTCATCGCGGGCCTCGTGGAGGCGGACAGGGGCGTCGCCTCCGCAGAGGAGGCGATGGACGGCGCCAGCGCGCTCCAGCGCTTGAAGTTGGAAAAGCGCCTCGCGTTCCTCGGAACACTCGGGAATAACGCCCCGTTCATCGGCCTGCTCGGAACGGTCATCGGAATCGTTGCCGCGTTCGACGAGCTCAGCAAAGTGAAGATGGCGGCTTCAGGCGGGTCGACGCAGCTTGCGCCGGAGGCCGTCATGGCGCGCATTTCCGAGGCCCTCGTGGCAACCGCGATCGGGATTCTAATCGCGATTCCGGCGGTTGCGGCCTTCAATGCGTTCCAGCGGGTCGTGCGGGGCACCGTCGCGAATACCGAGGCGCTCGGCCATGTCCTCCTCGCCCACCTCAAGGCGGCTCCGCTTGCCGCGGGTCCTGGCGAACCATCCAGGGGCGAGCGCGCGGGCGATTCCAGCGCTTCGGGCCGAGGCAAGGGAGACAAGTCCGACGCGTCGGAGAGGAATTGACATGGCGGGCGGCGCGCAAGAGGCCGACGACGCCATCACGGGCATCAACGTCACTCCGTTGGTCGACATCACCCTCGTGCTCCTCATCATTTTCATGGTGACGACGAAGATCGTGCTCAATCAGACCGTGCCGCTCGATTTGCCCAAGGCCGCGACCGGGACGAGCGACGTGCAGATCGTCTTCAGCATCATCCTCGCGCTCGACGGGCGGGCGGTCGTCGACGGCAAGCCGATCGCCAGCGACGAAGAGATCTTGCCGCTCGCGCGCGAGGCGCAAGCGCAGCACCCGGACCTCCGCGTGGTCATCAAAGCGGATTCCGCGGTGACGCACGGGCGCGTAATTCACGTGCTCGATCTGCTAAAGCAGGCTCACGTGAGCAAGATCGCATTCGGTGTGACGCCGGCGCCGCTGGCACCGCAGCATTGAGACGACCGCAATGCAGGGCAGAAGCGAGAGGGAAATACCGAAGAACGGCGGACCTCCGGTGGCTCCGTTCGCGAGCGCAGGCGGCGCCATGGCTCTTTACGACGACCCGATGAGCAAAGTGCTCGGGCTCGACGCGAAGACGTCGACCCTGGGCGCCTGGTTCGGATTCACTTCCGGGTCGACGCTGCTGCTCGTGGGCTTGATGGCCCTTACCAGCGTCGTCGCCTGGATTCACTCGATGCAGCCCCGCGCGGCGGGGGCCCCGCCCGACGAGATAGACGTCATCAAGGAAGACCAGCCGCCGCCTCCTCCTCCGCCGGAACCCGAGCAGCCGAAGTCCGAGCCCGTCGTTGCCCCGCCGCCCCGGGCGCGCGAGGCACCGCCCCCTCCAGCGCCCGCGCAGGCCGCGAAGGTTCTCGCGCGCGAGCCCGATCCGAACGAACCGGTCGATCTGACGGCCAACACAATCGTGCAGGGCACGGCCGACAGTTACGCGGGGGGCTTTACCTCCGCGACGGGCACCAACGCCAACGCGGTCCACACCATGCCCGCCGCCGGTGGTGTTCCGGGGGGGACCGGGCCCTCCCGGCCGTCTCCCAAGGTGGCCGGCCCCGACCTCGCGCGTCCGGCGTCCGTCGGGAGCGCCGACTGGCAGTGCCCATGGCCCGCCGAGGCCGACACCGCCCAGATCGACGACGAGTTCGTACCCGTCCGCATCGAAGTGCGCTCGGACGGTCGGCCTTCCGACGTGCGCGTCTCGAGCGACCCGGGCAACGGCTTCGGGCGCGAGGCACGCAAGTGCGCGTTGTCGAAGGTCTACGTGGCGGCCCGCGACCACGACGGCACCCCCATCGCCGGTACGATCAACATCCGGGTTCACTTCACGCGCTGAGGCTCGTAGAACGAATCGTCATGGCGGACGCCCCACGAGCCGAACTCGCAGGATTGGCGGCATCCCTTCGCGCGTACCTCGAGTGGCAGGGGGAAACGGGAGCCACCGGGTTTCCCCGTCGCCCCGTCGCGCTCTCGACCTCCGCGCCGATCGCGCCCCCTGCCGCCCTCGCGCCTCTGGCCTCGGCGACTGGTCCGACGCCGGACGACCCTCCGGCGCCCGCGGCGACGCCGGCGACCGCTTCGAGCGCGAGCGTGGCTGGCCACGTTCGACTCCCTCGACTCGCGGCGGAAGTAGCCGGATGTCACAAGTGCGGACTCGCGGCCACGCGCACCCAAACGGTATTTGCCCGCGGGAATCCCGAGGCGCAGCTCTGCTTCGTCGGCGAAGCGCCGGGCGCGGACGAAGACGCGCAGGGCCTGCCGTTCGTCGGCCGCGCCGGCCAGCTCCTCGATCGGATGATCGCGGCCATGGGACTCCTGCCGGAGAAGGACACCTACGTCTGCAACATCATCAAGTGCCGGCCACCCGAAAACCGGCGACCGGAACCCGACGAGATCGCGACGTGCATTCCTTACTTGCACGAGCAGCTGGCGCTCGTACGCCCGCGGGTCATCGTGGCGCTCGGCAATACGTCGGTCGTGGCGCTTCTCGACACGAAGGCCGGGATCACCAAGGTTCGCGGCCAATGGAAGCTTTATCGAGGCCGCACACTCGTCATGCCGACCTTCCACCCGTCGTATCTTCTGCGCCCCGGGCCACAGCAGGCGGAGGCGAAGCGTCAGGTATGGGAAGACCTCCAGCTCGTCATGAAGGAGCTCGGACTCGCGCTCCCGAAGCTTCCCAATAGCGGGGGCTGAACCCGCGTGGCGGGTTCCCCTCGGAAGCGTGGGCGTGGAGGTCGCTCACTTCCCGAAACTCATTCCCGTCTGCACGGCCGGACGACCCTCCATCCGGGTCATCCACTTGCGGACGGCGTCGGCCCCTTCGAGCACCTGCGGATGCAGGTCCGCCGCGGCGGCGAACCATGGGTAACTGGCGATGTCGGCGATCGAGTACTCGCCCGCGATCCACTGACGGTCGCGCAAGCGCGCGTCGAGGACGCCGACGAGGCGTTTGGACTCGCCGAAGAACTTTTCGAAAGCTCCCTCGTCTCGAGGCTCTTGCCGCCCGAAGGCCATCATCTGCCCGAAGAACGGCCCCGGGCCCCCAACCTGCCAGTAGAGCCAGGAGAGCACTTCCGACCGGCCGGGCTCCTCCTTCGGCAAGAACTTCCCGGCCTTGTTCGCCAAGTATTGCAATATCGCTCCGGACTCGAACACGACGACGAGCTCGGCGTTCGCGCCCTCGGTGTCGACGAGCGCCGGAATCTTTCCATTCGGATTGATTGCGAGATAAGCCGGTTTCTTTTGGTCATTCGCGCCGAGATTCACGAGATGAAGGTCGTATGACCAACCGAGCTCGGCGAGCAGAATGGGCACTTTCTTTCCGTTCGGCGTGTACCAGGTATAGAGGTCGAGCATCGCCCTATGAGATGTCATTCCCCCCCCGCGCGTCTCGCCGATTTGGAGTCGGGGTACGAGGCAAGGGCATGTTCCGCTCCGAGCGGACGGCTCGTTCGCTCCGTCGCAGAGCATCCCGCTCTCACCCACACTTGCGTGGGCGCACGCGTTGTTTGTCTCGCGTCGAGGGTCCGAACATTGGACAATCATGTGGGGGTAGTTCGCGGTGAAAGCAGGGCACGACAATCCGCTGCGCATGGGCGACATGATCGAAGACCTGGTCCAACGCTGGAAACAGAACCCGAGCTCGGCAACGACGGTCGCACTCTGCGAAGCGCTCCGTGAGAATCCGCGCGTCGCGCTCGTGCAGCAAGTGGGCGAGTTCGCCAAAGAGCGGCTCGCGGGCGACGTATCGGTGTTGGTCTCGGTGGCGCGGATGTACATCGAGGCCAGCCGCTTCATGGACGCCCAAGCGGTGCTCGTCGCCGCGGGCAAGACCGCGCCGCGCGACGGCAGAGTGTACCGCTGGCTCGGCGAAGTGCTCTTGCGACGGGGCGACGCGGAGCGCGCCGAGAAAGTGCTGGAGCGGTCGGTACAGCTCGGCGACCGCGACGGAGGCGCCAGCGCTTGGCTCGATCGGGCTCGCTCGTGTCGAGCGTTGCAGGCGGCGTCGGGCGCGAGCGCCGTGGCGGCGGAGGTGGCGCGCGCCGCGGGGCATACTCGGCTCAGCGGTTCGCTCCCGCGCTTCGTGTCCGAAGCCGACGGCGAAGAGACCGCAACGCACATGATCGAACCCGTCGATACCGGCGAGATCGACACGGCGATCCCGGCTCCCGTGCCGACGGCTCCCCCGATCGCCAAGCACGTCGACGCCGCGCTCCATCGGGCCCGGAAGCCGCTTCCCCCGCAGCGCAATGGCGCCGTCGCGGCCCGGCCCACGCTCTCCGCTTCCGGCGGTGCTTCGTCGAACGGGCAGGTCCTCGTACCTCACCCGCGGGACGTGCTCGACGCGCTCGCCCTCGCCGGAGTGTTCGAGCCTCCCATCGGAATCGAGGGCCCGGTCGCCGGCTGGGACAGCGCCGCGCGCGGTCCGAAGCGAAAAGGCGCTCCTGCGCTCATCGCCGGCATGGTGCTCTTCCTCGTGGCCAGCGCCGGCATCTATTTGTTCTACCGGCACAAGCGCGAGGTCGAGCACCTGCAGGCGGAGGCTCTGCTGACCACGGTCGAAGCGCAGCTCCACGCCGCGAAGCCCGACTCCTTGTCGTCGATGGAGAAGTCGCTGGCGCAGGCGTTCGCGCTCGAATCGCGCAGCCCGCGCGCCGCGCTCGACTGGGCGAGAGAGCGTGCATTGACCGGACTCGTCACGAGCGGCGCCGATGTCGCCTTCGAAGACGCGATGGCACGGGCAAAGGAACTCGGCGTGCCAGAACAGAAGTACGCGTTTGCGCACGTCGCCTCGTTTCTTTTTCCGGGCGACACCGCGGGCGCGGCGGCGGCTCTGGCGCAATGGGAACGAACGGCGAAGGACGACGCGTGGTACCAGCTGGTGGCCGGAGCGGCGCTCGAACGCGCCGGCGACGGGCGCGCGCGTGACCGCTACGCCGCGGCAGCGAAGCTCGACCCTGAGCTCTTTCCGGCCAAGACCGCTCTCGCGCGCGCGACCGCGATCGACGGCGATACGCAAGAGGCGATGCGTCTTGCGCGTGCGCTGCGGGTCGCCATGCCGGAGCGTGCGGAGCCCGTGGCGCTCGTCGCGCTGGCGTGGGGGCGGGATTTCAAACGAGAGGACGCCGGCCGGCCGGCCGAGGTCGACCAGGTGGCCAAACGGGAAGGAGAGCTCCCCGCGTCGTTGAAGTTCGTTCCCCACGCGATTGCCGCGCTCTCGGCCTTCGACCGGAAGGGTGTCGGCGACGCGCAGGCCGAGGTGCAGACTGGACTGGGCGCCGCCGAATCGCCCGGGGCGGCCGTGTGGCTCGGAACGATCGCGCTGTCGCTCGGGGACGAGGCGCTCGCGCGTAGGGCGGCCCTCCTCGCGCTACAGCTTTCGGCTGCCTACGAACCGGCGAGAGCCCTCGCGGCCCGCGTGGCGTTGCTCGGCGGCCGGCTCGACGAAGCGCTGAAGGCGACCGAAGATCTCGACCCGGCGTCACCGGACGTGGCCGTCGTCCGCGCGGCTACGGCTTACGAGCGGGCCGATGCCGATGCGGTCGTTCGCGCGCTCGAAGCCCTTCCGCCCGACACGCGCAGGCTACCGTTCTTTGCCGCGCTCGGCCTCGCGGAGGCCGCGCTCTCGGGCCGGTTGCATCTGGATGCAGCAAAGCTCCGGCTGCTGGCCGAGGACGACGCCCCATGGGCGAGCCTGGTGGCCATGGACCTGGCCCTCGACCAGGGCGATCTCGCCTCCGCCGACAAGATCGCGTCCACGTGGGGAAAGGACGGCGAGGCGCAACCGCTCCGCGCCCTTCGACTCGCGCGCCTCGCTCGCTACGAGGGACGTATGGACGCGGCCGACGCGCTTTCGCAGACCGCGCTCGCGCGCGGAACGGTCACGCCACGGGTTCTCTGGGAGCGTGCGTACGTTCTGGTCGCAAGAGGTCGCGGCGGCGAGGTCGGGTCCCAGCTCGCGCGCTACCCGCTCGTTCTCGGACCGGTCGCGACCTGGCTCAGCGCTTATGCGGTCGCCTCGGGAGGCAACACGGAAGGCGCGAGGGCGAGGACGGCGTCGATCGATCCGCCCCCGCCGGGAGCCCCGCTCGAGGCGCGCATCGTCGCGGCCTCTGCCCTGGGCGCGATGAAAGATCGGAGGCGAGGCGGTGACTACGTGAAAGACATCCTCGCTTCCGGCCTCGTGGATCCCGACCTCGTCGCCGCCGCGCTCGCGCTTGGCCTCAAAAGAGTCGAGCACGGCAGGCGCGGGGCCACGTACGAGTAGGGAGACCGCCGAACCGGACCTACCGCTTGACCGAAACGTTGGTCATCGACGGATTGCCCCCCGCCTGTGCGGCCGACCGGCCCTCCATCATCATCCGCAGCTCTTCGGTCTCGAGCGAGCGCCCCATGGCCTCCTCGTAGGAAATGAGCCTTCGTTGATGAAGCGAGTACAAGCTTTGATTGAGCGTCTGCATTCCGAACTTGTCCTGCCCGACCTGCATCTGCGAGTAGATCTGGTGGACCTTGTCCTCGCGGATCAGATTTCGGATCGCCTGGTTGGGCACCAGGACTTCGAGCGCGAGGACGCGCCCGGGCGCGCCCATGCGCGGCAAAAGCTGTTGCGAGATGACCCCCTGCAGCACGAACGACAGCTTCGATCGGACCTGCTGTTGCTGGTGCGGCGGGAAGACGTCGATGATTCGATTGATCGTCGAGACGGCGCTGTTCGTATGGAGAGTCGCGAAGACGACGTGACCTGTCTCGCTGATCGTCAGAGCGGCCTCGATCGTCTCGAAGTCGCGCATCTCGCCGACGAGAACGACGTCCGGGTCCTGGCGCAAGACGTATTTCAGCGCGCTCTTGAAGCCATCGGTGTCCGTGCCCACTTCGCGCTGGTTGACGATCGAGAGCTTGTGCGGGTGCAGGTACTCGATGGGATCTTCGACGGTGATGATGTGCAGCCGCTGCTCGGCGTTGATCTTGTCGATGATCGCCGCGAGCGTCGTGGACTTTCCGGATCCCGTCGGCCCGGTCACGAGAATGAGGCCGCTCGGCTTGTTGGCGAAATCGGCGACGATCGGGGGTAGTCCGAGCTCATCGGAGCTCAGAATCTTGAATGGGATGGTGCGGAAAGCGCCGGCCACGGCCCCCCGCTGCATGTAGACGTTCGCGCGAAACCGGGAGAGGCCCTTCACGCCGAACGACAGGTCGAGCTCGCTGTGTTTTTCGAAATGGGCGCGCTGCTCTTCCGTCAGCACCGAGAAACAGAGCTGCTTCGTCTCGACGGGGCCGAGCGGCGGTAGCTTCAACGGCACGATGCTCCCGTCGATCCGCAGGAGCGGCGGGGTGCCGGTCGTCAGGTGCATGTCACTCGCGCCCTTCTCAATCATCGTCTTGAGAAGCTGGTGCAGATTGACTTTGAACTCGGCCGTTTGCGTCATGCGCCTCTTTCCGAATTTACTGCATCTCGGGCGCCCGATGGGAATGTCTGCCTCGCCGCGCTCCCGTGACAAATCCCACTATCGGGGGCGGTAGGCGGTCTAGTCCGCCATCGTCACGCGCATGACCTCCTCCGGGGTGGTCACGCCGTCGATGACTTTCCTGATGCCGCTCGCACGGAGCGAGCTCATACCGTTCTTGATCGCGCCGAGTTTGAGCTCGGCCGTCGAAGCGCCCTGGAGCACCATCTCCTTGAGGTTGTCGGTGAATCGCATCACTTCGTAGAACGCGATGCGGCCTTTGTAGCCGCTGCCGTTGCAGGTGCGACAGCCGGCACCTTTGACCAACTTCGCTTGGGCGATTTGCTCGGGCGAAAACCCGCAGTCTTCGAGGATCTTCCGCTCATAGCGAATTTGCTGACGACAGTCGGAGCAAATCTTGCGGGCCAGGCGCTGGGCGAGCACGAGGTTCACGCTGGCCGTGATGAGGAACGGCTCGACGCCCATGTTGAGCAGGCGCGAGATCGTCGCCGGGGCGTCGTTCGTGTGCAGGGTGGAGAGCACGAGGTGGCCGGTGAGGGCGGCCTTCACCGCGATCTCGGCGGTTTCGAAGTCGCGGATCTCGCCGACCATGATGATGTCCGGGTCTTGGCGAAGGAACGCGCGGAGGGCCATTGCGAAGTTGAGGCCGATCTCGTCGTGCATCTGCACCTGATTGATGCCGTGGAGATTGTATTCGACCGGATCTTCCGCGGTGCTGATGTTGTGCCCGACCTTGTTGAGCTCCGTCAGAGCGGAATACAAGGTCGTGGTCTTGCCGGAACCCGTGGGACCGGTGACGAGCACCATGCCCCACGGCTGGTTGATCGCCCACTTGAAGTCGTCGAGGGGCTTCGTGTCGAAGCCGAGCTTCGTCATGTCGAGCTGCAGGTTGCCCTTGTCGAGCAACCGCATGACGACTTTCTCGCCCCAAATCGTCGGGAGCACCGAGATGCGAAAGTCCATCTCGCGACCCTTGCCGAGCTTGAGTTTGATGCGCCCGTCCTGAGGGAGGCGCCTCTCGGCGATGTCGAGCGAGGCCATGATCTTGATGCGGCTTGTGATGGCGTTCTTGAGCTTGAGCGGCGGGGTCATTTCCTCGGCGAGGACGCCGTCGATGCGATAGCGCACGCGGAGCTTCTTCTCGTAGGGCTCGATGTGGATGTCGCTCGCGCCCTTCTTGATGGCGTTGAGCAGCATCATGTTCACGAGACGCACGACCGGCGCGTCCTCGCTCGCCTTCTCCAGCTCGAGGAGGTTGACGTCCTCCTCGTCGCCCGTGAACTCGATCTCCCGCTCGTCGAACCCGGCCATCACCTCGTCGTACGAGGGGCCGGAGTTGTAATACTTCTCGATCGCGTTGTGGATTGCGGTCTCGCTCGAGATGACCGGCTCGATATTGTAGCCAGTCAAGAACTTGAGATCGTCGATGGCATTGAGGTTCGTCGGATCCGCCATCGCGACGATGAGCGAGTTGCCCGTCCGCGAAACCGGTACCACCTTGTGTCGCTCGCACGGCTCTTTGGGGACGAGCTTCAAGATCTCGGCGTCGATCTCGTACTCTTCTAGGTTGACCGTGGGGACTCGGTATTGCTGAGAAAGAAAGCTCGTGATCTCGTCGTCGCTCACGTATCCCAGCTTCGCGAGCGTGTAGCCCAGGTTTTGGCCGGACTTCTGCTGCTCCTCTTGCGCATGCCGGAGTTGCGCCAGCGAGATAAGCTTCTCGCGGACGAGTAGCTCACCGAGCCGATTGTTGTTGGCCATCCTCGCTCAGACTAACAGGCTTTACGGCAGGTATGGCGCGCATCTTCGGAAGCTTGCTCGGAAAAGGGCGCGCACTCACGCAGGCGCGCGCCGCGGAACTGAAAGGCGAACTGGCCCAAGCGGCCGCGCTTTTCGCTTCCGCCGGCCGGCCGGACGAAGCGGCCCGCGTCATGGTGCTCCGCGGCGACGCCGAGCCCGACCCGGCGCAGCGCCTCCGTCATTACTTGCAAGCCGTGGCGACAGCCCCCGACGGAAGTAGTATGCGCACCCACGCTCGGCGCAAGCACGCGTCGGCCATCGTCGCCATGGCCGCGGTCGCGCCCGTGACCGCGGCGTCGCAGCGCGACCTCGCTCGCGCCGCGTCCGAGCTCGAGGCCATCGGCGATCACGCGCACGCGGCGGACGCTCATGCGCTTGCAGGCGACTTCGACGGACAGGCTCGGGCCTTGGCTCGCGCGGGAGACGTGGACGCGCTCGACCAACTTCTCGGCGAGCAGCAGGCGCGGGATCGGGAGGCCATCGCGCTTCGCCGGGCGTATAGCGAAGTCTCTCTCCTCGCCGCCAGCGGTCGGAGGCGGGACGCAGCGGCGATGGCACGCGCATCGTCGGACGAGGGGCTCCGCGAGCGAGGACGATCCGTGGAACGACGACGGGTCGCGGGCGACATCGTACATGCGACCTTGCGCGGACGCGGCGTCTCCATCGCCCTCGGCGACGAGGTCGTGATCGGGCGCGCACCGGGCCATTGGATGCCCGGGGCAGGGGGCGAGCGCCCCGGCAGTTCGGTCGGCGCGATCGTCGTCGCCGCTGCGGCCGTCAGTCGAACGCACCTTGCCGTCGCCAGGCGCAACGGAGAGGTGGTCGTGCGCGATCTCGGCAGTCGCAACGCGACGACTCTGCGAGGGTCGGCCTTGTCCGGAGAGGCGTTCGTAGGCGACGGCGTCGAGCTGTGTCTCGGGCGCGACGTTCCGCTCTCGGTGCGCCCTGCGAGCGAGATCGCGGGCGCGGTCGAAATTGAAGTGGCCGGCCTCCGCTTCGTCGCCCCGCTCGGACCGGCCGTGCTCGGCGTGGGCCGCTGGCGGTTGGAGCGGGGCCCGGACGCCTGGGTCGAACTCGCGACGTGCGACGACCCACCCGCCTTTTCGGGGGCCTTTCGGCTGGCGGCGAACATCACGCTCCTCGAAGGGGACGCAATCTGCACCGAACGCGGCGAACCTCCGGTTTTCGGAGTGCGGGGCGCATGAAGGGCGAGGCATCCAGTTCTCCCGATCTCGAGCGACTCGCGGCGTTCGGCGGCCCCGGAGGTCCGAATTTGAGCGAAGCGCTGGGACTCTTTGCCGGGCTCCGGAAGACGCCCCACGAGAGGACCGCGATCGATCGGCTCCTCGCCCTCGACGCGGCTGCGTCGCTGCCGGACGCCCTGCTCGTCGCGATCGCGTCGGCGCTCGTCGACCGCGGCGACAAAGCTTCTGCTGCGCGGGTGGCCGCTCGGGCCGTCTCGTCGCCTGCCCTCGTCCTGCGCGCCGATCTGTCCGCGGGCGCCGGCGACCTCGGAGCGGCTCTCGCCCTGGTCGAACGCGTCCTCGCGCGCGACATCGATTGGCCCGGAGCGCGCGATCGGCACACACGATGGGCGGAGCAACTGGGTTTGAGCCGGCCGAGCGCCGGACCGTGGGCGACCGCCGTACCGGACCTCCCGGGCTCGCCGTTCGAACGGATACGGGAGGTGGGACGCGGAGGGTCGGGCATCGTGCACGAGGCCATCGACCGAACCCTGGGCAGGCGTGTCGCGCTCAAGACGTATCATCGCCCGGATCGAGACCGCGCCCAGTTGTTGCACGAAGCCCGCGTCGCGGCGGCGCTCTCCGGGCCGGGCGTCGTGCGCGTCTTCGACGTGGACCCGGACGCCGGGTGGCTCGCGTTGGAGTGGGTTCCTTCGGGGGCATTGGGCTCGCTGCTCCGCGCGCGCCAGACCGAGCTGCTGTCGCCGATGGCTCGCTGGGTGGTGCCGCTCGCCGCTGCACTCGGGCGCGTCCACGCCGCGGGGTGGGTTCACCACGACATCAAGCCGGCGAACGTGCTCTTGCGCGGGCCCGGAGCGCCGCTCATCAGCGATTTCGGAATCGCCCGGCGAACCCGGGAGCCGAGTCCGGCCGGTAGCCTCGGTTACGTGTCGCCCGAACGGCTCGCCGGCCGGCCAAGCGACCCTCGCGACGACGTGTACGGGTTCGGCCGAGTGCTGGAGGACGCCATCGACGCCCTGGATGAGCCGAGCGCCCGTGCGTGGAGCGCGCTCGCCGCGGCTTGCACGGGGCCGGAGGAAAACCGCCCCTCCGAAGGAGCGGCCCTTTTCGCGAGAGTGGTGCTGGAGGCTCGCACCATTAAGGAGTAAGAGGCTCGTCTCGCGCGGGCGACCGAACGTGACCGATTTGCATCCAACCTACCCGTCGAAACGGTCTTTGCCATGCCTACCACCTACACCGATCTCATCGCCGACATTCGGAAGCGCACGAAACAAGTCTCCTTGGAGGAGCTCAAGCGGCGCCTCGACGCCCGCGAAAAGCTAACCCTCGTCGACGTCCGCGAAAAGGATGAGTGGCGCGGCGGCTACATCCCAGGCGCGCTCTCGCTTCCGCGCGGTTTCCTCGAGATCCAGGCCGAGCAAAAACTGCCAGACAAGAACGCGCGCATCGTCGCCTACTGCGCGGGCGGCACGCGCTCCGCATTGGCGGCCGCCGCATTGCACGACCTCGGCTACACGAATGTCGAGACCGCGAATCCCGGATTCGTGCGCTGGAAGGATCTCGGCTACCCGACCGAGACGCCGCCTCAGCTTACCGACGGTCAACGCGAGCGCTATTCGCGGCACATTCTCCTGCCCGAGGTGGGTGAAACGGGCCAGGCGAAGCTCTTGCAGAGCAAGGTGCTGTTGCTCGGCGCCGGAGGCCTGGGCTCCCCCGCCGCGCTCTATTTGGCGGCGGCCGGCGTTGGGACGCTGGGGATCGTCGACGCCGACGTGGTCGACGCATCGAACCTGCAACGACAAATCATCCACGCGACGAGCCGTGTGGGTACTCCGAAGGTCGAAAGCGCAGCCAAAGCCATCGCTG